>QHSC01000067.1 GCA_003220345.1 Candidatus Rokuibacteriota bacterium | reverse complement strand
GTAAGCCTTGCTGACAGACTCGCAGCTCAGGAGAAGCGACCGGACCATCCGGCGCTACTTTTTCTTCTGCTTCGGCTTCTTCTTTTCCTTCCGCATGCCCGTTCCCTTGGCCACGTGATCACCCCCTTTGACGCGTGATTATACCGTGCCACGGGGCCTGCATCGGGTACTTCCAGACGACACTTCCAGACGGCGGGGGCAGGCGATTCTCCCTCGGGGCGTTCTGCTACTATCACGACCGTCGGAGTCTCCAAGCTGGCGAAAACTCTGAGGCTCGCGGAGGGATCATGGACTTGAAAGGCCGAGTGGCATTCGTCACCGGAGGGTCCGGAGGGATCGGATCCAGCATCGTGCAGGCCCTGGCCATGGCCGGAGCCGATATCGTGGTGGGATTCAACGGAAACAGCGCCGCCGCGCTGGACGTCTGCGCCGCGGTCAAGACGCTCGGCCAGCAGTCAGACGCCGTCCAGATCGATCAGGCCGACTCCGGGGCCGCCGCGGCCGCCGTCGACCGTGCCGCGGGCTGCTTCGGACGGCTCGACGTGCTGATCAACAATGCCGCGTGGAACACCGGCATCCCCTTCGCCGACCTCGACGCGCTCAGCGTGGAGATCTGGGACAGGATCTTCGCGACCAATGCCCGCGGCCCCTTCGTCCTCGCCCGGGCGGCCGCGCGTCACATGCGCGAGCAGGGAGCGGGCCGGATCGTGAACATCGCCTCGGTCGCCGGCCTCGTTCCCGCCGGGAGCAGCATCGCCTACGCCTGCAGCAAGGCCGCCCTCATCCACCTGACGCGCTGCCTGGCCGTGGCCCTCGCGCCGGAGATCACCGTGAACTGCGTCGCGCCGGGGCTCGTGGAAGGCACCCGCATGGCCGCGCGCATACCCGAAGCGGTGGTCCGGATGGTGAAGGAGCAAGCGGTGCTGAAGCGCACGGCGAGCGCCGCCGATATCGCGCAGCAGGTGGTCGCCTTCTGTCGCGCCGACAGCGTCACCGGCCAGGTCCTCAACATCGACGGCGGGGTGCACTTTCACTGAGCGAGCGGCGCCAGCCCCATCTCGCTCGTGCACTCCGCGAACCACTGCAGCACCTCTTTGTGCAGCGGGATGCCGTGGGCGCGTCGATGCAGGACCTCTTCCGCTTCCGAGAGCCCGGGATAGAGCACGCGCTCCTGTCCCGCCATCGGCTTGGCCGTGCGCAAGGTCTTGAGCATCTCGTCCATGGTCGTCTTGAACTGCTCGAGGTCGGTGAAGGCCTCGATGTGGTACGCGGCGAAGTGGTTCTTGGATCCGCTCCCCGGCACGAGCATCGTGGGCAGGGCGCCCGCGAGGAGCGTGGACAGGACCTCGGCCATGAGGGCGAACCCGTAGCCCTTGTGGGAGCCCTGCTCCCGGGTCCCCCCGAGGGGCGCCTGGAAGATCTCCTCGCGGTCGAAGACGGGCTTCTCCTCCATGATCGGCGTGCCTTCCTTGTCCGTCACCCAGCCCGGGAGAAGGGGCGAGCCCACGCGCATGGCCAACCGGATCTTGTTGCCGGCGATCGCGGAGGTCGCGGCGTCGAAGAGCATGGGCGCCTCGTGGCGGGCGGGGGCCGCGAGGGCGATCGGGTTGGTGCCGAGGAGGGGCTTGGTGGCGAAGGTGGGAACCACACTGAGGCCGGCCCCCGTGAAGCACACGCCGACCATGTCCTCCTGGGCGGCCTGCATGGCGTAGTGGCCGATGGCGCCGAAGTGGCCGCTGTTGAAGACGGTGACCACGCCGATGCCGACGCGGCGGGCCTTGTCCATGGCCAGCCGCATCCCTTTCGGTCCGACGATGACGCCGAGGCGCCGCTCGGCGTCGATCACCGCGGTGCCGGGAGACTCTCGCACCACTTTCCAGCCGGGCCGGGGATCGAGCTTGCCGGCCTTGTAGTCCCGGACGTACGCGCGGAGCATGTTCGACACGCCGTGCGTCTCGACGCCGCGCAGGTCGGTCATGGTCAGCACATCCGCCGCTTCCGCGGAATCCTCCGGGCTCACGCCGAGCTTCTCGAAGATCTGCGTCACCGTCCGCCGCAGCGCCGCTTCCGACACGAGGACCTGGTCTTTCTCAGGAACCTTGAAGCGCTCGAGAATCATGGCTCACTCCTCGGGTAGGAAGTGACTGCGCGTTGGGTCGACCACGTCGCTAGCGGCCGCGAGCGTAGCGCCGGAGAACGAGGCGCAGGTGATCGCGGAATTGCGGCTGCAGGCGGCTCGTCCAGTCGCTCTCCCGCGCTTTCTTCCACTCCGCGGAGTCCGGCACCTCGGGCGAGTCGAGATGGTAGAGGGCCACGTACTTGCGGTTGCCGCTGCCGCGGAAGCGCCGCGCGCACAGGACGCCGGGGACGGCGCTCAGGGCCGGGATGTGCTCCTTGTCGTACCACTCGTTGAACTCCGCCTCGAATTCGGGCGCGATGTTCATGGCGTTCAGCAGGAGGCCGCCCGCCTTCTCGGGCGGGAGCTGATCGCCGGGCAGGATCTGGTCGCCCTCGAAGCGCATCAGGCGCTCGACCTTGCCGGTCACGCGCTTCGACCACGGCGACAGGTTCTCGCCGCCGATGGCGAGATAGGCCGGGCTCTTCAGCACGGCGACCGTCTCGAGATCGTACGTGGCGACGGAGACCTTGCGATCCTGTGCCCCGATCCAGCGCTGGCACGCGAGGAAGCCCGGCACGCGCTGCCGCTCGGGCACGTGCTCCGTGTCGTACCAGTCGTGGAACTCGTCCTCGGCCGCCTGCCCGATGTTCATCGCCGCGATCAGCGTCCCTTTGGCCATGGCCTGATCCTCCTGTGGAGACTCCGCCAGCTTGCCCGGTGGGGGTGAGCGCCTAGTCCACCAGAGTCCGAGCCCGTTTGCAATGCTGTGTCTGCTGCTGACGTGTGCCTTGACTTGCCTTGCCCTCGGGTTCATTCTCGCCGCCACCAGAGGCGAGCGGAGGCCGAAGGATCCATTTTCGATCCTTATCCCCCATGGGGAGAGGACAGGGTGAGGGGACAATGACGCCAACATCGCCCAGTCGCCGTGACCTGTTGAAGGGAGCCGCCGCCGTTGCCGTCGCCACGTCGGTCGGAGTGGCGAGCCCGGTCACGAGCGGGCGTGCCCATGCTCAGGGAAGCGCGCCGCTATCGCGCGCTCGCATCGACGGCGTGCTGAAGCAGGCCGTCGACGCCAGAGAAGTGCCCGGCGTGGTGGCCATGGCCGCCACGCCCAGGGGCCTCCTCTACGAGGGCGCCTTCGGCGTGCGCGCCCTCGACCAGACCCCGCCCATGACTCTCGACACCGTGTTTCGCGTCGCCTCGATGACCAAGGCGATCACCTCTGTGGCGGCGATGCAGCTCGTCGAGCAGGGCAAGGTCAAGCTCGAGGAGCCGGTGCCGAACATCGACCCCGCGCTCGGGTCGCCCCAGGTGCTGGACGGGTTCGACGCTTCGGGGGTGCCGAAGCTGCGGCCCGCCAAGCGCCCGATCACGCTGCGTCACCTGCTGACCCACACGGCCGGGTTCAGCTATGAGATCTGGGACGCGAACATGGTCCGCTACGTCAAGGCCTCGGGGATGCCCTCGACGGCCACAGGGAAGGTCGCAGCCATCCGCATGCCCCTCGTCTTCGACCCGGGCGACAAATGGGAATATGGCGTGAACACCGACTGGGTGGGGCGCCTGGTCGAGGAGATGAGCGGGCAGCCGCTCGACGTGTATTTCCGCGAGAGGATCTTCGGGCCCCTCCGCATGAGGGACAGCGGCTACCGCACCTCCGACGAACAGCGCTCGCGCCAGGCCCGCGTGCATCAGCGCCAGCCAGACGGCACGCTCGTGCCCCAGCCGCTGGAAGCCGCGTTCACCCCCGAGTTCTGGTCGGGGGGCGGTCCTCTCTACTCGACCGCGCGCGACTACCTCACCTTCCTGCAGATGCTGCTGCACGGGGGGAGCTTCAACGGCGCGCGTATCCTGCGCCCGGAGACGGTGGCGCTGATGAACAAGAACCACACCGGCGATATCCCCGCTGGCATCATGAAGACGGAGAGTCCCGCGCGGTCGAACGACGTCGATCTCTTCCCGGGTGCGCAGATCAGGTGGGGCTTGGGCTACATGCTCAACATGCAGCCCGGGCCGAACGGTCGGAGCGCGGGCACCGTGAGCTGGGGCGGGATCTTCAACACCTATTACTGGATCGATCCGGCCAAGCGCGTCACCGGGTTGATCATGACCCAGATCCTTCCCTTCGCCGATCAACGGGTGCTGAAGCTCTACGGCCAGCTCGAGAGCGCTGTCTACGAGACGTTGAAGTCGGTCTGATCGGCGCCCGCGACGCTTGCGCTCGCGCGCCGGCGGACCGTATCGTCACGACCATGGATCCGAGGACGGTGCGGTTCGAAGGCTTCGAGCGCATCCACCTGGTCGCCGACGTGTGGGGCGACGATCGCGACTGGCCAGTGCTCCTCATGCACGGCGGTGGCCAGACGCGCCACGCCTGGGGCAACACGGCGCAGGTCCTGGCCGGACACGGCTGGCGGGCCGTCTCCCTCGACCTGCGCGGCCACGGCGACAGCGAGTGGGCGCTCAACGGCGACTACTCCTTCACGACCTACGCGGCCGACTGCGTCGCCGTCGTCGACCAGCTCGGCCGGCCGCCCGTGCTCGTGGGCGCCTCGCTCGGCGGCGTGACGGCCATGCTCGCCGAGGGCGGCTCCGATCGCGTGGTGTCGAGCGCCCTCGTGATCGTGGACGTCGTGCATCGCACCAACCCCGCCGGCGTCCAGCGGATTCGAGATTTCATGAGCTCCGGCCTGCGGGGATTCGCCACCCTGGAGGAAGCGGCCGAGGCCATCGCGGCGTATACCCCGAATCGCCCGCGGCGCGTGAATCAGGCCGGGCTCATGAAGGTGCTGCGCCAGAGGCGCGATGGGCGCTGGTACTGGCACTGGGACCCGAAGTTTCTCGACCGGGGCCGCACCGAGGTTCCGCCCAGCGACTTTCAGGCGCTCTTCCAGGCGGCCATGCGAAGCATCCGGGTTCCTACCTTGCTCGTGCGAGGCAAGCTCAGCGACGTGGTCACCGAGGAGGGCGTGCGGGAGTTCCTCGCGCAGATCCCCGGCGCCAAGCTCGTGGACGTGGGCGGCGCCGCGCACATGGTGGCCGGCGACCAGAACGACGCTTTCTCCGAGGCGGTGGTCGAGTTCCTCGAGCGGGATGTCCGGCCGACCCTTCGCGAACGCGCGTGACCGAGCGTGAGCCGGACCGCGGTCGGCTCGTCGTCGATGCCGACAAGCGACTGACGGAGCAGCTGCGCGCGTTGAGCCGGCAACGCATGGTGTTCTTCGCCGGCCTGCCCGGCACCGGCAAGAGCCTCCTCGTCCATCAGCTCGTGCACCTCGCGGCGGGGAGCGGCCGGAGCGTGCACCTGCTGCAGTGGGACGTGGCGCGCCCGGTGTTCGAGGCGACCGTGGCCGGCCGGCGATATCCGCTGCTCGAGGGCGTCACCCATCCGGTCATCCGCAAGGCCGCCGGGCTCTGGGCGCGGCGGGCGCTCGTCCTGTGGAGCGAGCGTCATCGCGATCCGCGGCATCTGCTCGCCGGTGAGACCCCTTTCGTGGGCAGCCGCTTCGTCGAGCTGGCGCGGCGGCGCGACGACGGGGCCGAGGCTCTGCTCTCAGCAAAGTCATGTCGGTTCGTGATCGCGGTGCCGTCGTTCGAGGTGCGGCGGTTCCTGGAGGCGCAGCGGGCCCTCCGGGCGGCAAGCCCGCTCCATCCCCGCGAGCGCGAGGACGCGCCGCCGAGCGTCCTACACGATCTCTGGCGCGAGCTCGCGGAGGTGGCGGGCCAGCTCGGTCTGGCGAGCAGCGCGGCCGGCGTGAGCGCGACCAACACGGTCGTATTCTACGACCCGCTCGTCTACCGCCGCGTGTACGAGCTGGTGCTGCGACACCGCCACGTCGAGGTCGCCTCGCTCGACGCGATTCTGCCGACCGAGTCGCTCTCGGTTTACGATTTCGCGGTCAGCCCGCATGATCTCGTGCCGACGGAGATCGAAGCGGAAGAGGCAATCCACGAGGTCGGGCGTGACTATCCGGACCCCACGCGCCTCGAGGCCGAAGTTGCCCGCTGGTGGGAAGTGTGAGTCGGCGTTAGCTGAAGGCGGGCATGACCTCGCGAGCGAAGAGCTCCATGGAGCGCAGGATGCGCGGGTGCTCGAGGTCGCCGAACCAGAAGCTGCAGTTGAAGTGCGTGATGCCCACCAGCTCCTGGATGCGCTTGATCTGACGGATGCACGTGTCGGGCGTGCCGATGACCAGGTAGCGGTCCAGCAGGTCGTCGGTGTCGGGCTCCTTGGGCGCGGGCACGGCAATGGCGCGTCCACGCTCCACGCGCTCGTAGTGGTTGCGCAGGCTCAGCGTCACCCGCATGTTCCACCGGGCTTCCTCGGCGGCCGCCCGCGCGTCCGCGGCGCTGTCCGTCACGTAGACGGCGCGCTGCACGCCGACCTCGAGCGGCCGCGCGGGCTTGACCTCGGCCACCAGCCGGTCGAAGAGGCGACGGAACTCGCCCATCCGCTCGAGAGGCACCCCGAAGCCGCCGGTGAGGACGTTGAAGCCGCGGCGCACGGTCGCTTCGATGGACTCCGGGCTCTGCGCGGTGACCCAGATGGGCGGGTGTGGCTTCTGCAGTGGCTGTGGAAACACAGAGGTCTCGGGGATGGTGAAGAGCTTGCCCTCGTAGCTGAAGGGCTCGCCCTGGAAGGCCTTGAGAATGACGTCGACGGATTCTTCCCACCGGCTGCGCGCGCTGTCGAGCTCGAGCCCGAGCCGCTCGAACTCGTAGTGCTGATAGCCGCGGCCCAGCCCGATGTCCACGCGCCCGCCCGCCAGCTGATCGAGGGTGGCGATCTCCTCGGCGATCACGAGCGGGTGGTGGAGGGGAACCACGATGACGGCCGTGCCCACGCGGAGCCGCGTGGTCTTGGCCGCGATGAACGTGGCGAGCTGCGCGGGCCGCGAGAGATAGCCGTAGGTCGAGAAGTGATGCTCGGCGAGCCAGACATTGCGGAAGGAGAGCGTCTCGGCGGCCTGGGCGATGTCGATGGCCCGCGAATAGATCTCCTGGGACGAGCGCGCGGAGGGCGACTGCATCAGCAGGAACGTTCCGAACTTGATGGCCATGCCTACCTCGCGCGGGTCTTGTAATACGGATGTGGCTGTCCCGGCACCTTGACGCGCATCGTGTAGACCGACGTGCGGGCGGTGAAGAACAGCGTCTTGAGGTCGGGGCCGCCGAAGGCGAGGTTGGCCGGCACCTCGGGGGTGCGGATGATGCCGAGCGGGGACCCGTCGGGGGCGAAGACCCACGTGCCGCCCGGGCCCGTGCAGTAGACCCGGCCTTCCACGTCCACCTTCATGCCGTCGGGCACGCCATCCGTCTCGTCTGAGGACATGTCGGCGAAGATGCGCCGGCGCATCATCTTGCCGGCGGCATCCAGCTCGAGCACGTGGATGTACTGCGCCCAGCGCGTGTTGGCCACGTAGAGCCTGCGCTCGTCGGGGGAGAAGGCGAGGCCGTTCGGATACTCGAAGTCGGCGACCAGGCTCTGCGTGCCGTCGGGCGCGACGCGATAGACGCCGGCGTACGGCAGCTCGCGCTCGCCCAGAGGCACGCGCAGGCCGGGATCGGTGAAGTAGATGCTCCCGTCCGACCTGCACACGACGTCGTTGGGTCGGTTGAGGCGCTTGCCCTCGAAGCGATCCATGAGGACCTCGATGCGCCCGTCGCCGGCCGTGCGCGTGACGCGCCTGTTCTCCCCCTCGCAGAGGACGAGCCGGCCCTGGAGGTCGAAGGTGGTGCCGTTGCCCCCGCCCGTCTTCTCGCGGACGACTTCGTGCGCGCGGCCGGGAGTCAGCCGGTAGAGCACGCTGGATCGAACGTCGACGAAGTAGTAGAAGCCGTCGGGATGCCAGAGGGGCCCTTCCGTGAACACGAAGCCCGTGGCGAGGCGCTCCGCCTGCGTCGTCTCGAGAATCGTCGAAAGCTCGTCAGCCATCTTGCGTTACTCCTGGGTGGCGGCCGTGCGTCACTGCTTCTTGAGTCGCACGTCCTCGAGGGGCGCCGACCACGGGTACGGATTGATGAGCATCAGCGCGGGCTCGGCCACCCGCGGGCCGATTCCACTGGGCCAGATGTACTCGTAGATCGGGCCATAGCGCACGCGCTCGTAGACGAGCCGCTGGATCTGGTGCAGCATGACTTCCCGCTTCTTGCGGTCCATCTCCACGGCTTGCTGCTTGTAGAGGGCGTCGATGTCGGGGTAGCCGCCGTAAGCGTACGCCCCGTCGCTCGGGATGATCTCGGAGATGCGCGAGGCGGCATTGCCATAGAGGGCGGTCGAGCAGACGCACAGCCCCTTCGCCTTCTTCGACGCGATCAGCGCGATGTAGGCTCCGCGCTCCATGGGCCGCATCTTCAACCGGATGCCCACCGCCTGCATGTACTGGACGATCGCCTCGCCCAGCGAGAAGTAGGGGGGAAGCTGGTGCAGCTCGCCGGCGTCGAAGCCGTTGGGGTAGCCGGCCTCCGCGAGGAGCTGCTTGGCCCTCGCAGGGTTGTACGGGTAGGGCTCGAGAGGCAGCGCGAACTCGAAGGTCCGCGGGACGTGGTTGCCCGCGGGCTTGGACGCGCCCAGCGTCTCCGCGTCGCTCAGGGCCTGACGATCGATGGCGTAGTTGGCGGCCAGTCGCACCCGCCGGTCGTGCCACGGGGATTTCGGATCCCACTGATCGAGGAAGTCCAGGTAGAAGATGGCGATGCCGCCGGAGAAGGCCAGCTTGAGGTTGGGATCACGCTTGACCTCTTGCGCCTGGGGGACGTCGAGGAGGTAGGCAATGTCGACCTCGCCCCGCTTCAGCATGGCGAGCCGCGTGGTGCTCTCCGGCACGCTCTTGTAGACCAGCCGCTTCACCGAGGGGACCTTCCGCCAGTAGCTCTCGTTGGCCTCCATCACGAGCTCGATACCGGGAGTATGGCTCACGAACTTGTAGGGCCCGAGCCCCACGGGGGCATTCTTGAAGCCGTCGTCGCCCACACGCTCGATGTACTTCTTGGGCACGACCCAGCCCGCCCCCGACACCATGGTGCCGTAGAAGGTCATGAAGTCCGGCCAGGGCTCGTGCAGGACGAAGCGCACGCGCGAGGGGCTGACGACGACCACCTCCCGGACCTTGTCGCGGAGGACCTTGGAGCCCTTGGCGCGATGGAAGCTGAACTTCACGTCCTCGGCGGTGAAGGGATCGCCGTTGTGGAACTTGAGGCCCTCGCGCAGCTTGAACTCGTAGACGCGCTGGTCGGCGCTGACCGTCCAGGATTCGGCCAGGCTGGGGCTCATCAGATTGCCGGGCATCGGCTTCACGAGCGCGTCGTGAATCGCGTAGAGGACCCAGAAGGGAGTGAGCTGGCCCGACACCTCGGCCGGATCGAACCAGACGGGCGACAGCGTCACGTAGAGGGCCCAGCGCATCTCGCCTTCGGGCTTCGTCTGGGCCGCGGCGGGGCCAGCGAGGGCGCCCAGGAGCAGGGCGCAGGCAAGCGTGATGGCCGGGGCGAAATCGCGTGGTCGAATCATGCCGTCATTGCCATGAGGCCTCCGCCTCCGCCGAATGCGAGGGACCGGGGAACTCTATCACGAGGGCCGAGGCAGAGCGAGGCGCCTACATGGTTTGCGCGAGCACCTCGCCTTCGCATGACAGCAGCTCGCCCACGACCTTCTCCGGGGTGAACATCGTGCCGTACAGGTTCGGGTAGGCGATGGACCCATCGATGCCCCGCGCCTGCGCGGCCGTGAGGCGCGCATGGAACCGAGAGACGGCCTCGGCGTAGCGCGCGACCGGATCATCGGGGAGCGCCTCGTCGAGGGAGGCGGCATAGAGCATCTCGGAGCGCGCGACGTGGTGCAGGACACGGCGCAGCGGCCAGCCGCCGTCGGGCGGCAGCCAGTCCAGCTCATCGTCGGTGAGGCCGGCGGCGCGCTGAGCGAGAAGGCGCACGGCCTGGTCGATGCGCCAGAGCCAGGCATCGAGGTCCGCGCGGGTCAGGGGGAGACGATCTTCCGGGAGCGTCACCGTGGAGGGCACCCAGCCGTCCGTGGGTGTCGGCACGACGCCATCCCGCCGCCACAGTTGCCACTGATCGATCTGGTTCAGGTGGTCGAGGGCATGGTCGAGCACGCGGCGCAGGGGCTTCCGGGGCGTGTACGTGTAGGTTTCTACAGACGTGTAGTCGATCCGCGCGCGGCCGGCCCCGCTCTGGGTCAGCCGAGAAAAGATCTGGTTGGTCATGGGTGATCGCACCTCGACGGACGGGCCGTGCTCGAGGAGCCGGACGAGATGTCGGCGCGCGTCGGCATGCCCGGCTTCGACGTGCGCGACGGGGTCGACGGGGGCGGGCGCGAGGGTCCACGCTGCCACCATGCGCGCGGCCGTGGCCTGAGCGAGCGCGGCCGCCGCGTACCGGCCCGTGCGTCCCGCGGCGAGCACGCTTTCGCGCGACCTGTCGAGCGCCTCGGTCCATCGATCGGTCGTCATCATGAGAAGAGCTCCTTCCAGGCCGCGACGCGGCGGCCGTGCCAGGTCGGTCCCTCGCGGACGAATCGCCACTCGGGATTGCGCTTGACGTCGCGGAGCGCGGCACAGACCTGGTGGAAGGTCGGCACGTCGCGATCGGCGCACTCGAAGTACGTGAGAAAGTCGTAGGCGCCGTCCGGGGCAGGGTGCGTGTCGTGCCGGTACGTGCGCCGGAGCAGGCACGCGATGCCGGCCTCCGTCGCGAGGGCGTGCCCTTCGGCGCGCATGCGTCCCTGCTCGTCGTAGGTGGGCAGAAAATACGTGTGGCGCTCCATCCAGTCCTTGCGCCACCACTCCGCCGTCTTGCTCATGGGGACGAGAAATCCGTTCGGCATTGCCGTGCCCGGCTGTTGGACGACCTGGCGCTCGTACGCCCACTTGTTCATCGCGGCGCCCGTATAGCTTCGCGGGCGCCGCACCCCCTGGAGGACATGCACCTGCACCGCCGGCGAGAGGAGCCGCGCCGTCTCTGCGCTGAGCTCCGTGATGGTCTCGGGCCGCTTGGAAGCGACGTGGATGACCCAGTCGGCCTGGAGGACCGCCTCGTCGGCTATGTCGGCCGGGGTCGCTCCCTGCCGGCGCAGGAAGGCGATGGACTCGACGGGCGGAGTCTCGCCCGGGTCGAATTCGTTGCGCAGCCCGAGCCGCTGGGCCAGGGCGTCGATGGGCGCCGCGGCCGCCTTGCCGGCATCGCCGCCGCTCGACCGGCGCAGACAGAGATAGGCTCCGTGGCCGAGGATCTCGCTCGCGAGGACTTCGTCGCTGTCCATGGGGCACCTCCTGCCGCCCAGACTAGGGGCGACAGCGGAATGTGTCCAATGCATATATCTTGTCTCTCCCATCAGCTATGCTGATGGCCATGGAGATCGACCAGGTCGAGACCTTCGTGGCCATCATCCGCCGCGGCGGTTTCACCCGCGCGGCGTCCTCCCTTCACCTCTCCCAGCCCGCGGTCAGCCGGCGGCTCGACCTCCTCGAACGGGAGCTGGGCCGCCCGCTCTTCGACCGGACGCGGGGCGGGGCGCGCCTGACCGAGGCGGGACAGGCCTTCCTCCCTCATGCCGAGGCGTTGCTCGCCTCGATGCGGGACGGCGTGGAGGCCGTCCGCGGGCTCGATCGAACGGATCGGGGGGTGGTCACGGTCGCCCTCGTGGGGACCCTGGCGAGCACGGAGCTGACCACGCGGCTCAAGCGGTTTCGCCGGGCCTATCCCAACGTCAAGCTCGCCGTCCGCACCGCTCTCAGCCGGGAGGTCAGCGCCCTCGTGCGGCGCGGTGACGCCGCCCTCGGGCTGCGCTATTTTGCCGATCCCGATCCTGATCTCGTCTCGGTGCCGCTCTACGGCGAAGGGCTGGTGACGGTGTGTGCGCCGACCCATCGGCTCGCCCGCGCGCGCAAGGTGACCGCGAAGATGCTGGCGGGCGAGGCCTGGGTCGCCTTTCCCGTGCGGCAGGGCTCCTCGGGCGAGTCATATGCCGAGATGCTGGTGGAGCGTCTGGCCGCGCTCGGGCTGAGCAGCGCCGAGATCGTCACCATCGACAGCCTCACCGCCCAGAAGCGGCTCGTGGAGGCGGGGTTCGGGCTGGGCCTCCTGCCTTCGAGCGGTGTGGAGGAGGAATTGCGCGTGGGGACGCTCCGGGCGCTCCCCGTTGCGGCCATGCGTCTCGAGGTGCCCGTCGTCCTCGTGCATCGCCGGCGCGGACACCTGAGTGGGGCCGCGCGCGCCCTCATGGCCCTCCTCGCCGAGCGTCAGAAGGCCGGGTGAGGGATCAGCGGGCCGGACGCTTGCGCGGGCGAGGGCGACGCGGGCCGAGCGCGCGCATCACCTCGGCGGCGATCAGCTTGCCGCGGAGCTTC
>QHSC01000307.1 GCA_003220345.1 Candidatus Rokuibacteriota bacterium | reverse complement strand
CACAAACCACGCAGGTGTATATGCGGATTCGGCCACGGCGGCTCAAGCGGGTGGTGGCATTTTACAGCGATGAAGCGCAGGACATGCTGAGCGAGTAACAGAGACAACCCGGCCGCGGTTTGAGGAACTTTTCAGAGTTCCTCAAACAAAGGGGCGAAAAACATCACCAAACCAACTTGGTGGCCCCAACGGGATACCATACCTTTTGCACTCTCGAATTTCGCGGGGTTATAAGAGCCGCCTAGCTCAGATGGGGCACATGAACGCTCGTCAGTTCGCTATCGAATCACCTCATCCGCCCGTTGCAGCAGCGACTGCGGAATTGTCAGGCCGAGGGCCTTGGCGGTCTTGAGGTTGATGACCAGCTCGAACTTCGTCGGCTGCTCGACGGGCAGGTCGCCGGGCTTGGTGCCCTTGAGAATCCTGTCCACGTAGGTAGCGGCGCGCCAGGTCCACGAGGCGTCTTCGCTCGTCAAAGAGCATAATGCTCGTCAAGACGGTCAGAGCCTGAGTGCGCCCCCTGGTCATCTCTGAGAAGGCTCTGTCGAAATCGTCCGGACCTCGCGCCTCCAGGAATTGAAGCTGCACCCCCAGCCCCCGCGCTGTGACCTCCGCTCCCTTCAGCATGGCTCTTTCCGTGCGTTCGCCGAGAGCACCTGGATGCGAGAGGACAGCGACCCGACTGACCCCGTGAACGGCCTGCGTGAGCTGTTCCAGATACTTGCCGACGAGCTCCGGAGCAAGGAAGGACAATCCCGTGACATTGCCGCCCGGTCGCGCAAGACTGGTGACGAGCCCGCTCGCAACCGCATCGGCAGTAGCAGCGAAGACGATGGGGAGGGTCCTGGTCGCTTGCTTGGCGGCCAGGGCTGGGGGGGTGCTTGCGGCCACGATGACATCAACCTTGAGCGCAATCAGTTCGGCCGCGAGAGCGGGGAGCCGCCCGACCTTCCCGTCGGCAGCTCGGGTTTCGACTACAACGCTGCGGCCCTCGACGTAACCGAGGTCACGCAGTCCTTGGAGGAAGGCCTCTCGCAGGTGGGGGTTAGCGGCCAGGTTGGTCGTCAGGTAGCCTATTCGAGCGATCTTGGCCGCCTGCTGGGCCTCGGTCGCGAGCGGTCCCGCGAGGAGGCCACCACTGAGCATCCCCATGAAGGTTCGCCGCTTCATAGCCGGATCATCCCCCCGTTTGCCGGCGTCATGACGCGGCTATCCTAGTCGAGGGGCTACCGATAATTCAACGGCCTACGCTTCTTTCAACCTGCTCGTAGAACGCGGCCCCTTCCACCGCACTCGATCACTGAAGCATCCGGGGCCCGCAGCCACCGATAGCAAAGGTACTCAGCTTCGAGGTCGATTTGAACAGACGCGTTGCGCACCCCGGCCAGTTCAGGGCTCTCGGCCTGACCCCGTTCTCTGTCGTCTATCGGACATATCCGATCGATCTTGCCCCCATAGCCGCCTGCGCGCACACTCCGGTGGCCCTCACTCCGGCCTTGTATGGTTGGCGCTCTTGAGCGCCCAGACCCCGGTGAATGGCTTGGTCACCTACCCCAAGCGTGTACCGTCGGGGGTCATCATGGGCCAGCCACCTGTCAGCCCCATCTGGGATCGGTTCGACTTCACCGATGCGCGATTGTCTCGGTCGAAGGCGCTCTACGAGAAGAACCTGATCCTGCTGGATGAGTCTCGTCGCCTGATAGCCATGAGCCGTCGGCTGCTGAATCGAGCGTGGGGAATTGGAGGCTCCTCGGGTGACGACCTTTGCCAAGCCGTCCGCGACCGCCTTGTCAGTGGCGCGCTCTTTCCGGTGCCGCGTAAGGCTTGGGGAGGGCATGGAACCGGAAAAGTATGTTCGGTTTGCGATGTCATCATCTCGTCCACCGAGATAGAGTTCGAAGTCACCGGACCTACGACCCTGTGGGCGCACCTCGTGTGCTACGACATTTGGCGATATGAATCAGGCACCATTCAACAACTAGCCCGCACATCTGCATAGCTCGAGCGCTCCGGCCTGCGCGTGGCCCTGTCCGACAGGAGGGCTGACGGACGGGGGCCGGGATGGGAAAGAAAGGCGACAGTCCGACAGAAAGATCAACTCGCTAGATTCTTGCCTTCCTTCCCCCGCGGATGGATACTTCCTCTGCCCTCACTTCGGCTTCCCATGCTGGCGCGTCGAAGCCGTTGTCGCGGGCTAGGGGTCCGCAATCGGAGCGAGGGACTATGACCGTCTTGGTGTCTGAAACAAGGGCCCGCTGTCTCGAAAACCGAAGGCTCGTGGCTGGCTCGCGCCTGCTCATCGCCCGCAGTCGACGTCTCCTCAACGCCGCGTTTGAAATTTCAGGTGGCTCCGATGACGACCTGCGACGGATGATCCGTACCCGCCTTGCGACGGGAGCACCGTTCCCCGTCGATGGCAAAGTGCCCGCTGGCAAGGGCGCAGGCAAGCTCTGCACCATCTGCAGGATGCCAATCCCGCAAGGCGACATCGAGCATGAAGTTGTCGGTCCCACCCCGGTCTTTGCCCACTGGGATTGCTATTCGATCTGGCGGCAAGAGTCGGATGCGCTCGCGCGAACGCCTCAGCAGTCGCGTCAGCACTCCGTCAAGACTCCGACCCCGCTTCACATTGAGCGAGAGGACGGTGCCGGCATCAATCCACCTACAACGGAGTACGCCGTCAGTTTTGGCGGTTCAACGGACAGAGTAGGAACGGTGCTGCTGGGCAGGCCGCAGGGCCTTGACGCCCTGGTCCTGCTCCTACGCGGCCTCGGCATGGCTCACGGTGAGATCGTGACGGCATGCCAAGCCCTGACAGAACAAGCGCACTACGTGATTCCCGACGTGTCACTGACGCCCGCCGTTGTGCGGCGATTCCGCGTGTAAGGAGCTCGGCGCATAGCGCAGCCACGGTTGGGATCACAGGCTGAAGTGGAGGATGAGGCGATGGAGTACGGGATCTTCAATCTGATGGGGTCGCGCGAAGCGGACAAGCCGACGGCGCAGGTGTTTGGCGAAGTCGCCGAGCAGACAAGGCTGGCCGACGAGCTCGGCTACACGATCGCATGGTTCGCCGAGCACCACTTCTCGAATTATTGTCTGTGTGCGTCGCCATTGATGATGGTGGCGCACTGCGCGTCGATCACCAAAAGAATCCGCCTTGGCACCGCGGTCGTGGTGTTGCCCTTGTATAACCCGGCCCGGCTCGCCGCTGAAATCGCCACGGCCGACGCATTGTCGAATGGCCGACTGATGCTCGGCATTGGCGCCGGTTATCAGCCCTACGAATTCGAGCGGTTCGGCACCGACATCGCCCAGAATCTCGAAATGACCGACGAGTTCTGCGACATTCTCGATCTGGCCTTCAGCCGGGATTTCTTCAGCTACAAGGGCAAGCACTACCAGATGCCGGAGACTCATATTCCAGCCCGTCCGGTGCAAAACCCGCTGCCGATCTACGTCGCCGGCCATACCCAGGCGATGTTCCGCACCGCCGCCCGGCATGGCTATCGGGTGCTGTCGTCGGGCCGGGTCGGTGGCGCCGACTTCCTGACCGCGCAGTATGCGGACATCGTTGCCGCGTTTGCCGCCGAGAATGCGCCCTTGTCCCGGGCGCATATCACCGTCAACCGCTTCGCTCACATCACCGACAACCGCGAGGAAGGGATGCGCTTTGCCGAGAACGCGCGCTATCAGACGCGGCTCGCGTCGAGCCTCAGGCGACGGCAGGAAGTCATGCAAGGCACCGTCTTGGTCGATGTACCGTTCCCCGACGAGCCACCGCTCGAAACCATCTACAACAATCTGCTGATCGGTAATGTCGAGACGGTCGCCGAAAGGCTCGTCGCCGAGATCCGCGCGACCAAGCCCGTGCATGTGTGCTTTTCGTTCAAGGTCGGCAACACGCCGCACAAGGCGGCTCTGCGCTCGATGGAACTGATGATCGGCGAGGTCAAGCCGAGGGTCGAAAGGGCGCTCGGGCCGCTCGGACAAGTCGCAGCGGAGTGAGTGGCCGTCGACCGCCTGGCAATCAATCCGATCGGGCGACTCAGATCAATCCGCTGGCGCGCGCGAGCGCCGCGAGGTGATGGTCGGTATCGCCGAAGGTTATTCCATGGCGGTGATCGGCCTCTCGCTCAAGCAGGCGCCGGCCTCACATCCTGGGACGGGGGACAAATCATGACGGTGCAGCTGGAGTCCGTGACCTTCACGAGCGGTGACGGCGAGACCAGTATCCCGTCGTACTTGGCCACGCCCGACGGCGCTGGACCACATCCGGTGGTGCTCATCCTCCGCGGCGTCGCCGGGCCGGACGACGGCTACACCGAAATTGCCCGTCGACTCGCGGAGTGGGGATACGTCGCCCTCCTCCACGGCTGGAAGGTGCGCGGCGCCAACCCGCCGGACGCCCCCGTGTACGACGATCTGAAGGGAGCGTTGACCTTCCTCCGGTCAGTCAGCCTGGCCGATCAGAGGCGGTTGGCGGTGTTCGGCTTCTGCCGCGGTGGGGTGCACGCGCTCATGGCCGCGCGGGCGCATGAGGAGATCCGCGTGATCGTCGTCTTTCATGGATTCGCCTTCCGGTCGGCGCACTCCCAACCCGGCGCGCAGCCGTACGACCTCGCCGAGGGAGTGAACGTCCCCATGCTGGTCATGCACGGCACGGAAGACGAGCAGGCTCCGGTCGCGGATATGCGTCGGATGGAGACCCGGATGCGGGAGCTCGGCAAAGTCTGTGAGTTCAGGTTCTACGACGGCGCCCGCCACGGCTTCGCCGTGCGCACCCATCCCGGCTACGACGAGCATCCTGCGAAGCAAAGCTTCGACGAGGCGA
>QHSC01000358.1 GCA_003220345.1 Candidatus Rokuibacteriota bacterium | reverse complement strand
CCAAGTGTGCCCACGCTCGAGGTGTAGACGACGCGCTCCACCCCGGCGCGCGCGCAGGCCTCGAGCACGGTGCGCGTGCCCTCCACGTTGTTGCGGTAGATCTCCGCCGGATCGCGGGCCCAGAGCCGGTAGTCGCCGGCCACGTGGAAGACCCTCGCGCAGCCCGAGACCGCCGCGGCCACGGCGTCGGGCTCGAGGATGTCGCCGCGCACCAGCTCGACCGGGCAACCCTCGAGCGCCTTGAGACTGCTGGCCGGACGAGCGAGGACCCGGACGCGATAGCCGTCAGAGAGGAGAAGGCGCGCCACATTGGCTCCCACGAAGCCGGTGGCGCCGGTGACCAGCACATCCATGTGCGATGCCACTCCCGCGCTCAGCTTACTCCTGCCGGGGCGGGTTGCTATCATGTTGACGAGTCTCGAGGAGAAAGGCCCAGGAGCGTCCATGGCCATGAAGCGGCTCGGCATCCTTACCGGCGGCGGTGACGTGCCCGGCTTGAACTCCGTGATCAAATCGGTGGTGTACCGGGGCAGCGAGCTCGGCTACGAGGTGGTCGGGATCCGCCGCGGCTGGGAAGGCTTGACCCACGTCGATCTTCAGGATCCGGCCAGCCGCGCGCGCTACGTGTTGCCCTTGAACCGCCAGAACACCCGCACGATCGACCGCACCGGCGGCACCTACCTGCACACCTCGCGCACCAGCCCGTCCCGGATGCCCGCGCTTCCTCCCGCGCTCGCGGGACAGGATTTTCCGACGGCGGGTTCTCCGGCCACCGGCATCACCTACGACGTCACCGAGGCGGTCCAGCGGAACATCGAGAAGCTGGGGCTCGACTATCTGATCCCCATCGGTGGCGACGACACGCTGGGGTACGCGGCGGAGCTCGCCCGGCGGGGCATGCCCATGATCGCCGTGCCCAAGACCATGGACAACGATGTGCGTCACACGGAGTATTGCATCGGCTTTTCCACCGCGATCACGCGCGCCATGGATGCCATCGAGCGGCAGCGGACCACGGTCGGCTCCCACGAGCGCATCGGCATTTTCCGAGTGTTCGGGCGCGATGCCGGGTACACGGCGCTGTACACCGCGTACGTGACATCGCTTCGGTGCTGCATTCCGGAATACCGCGTGAACCTCGGGAAGCTGATCGAGCTGCTCATGGCCGACAAGCGCAATAACCCGAGCAACTATGCGCTGGTCATCGTCTCCGAGGGCGCGGAATGGGAAGGCTATACGGTCAAGGAATACGGCCCCGCCGACGCGTTCGGCCATCGCAAGAAGATGAGCGTCGCCGAAGATCTGAGCAACGAGATCAAGGCGGCCACCGGTGAAGAGACGATCGTGAGCGACCTGACCTACGAGCTGCGCTCCGGCAGCCCGGACTTCGTGGATCGGATGGTGGCCTCGACGTTCGCGGACATGGCCGTGGACGCCATCCACGAGGGCAAGCAGAACCTGATGACCGCCGTCACCGGCGGCTGCTTTGCCTTGCAGCCGATTCCCGATCCGGCGCTCGGGCCGCGCAAGGTGGATGTGCCCACGATGTACAACACCGAGCGCTATCGCCCGACCTATGATTGCAAGCTGGGTCTGCCGATCTTCCTCACGCGGGAGTAGCCAGGTACCATAAGTCGTGGGCCCCCTCCTCCAGCGGCGAGAGGGCCGCAGTTCGAGCTGAGCGGCCCAGCCGCGAGGCGAGGTCTGAGTAGAACAGGGGGTCGAGCGAGCGCCTGAGACGTCAAGGCACCTGTGATATGTACTGCACGTGAGTATCTTTGGCGCGCGCGTGCCCCGGAAGGAAGACGGCCGGCTCGTTACCGGCCAGGGGCGCTACATCAGCGACGTGGAGCTGCCGAGGATGCTCCACGTGGCCTTCGTGCGGAGCGTGCACGCTCATGCGCGGATCCTGGGCGTGGACACGGGGGCGGCCACGGCGTGGCCGGGCGTGGTCGCCGTCGCCACGGGCGCCGATGCCGATATCGCCCGGTACCGGATCTGCGCCAGGTCGGCGCTCCCGAGCTATGTCGAGACCGAGCAGCCGGTGTTCGCCTGGCCCGAGGCGCGTTTCGCCGGCGAGGCGGTGGCCGCCGTCGTGGCGGCAGACCGGTATGCTGCCGAGGACGCCGCGGCCCTCGTGGTCGTGGACGCTGAACCGCTGCCGGCGGCGGTAGACGTGGTCGGCGCGCGGGGCGGCCCTGTCGTGCACGCCGGCGCCGCCGACAATGTCCTCCTCTCGCGCCGCTTCGAGAGCGGCGAGGTGGAGAAGGCACTGGCGGAATCCGCCGTGGTGATCGAGCGCGCGTTCCGCACGAATCGCCAGTCGGCGGCACCGCTCGAGGGGCGGGGGGGAGTCGCCGAGTGGAGCGCGGGCGAGGGGAAGCTCACGCTCTGGTCGGGCACGCAGGTACCGCATCTGGCCCGTCATGGTCTGGCCGAGATCCTCGGTCTCGCCGAGAATCGCATCCGGGTGATCGCGCCCGATGTCGGCGGCGGCTTCGGCGTCAAGGCCATCCTCTATCCGGAAGATGTTGCCCTCTGTCTCCTGGCCATGCGGCTGGGCCGGGCCGTGAAGTGGGTGGAGCAGCGGCGGGAAGGGCTGGTGGCCGCGGCCCACGCGCGCGATCACCACTACGCGGTGCGCGCCGGCTTCGATCGCGCGGGCCGCCTGCTCGCCATGGACGCGCGGATCGCGTGCAACGCGGGCGCGTACTCGGTCTATCCGTGGACGGCGGGCCTCGAGGCGCTCATGGCCGGCGGCCTGCTCGCGGGGCCGTACAAGCTGGCGCACTACCGCTGCGAGGTGGCCGCCGTCGCCACCCACACGACGCCGGCGGGCCCCTATCGCGGCGTGGCGCGGCCGGCGACCACGTTCGTGATGGAGCGCGTGCTCGATCTCGGCGCCGCGGCGCTCGGCCTCGATCCTGTCGAGGTCAGACGCGTCAACCTGGTCGGGCCCGGCGACCTGCCCTACACCTCGGCCACGCGCCTCGTGCACGACAGCCCGACCTATCCCGTGTGCTTCGAGAAGGTCCTCGAGGCGATCGGCTATGACGCGTTCCGTGCCGCGCAGGCGCGCGCGCGGGCGGAGGGCCGCTATCTCGGCATCGGCCTCGCCAACTACAACGAGCTGACGGGCCTCGGCCAGGCGGCGTCCGCGGGCCCGCGCATGCCGTTTCGCACGGGCCACGAGGGCGTGACCGTGCGCATGGATCCCTCGGGCGCGGTGACGGTACTGGCCGGGGTGACGTCACAGGGGCAGGGGCTCGAGACCACGATGGCGCAGGTCGTGGCCTCGGAGCTGGGCGCGCCCCTCGACACGGTCACGGTCGTGCTCGGCGACACGGACGCCACGCCGTTCGGCCTGGGCGCCTTCGCCTCGCGCCAGGCGGTCATCGGCGGAGGCGCCGCCATCCGCGCCGGGCAGGCGCTTCGCGAGAAGATCACGCGCATCGCCGCGCACCTGCTGGAGGCCGCGCGCGAGGATCTGGAGGTGGCCGACGGACGCGTGACCGTCAAGGGAGTGCCCGAGCGCGCGGTGTCCCTCGCCGAGGTGGCGCGCGTCGCCTGCCTCGAGACGCACCGGCTGCCCACCGACACGGAGCCCGGCCTCGAGGCGACGCGCTTCTACGATCCGATCCGCGGCACGTTCGCCGCCGGCTCTCAGGCCGCCATCGTCGAGGTGGATCCGGCGATCGGCACGGTGGCGATCCGGCGCTACGTCTGCGTCGAGGACACCGGGCGCGTCATCAACCCGGCGATCGTCGAGGGGCAGGTGCACGGAGCGATCGCCCAGGGCATCTCGGGCGCGCTCTCCGAGCACTTGATCTATGACCAGGCCGGTCAGCTCCTCACGGGCACCCTGATGGATTACGCCCTGCCCACCGCGGCCGACATGCCGCTCTTCGAGCTCGACCACATCGAGGAGTTCGGGATCGAGCCCAACGAGCTGCCGCTCACTCCCGCGCGCCTCTGGGATTGGTGCGCAGGCCGTCGGAGCGGTACGTCTGATCTTTTCCCACCCTAGCCCCGCGATGCTACTCCGGCACGTGCGCCGAGGGCACGCGACCGAACTACCGGATAGTTAGAAGCCTCTACCCGGCAGTTCGTTCCGGCCGGTCTGCCCTCATGCTGTGCGTCGAGCGTTATTTCACGCACTTCCAGCCCTCGGCACGGCATATGCGGGTAATCCTTTGCGGCGCGTCGGTGCGCCTCGGTTTCGCCAGGAGGTAAACCCCATGAAACGGATCATCTGTCTCGGCTTGCTAGGATTTCTGATGGGTGGATGTGCCGTCTATGCCGACCCCTATCCTTACTATGGATATCCAGGCGAGCCCGCCGTGGGCGGCGTGTACGTGGTACCGCCGCCGGTCGTGGTTCGGCCCGGATGGGAATGGCACCGCGGGTACTGGCACGAAGGATGGCACCGGCACGGATAGTCTGGCCTCGCTTGTGGGCCATCACGCTTCTTCAGCTTCCCGAGAGTATATGAATCCAAGAGCGAGGATTCCAATGGGGTCATACATCATGTCCTGGCGACCCACATGCGTTTGATGGCAATCGCGCTCTTCGCCGTCTTCCTCCTTGTCACCGGCGCAGAGGCTGCGCCACCAGCGTCGGCGCCAGACTCTGAGCACCCGGTCACGCCTGACCGGGTGATCGCGTCACTGAATCAGACTCTGGCGTGGTATCGAGAGGCCCGCGTGGCGATGCGCGCCGTGGGCACGGTCTTCGCCCGAGAGGACGAGCAGACGGCGCTCGCAGTGGTCCGGCGCGCGTTCGAGACGGCCCGGGCTCAGGCGGCCGTCCTGGCTGCCGCAAGCGGCCCCGCCCCGGCCGCTCAACGCGCGGAAGCAGGGCCGCTGGCCGGGAAGCGCGCGCAGCTCAATGCGACGATCCAGACCGATCAGCAGGAGGTCGGGCGGCTTCGAGAACGCCTCCGGACGGCGCCGGCCGCGCGGCGAGCGGCCGTGCAGGATGACCTCGCGGCGGCCACGAACCGCTTTGAGCTGGACCGCGCCCGCCTCGACTTCTTGACCAGACTCGAGGAGTCGAACGTATCCTCGTCCGACACTGACCCGGATCTCGCCCGCCAGATCCAGACCCTCCAGGAATCGGTGCCGGAATTGCGCTCGGGGAATGCCTCGTCGCCGCCGGCCGCGCCCACGTCGAGTGGCGTAACGGGAGGGGGCTGGGGCTCCGTCCAGCGCTTGATCGGGATCTACCACGCGCGGGGCAGCCTGGACCAGCTGGACGAGCGCACGAAAGCGCTCGAGCGGCGTGTCGGGAGTGACCTCCAGGCGGCGCGGGCAAGCATGCGCTCGATCATGGACCAGCTCCGTGCGCTGACGACCGATCCTTCTCCCGGCGGGTCGCTGGCCGACGGTCAGCGGCAGTTCCGCGACCTGCTCGAGCGTAGCAAGCTGCTGGGCGCGGTGGTCCTGTCCCAGCGCGAGGAATCCGCTCTCGTGCATCGGTTCGCCGGAGATCTCCAGGGCTGGAAGGGAGCGATCGATCGCGACCGATGGCAGGTGCTGCAGGCTCTGGGGATGGGACTGATCGGCGTCGTCATCGCCCTCGTCGCGATCCTCGTCGGCGGCATGCTGTGGCGCGTGGCCGCGGTGCGCTACGTGCACGATGCCTACCGCCGCCGCCTCCTGCTCATGGCACGCAATGTCGTCGTGTTGACAGCCATGGCGCTCGTACTCGTGTTCCACTTCGCGAGCGAGCTCACGGCCCTCGTGACGGGACTGGGCTTCGCGGCGGCGGGCATCGCCTTCGCGCTGCAGAACGTGATCCTCGCCCTCGCGGGCTATTTTTCGATGGTGGCGCCCAACGGCATCCGGGTGGGCGACCGTGTGAGCCTGCAGGGGCCCTTCGGCTACGTCCGGGGCGAGGTGCTCGACATCGGGCTCGTGCGGATTCGTCTGCGCGAGCTGGACGGCGAGCCGCTCCGCCCGACGGGCCGCATCGTGGTGTTCCCCAACTCGGTCGTGTTCACGGGAAGCTTCTTCAAGCACCCGCCGGCGGAAGATCGGGGCGAGGGGCCGCGCCCGGTAGAGCGGAGCGCCGCCGCCTGATGATTCTTCGACGGGGCCGATGACCGTGGAATCGGCCGCCCGGGCTCTGGCCCGAGCGGCCGATCCGGCGTGCGTCGCTCAGTGACGGCCTGGGGCTACTGCGAGGCGGCCGGAGTCCGGCTGGCGTCCGAGGAAACCCGCGGCGCCTGGACATCTTGGTTTTCCCGTGGCGCCTGGACATCCTGGTTCCCGCGGGGCGCCTGCACGTCTTGATTCTCTCTGGGAGCCTGCACGTCCTGATTCTCCCGGGGTGCCTGCACGTCCTGGTTCTCGCGCGCGGCGACCTGGGCCGCATCCTGGTGGATGCTCGCGAGCACGCGCGCGCTCTGCGCTACGCTCAGGGTGGGCGACAACGATACCGCGATGATCGCGCTGACGGCTAC
>QHSC01000357.1 GCA_003220345.1 Candidatus Rokuibacteriota bacterium | reverse complement strand
GAACCCTCCCTCGCCAGTCCACCTCGAGCACGGCGCCGCCCTTGAAGCGGGGCCACGCCTCGAACCGCTCGAGGTCCTCCAAGACCTTGCCGCTGTAGAAGAGGTGGCCGTTTTCGAGCAGGTGGCCGTAGAGGCCAGGCGGGTACGGCAGACGCCAGGTGTGGGCCGACTTACCGTCCATGTCGATGAGATGGACGGTGCCGTCGCCGAGCATCGGAGCGAAGAGGGTGTAACCCGGCTGGGCGAGTGCGGGGTCGTGGGCGATGAGCCCGGTTCGCATGCGCCTGATCTTCTGCTGGTCCACGGTGCTCACGCCGTCTCCCTTGCCGTCGGGGCGAGCATCGCGAGGGCCTTCGCCCGCAGCGCATCGGGCAGGGGAGCGGAGCGGCGCGCCTCCCGGTCGAGGTGGACGCCCGACTGCTCGAGCGTGGCGACCTCCTCACCCGTGCGCCGGTTCGTCATCCGGTGGAAGAGCCGGAGCGACGAGTTGCCGACGTGCACGAGCGCGCTCTGTACGCGCACGAGATCCCCGGACCGCAGCGGTCCGGCGATGGCGAGCTGGAACTCGAACGTCGATAGTCCGCGATGCTCGGTCCGCATGTAGTCCGGTGTCATGCCGAAGGCGGCCATGACGTGACCGCCCGCGGCCGAGAAGCGGTGGACGTAGTGCGTGAGCGAGCTCCGACCCAGGATGTTCATCTCGTGCGGCTCCACGGTATCGAGCACCCCGTCGACGAAGCCCTCGTCGCCGATTGGTCGAGGCCGGCGCTCGGGCGGCGGCTCCTGCCATTCGATGCGCTGCGCCTCGGCCGTGCGTCGCGCGGCTGCCGGAAGGGCGATCGGCTTGCCCGTCGCGATGTCGAGGTGGCCGACCCGCTGCGCCACCGTCGTGCAGAGGGTGCCGGACGCCGAATCGAAGAGCTTGTGGCCGAACACGAGCTCAGTCTCCTCGATGGCGAGGAGGCCGCTCTGGACGTGATAGATATCCCCGGAGCGCAGCTCGTGGAGATAGCGAACGTGGCAGTTTGTGGTGGGGCAACCGCGGCCGTCGCTTCGCGTGTAGGTCGGCCCGAGCCCGAGCGCTTCCAGGACCGCGAAGCCGGCATCCTCGACGCGCTGGTGGTAGTACGCGACCGTGAAGTGGCCGACGTGGTCTACCTCCCACGCGGGTACGAGACCGCGACAGGACTCGATCACGGGGTCAGATCCCGCAATGCAGCAGCTCGGAGCGGGGCGGCGCCACGGCTCAGGAGCGCAGCACCTGGCCCGCGGTCGCGCCCGTGAGCTTTCCGTCCGCCCAGGTGACCACGCCGTTGACCACGGTGTACTCGACGCCGCGCGACGGCATGACCATGCGCTTGGCGCCGCCGGGCAGGTCGTACCGCCGCTCGCCTCGATTGGTGGAGCCGATGCGGGCCGCGTCGAAGACGGCCACGTCCGCGGCGAGGCCGGGAGCGAGCCGGCCGCGATTCCGGACGCCGAAGACCTCGGCCGGATCCGAGGTGAGCCGCCGCACGCCTTCCTCGAGTGTCAGCGCCTGGCGCTCGCGCACCCAGGCGCCCAGCAGGTACGTCGGGTAGCCCGCGTCGCACAGCATGTCCACGTGCGCCCCGCCGTCGCCCAGCGCCACCAGCACGCTCTTGTCGTTCAGGATCTCCGCCATGCGGTCCACCCGCGTGTTGAACGAGGCCATGGTGAACTCGACGTCGAGGTTGTCCTTGAGTGTGAGGTCCAGGAAGGCATCGACGCCGTCCTTGCCCTGCTCACGGGCGATGTCCGCGACCGAGCGGCCCTCGAGCGCCTTGAGGGCGGGTGACTGGACCTCGTGCACGTTGATGCGCTCCCAGTTGCCGAAGGCCATGGGCCGCTTCAGCTCCTCACGGAACTGGTTGCGGAAGGCAGGATCGGCGTAGACGGCCGCCTGGGCCGGCTTCGACTTGTCGACGAACACGCGGTTCCAGCTCGGGAACGCGGCGAAGGAGAACGGGTTGCGCATGTTGATGTCGCGCGTGAGCGGCAGCGGCGAGGTCTGCGGCCGCGCCCCGCGCGCGATGAGCGGCGCCGCCTTGCGCAGCGTGTCGCGCACCGCCTCCGGGATGTCGTCGCGGTCGAAGAGGGCGAGGAACGTGACGTGCTGACCGCTCTCGCGCAGCAGGAAGTCGAGCAGCTCGTACTCCTCGTCGTCCATGACCGCGATCTTGCGGGTCAGCGCGATCTCGATGGCGCCCTTGCCCCGCTCCTTGAGGGCGTTGGCGTAGGCCTTGAGCTCGTCGCGGCTGGCGTTGCGGCAGGCGAGGGGCCGGCCCTGGTAGCCGACGTGCTGGTTGAGGATCGTCGTCGAGAAGCCGAAGGCGCCGGCATCGATCGCCTCGCCGAGCAGCGCCTTGATCTTCGCCGTCTCGTCGGGTGTGGCC
This sequence comes from Candidatus Rokuibacteriota bacterium, assembly GCA_003220345.1. Lineage (GTDB taxonomy): Bacteria > Methylomirabilota > Methylomirabilia > Rokubacteriales > CSP1-6 > AR37. The sequence continues at coordinate 1,135 of QHSC01000357.1, read as the reverse complement.
GCGCGCTCCATCGAGGCCTCGCCCATCACGTAGTGGCGGAACGGGGTCAGGGGCGCCAGGAAGCCCAGGTTGAGCGACGGGCTCCGTCGCGCCGCCGCCTCGATGAACTCGGGGAAGGTCTCCCAGTCCCAGGTGATGCCCATGTTGAGGACGTCGAAGGGAATCGCCTCGACGTTCACCAGGTCGCGCATGGCCACCTCGCGCGCCTTGGGCTTGCACGGCGCGATGCCCACGCCGCAGTTGCCCATGATGACGCTGGTGACGCCGTGCCACGACGACGGGGTGACCGCGCCGTCCCAGCAGATCTGCGCGTCGTAGTGGGTATGCGGGTCGATGAAGCCCGGAGCGACGACGAGGCCATCGGCGTCGATCACCCTGGCGGTACCGTCCGTCACCCGGCCGATCTCGGCGATCTTTCCGCCCGTGATGGCCACGTCCGCCCGGCGCGCCGGCGCCCCCGTGCCGTCCACCAGCATGCCGTTCTTGATCACCAGGTCGTAGGCCATGACATTCTCCTCGAGCGATGTGTACTCATTGGATGATCTGATCCGCTCGCCGCAGCAACGAATCCGGGATCGTCAGGCCGAGCGTCTTCGCGGTCCGCGCGTTGATCACGAGCTCAAATTTCTCCGGCCGCTCGATCGGCAACTCGGAGGGCTTGGCGCCGCTCAGGATCTTTCCGACGTAGACGCCACAGCGGCGGAAAGCCTCACGCAGATTCGGTCCATAGCTCAACAGGCCGCCGGCTTCGGCGAACTCGCTAAAGAGCGCCACCGTTGGCAAGCGCTTCTCGCGGGCGAGGGTGGCGATGCGTGCCACGTTGCCGTAGACGGTCGGTGACGAGAAGATGACCACACGTCCCACCCCGTTGCGGCGCGCGGCCTCCAGCGCGGCGTCAAGCTCCGTGGGGGTGCGGCCCTCGAATGTTTGCACCTGGAGCTTGAAGGTCTTCGCCGCGCGTTCCGTCGCTCGATACTGCGCGGCGTTCCCCACGGAATCGCCGACGAGAGCGACGCGGGAGAGGCTGGGGACGATCTCTCGGAAAAGCTGAAGGTGCTTGGCGCTCAGCTCCGGGAGATCGAGAAAGACGCCGGTAACGTGGCCCCCGGGGCGGGCGAGCGTCTTCGCGTATCCC
>QHSC01000356.1 GCA_003220345.1 Candidatus Rokuibacteriota bacterium | reverse complement strand
TCGAGATCCACCACCTCGTTGGGAGAGTAGGAGTACCGTCGCGGCACCCCGATGCTGATGGTGGGGATGCCGTCGCGGCTCAGATGGATCGAGGCGGCCTCCGTCGAGCCACGCGTGAGATGCGTGGCGAGCTGCACGGGCACCCCCTGGGCGTCGGCAGCCTGCAGGAGATACCGCTTCATGGCCGGGTGCGCGATGCTGCCGCGATAGTTGCCGGTCGAGGCGGCGAGGAGCACAACGGGCCCGCGCCCCATGACGACGGAGATGTCGCGGGTCGGGCTCGAGTCGGGCGTGTCGCCCGCCGAGAGGCCGTCGATGGCGATGGCGTAGTCGGGGCGGAGCCGGTGGGCGGCCATGGCGGCGCCGCGGAGGCCCACCTGCTCGAGCACCGTGGCCACGGCATGGACGGTGGCGAAGGGCTGGGTGTCCTTGAGCTCCGCGAGCATCTGGATGAGGATGGCCACGCCCGCGCGGTCGTCCATGCCCTTGCCGCACACGCGATGGCCGTCGGAGAACTCGGCGAGCTCGCCGATGAAGGTCACCGGGTCACCCACGCGGATCCCGAGGGCCGCCACGTCGGCCGCGCTGGGCGCGCCCACGTCGATGTACATGTCCGCTACCGTGGAGGGCCGGGCCAGCTCCTCCGCTGATTGCAGGTGGCCGGGCTTGGCGCCGATGACACCGAAGTGGCCGTTGACGGAGACGCGGCGACTGGGCAGGAATGCGTCGGCGGTGCCGCCGAGGCGGTCGAAGCGCAGGAAGCCGTCCGGCTCGATGCCCTTGACGATGAACCCGATCTCGTCGAGGTGGGCGCTGATCATCAGCCGGGGGCGGTCCTGGCGGCCGCGCCGGGTGGCCGTGACGTTGCCGTAGCGGTCGACCTCGACGGCATCCGCCAAGCCTGTCACGCGCTGACGGAAATACTGGACGAGGGACTGCTCGAATCCGGAGACGCCGTGGAGGGCGACGAGATCCCGCAGCGTCTCGCGGAGCGCGTCCTTGATCGCCGTTGGGCGGTCCGCCATCAGAGGACGACCATAAGCCGTGGGCGCCCGTGATGTCAAAGCAGGCACATCGCGCTGGCAAAGGTCCGGGCGAGGGAGGTAGGATGGCGGTGTGCCCGAGACCAGTCACGTCCACTACATAGACAAGACACGCGCGTACTACCAGGCCGAGGGCTACGGCACGCCGTACGAGTGGGCGCATTTCGACCACACGCCGTTCACGCCCTTCGCGTCGGTCGGGAAGCCGCTCTCCCGGTGCCGCGTCGGAGTCGTGACGACCGCCGAGATGGCGCGGCGCGATGCGGAGCCCGGTCCCGAAGACCCTCGGCGACTCGTGTACTCGTTGCCGACCGACGCTCCCGTCGAAGAGCTTCAGAGTCGCAAGACGGGGTTCGACCGCCACGCCACCACCCTCGACGACGTCGACAGCTACCTGCCGTTGACGCACCTCCACCGTTTCGTGGCCGAGGGGCGGATCGGCGGCGTGGCGCCTCGGTTCCAGACCATCCACTTCGAGTACAGCCAGCGCAAGACCCTCGCCGTCGACGCCCCCGAGATCCTGAAGCAGATGCGCGAGGATCGCGTGGACGTGGCGGTCCTCACCGCCATCTGACCGGTCTGCCACCAGACCGTGAGTCTGGCCGCGCGACATCTGGAAGAGGGCGGCATCCCCACCGTCGTGTTCGGCTGCGCGCGCGATATCGTCGAGCACTGCGGCGCGCCGCGCTTCGTCTTCAGCGATTTTCCCCTGGGCAATCCCACCGGCAGGCCGTACGACCTCGACATGCAGCGCCAGGTCCTGTCTCTGGGGCTGGACCTTCTCGTGGAGGCCACGGCCCCCGCCACCACGGTGGTCGCGCCCTACGAATGGAACGCGGACCACTCCTGGAAGGACAGGATCTTCAGCAAGGAGCAGCCGTTCCTCGACTCTGACGCCACGAGGAAGTGGCTCGAGGACAAAGAGAGGTATCGCGCCTTGAAGGCGACGGGGAAGATCTAGGGAGGGACTATCTCGACCACCGCGCGCGCCCTCGTGATCGGTGTCCTGGCCTGCGTCCTGGCGGCCTCAGCTCCTTCCGCGCCAGAAGCCGCGACCGAGTCGGAGCTCCAGTCGGCGGTCTTCCGCGCCAAGCCCGCCGTCGTCATGATCATGGTGCGTATCGGCGCGACGGCGACGGTGCGCTGCAGCGATGGGGCGACCGCGGTCGTCCAGCCGGGATCGATCGGTGAGCTCGGGAGCGGGTCCATCATCCACCCCGACGGCTGGATCGTGACGAATGGCCACGTGATCCAGCCCTACCAGGAGGGCGCCGACGGCGCCTTCGCCACCGAGCTGCTCGAGAAGGCCGTGGCCTCGGCCTGTGCCGGCGAGCTGGATGGCCTGCCCGCGGCCGCGCAGACGCAGCGCATCCGCGCCCTCGCCGCGAGCCCCGAGAACCGCGCCGGCCTTGCCCTCGACAGGACGCTCCAGGTCCACCTGTCCAACGGCAAGTCCTACCCGGCGCAGGTGAAGTTCTACAGCCCGCCCGCGTACGTGATCGTCGCCCAGACCACGGATGCCTCCGGCAACGCCCGCAAGGAGCACGGCCGCGACGTGGCGATCCTGAAGATCGAGGACAAGGAGCTGCCCGTCGTTCGCCTGGCCCGGCACAGCACGGACCTGCACCTGGGCCAGGCGCTCTTCGTCATCGGCTATCCCGGTGTCGTCGTCTCCCACGAGCTGCTCAGCCGCGCCACGCAGTACGAGCCCTCGATCACGACCGGTCGGATCTCGGGCTTCAAGCAGGACATCGGCGGCCAGCGTGTGCTCCAGACCGACGCGGCCATCATCCAGGGCAACAGCGGCGGCCCCGTCTTCGACGATCGCGGTCAGGTCATCGGCGCGGCCACGTTCACCTCGCTCCAGGGGGAGCAGGTCGTCCAGGGCTTCAACTTCCTCATTCCCGTCGAGACCATCCAGGAGGCCGCGAGCAAGGCGGGCGTGACGCCCAAGGGCGACAGCATGTTCACTCGGCTGTGGAACCATGGCGTCGACCTCTACATCCGCGACCTGCACTACCGCGCCTACCGGAACATGAGCGCCGCCAACCGCATCCACCCGGGGTTCCCCGACGTGGAGCGCGTGCGCGAGGACTGCGACATCAAGCACAAGGAGCAGGGATACCTCCACCGCGAGGAATATCAGTGGGCCCTGATAGGCGTGCTTCTCGTGGGCGGGATCGCCGGCGTGTGGTTCAGCGGCCGGCGGCTGATGTCTGCGACGCGACGAGGCATCCGCGGGATCGTCCGCGAAGAGCTGGACGCTCGGGAGGGGCGCTCCCAGCCCTGAGCGCTTGCCCTCGCCCGACCTCAGCGTGACGAGGTCCGCGAGTCTCTGGACGAGCTCACGCACTCTCGTCTCGTCTCCGCCGAGGGCGGGCGCCACCTCGCGCTCGCCTTTCCCTGGCCGTTGCCGGAAAGCGGTGTAGCGCGCTACTTGGCCTTCTGGGCCCACTCCGGGTGGTATTCGATGCCGAGCGACTTCATCTCGGCGAGCTTTTCCCCCCACGCGGCCTTCTGCTTGTCGCGCCCGCGCCGCTCGGTGATCTTCTCCCACTCGGCGAAGGCGGTATCGAGCGCTTCCTTGGCCGACTTGCGCTTGGCGAGCGCCTCGGTGATCTCGAATGACAGCTTGCGCTGGTACTCGTCGGCGGCGGGCACCACGGGATCCGGGACCAGGAAGGGGAAGGCCGCCTCGATGGCGTCCAGGTACTTGTCCGCGTCGGGGAAGGCCTTGCGGAAGATGGGCGAGCGCAGGTGCGAAAGCCGCCACGGATCCATGATCGTCTTGGGGTCCATCACGATCTTGAGGCTCTGATCCGGTTGCGAGATGAACTCGAGTACCTTCATGGTGACTTCCTTCTTCTTGGAGTACTTCGACACGGCCATGCCGCGGCCCGGGGTGATGGCGGGCCGGTTGATGATCTTGCCGTCGATTTCCGCGCCGGGAACGAGGCCGAAGCCCGCCTTGCCCACGATGACCGACTCCGCGGCGTTGCCCACGCGCTTGCCCGTGGATGTCCAGGAGTAGAGCAGGGGAATCTCGCCCTTGACGAGCAAGGTCTTCGGCTCCTCCGACTCGAAGAGGAGGACACCCGGCGGGTAGTACGGCATCGTCCGCACCATTTCCTCGAGGGCGCGCACGCCGGCCGCCGTATTGATGAGCGGCTTCATGTCCGCGTCAAAATACTGCCCGCCGTACGAGAAGAAGCGCGATCGCCACCAGTGGTACGAGTACCCGCTGCCCGATGGCTTGTAGGAGGCGCCCGCCCCGAAGAGCTTGCGGTCCGAGCCGTCCCAGCCCCAGCCGTTGAAGAACTCCGCCGCCTCGTCCCCGCTCGAAGGCCACCTTGTTCCAGTACATCATGTGGATGTCGCCGTCGTAGGGCATGGACACGAGCTTGCCCTGGTAGCGCAGCATCACCTTGGCGAACACGGGGACGATGTCCTCCACGGCGAAGTCGAGCTTCAGCTTCTGCATCCACGGCTCGAGCGGCTCGAAGTGGCGCCCGTAGTCCGGCATGTTCGAGGGCCCGAACATCACAAGGTCCCAGGGGCTGGAGCCGGAGTTGAACTCGAGGAGCGTCTTCGACACGAAGGCGTCGAGGGGGATCACCTCCGTCTCGATCTTCACGCCGAGCTTGTCGTATAGATCCTTCTCGACCAGGCTCAGGGAGTACTTGACGTACTCCGCGTTCACCACCGCGCGGATGGTCTGGCCCTCGTAGGGCCGGGCGGCGCCCACCGGGGGCACCTGCGAGCCGAGGAAGGCGACCAGTCCCACGAGCATGACGATCACGACGATCAGGAGCGAAGCACGACGCATGGACGCCTCCTTGAGTTGACGGCTAGCCCTTGGTGCCGCCGAGGGCGAGACCCTTGACGAGATAGCGCTGGAGCATGAAGGCGACGGCAAAGGCGGGCAGGACGCCCAGCACCACCGAGGCCGACGCCTCGCCGTAGAACATGTCGGTGCCGCCCGACGTGAACGACGTGACCAGCACCATCATGGTCTTCGTCTCGATCCCCGTGAGCACCACGGCGAAGAGGAACTCGTTCCAGGTGGCGATGAAGGCGAAGAGGGCAACCACCGCCATGCCGGGCGCGATGATGGGCACGATCACCTGGATGAGCGCGCGCAGGCGCGAGCAGCCGTCGATCATGGCCGCCTCCTCGATCTCCATGGGGAACTCTCGAAGGAAGCCGACGAGGAGCCACACCGCGAAAGGCACGTAGAGCACGGTGTACACGAGGACGAGGCCCAGGTAGCTGTTCGTCAGGCCGAGCATCTTGTACATGATGTAGATGGGGATGATCAGGGCGATGGCGGGGAGCATCCGGAGCACGAGGAGGACGGTGGAGAGGAGCCCGCCCCCGAACCGCCAGCGCGCGATGGCATACGCGGTGGGCAGGCTGACCACGAGCGCCGCGAACATGCTGAGGGAGGAGATCACGAGGCTGTTCGTGAAGTAGCGGGCTCCGCTCGAACGAGTGAAGAGCGCCGCATAGTGCGAGAGCGACGGCTCGGGGGGGATCCACACGGGCGGGAAGGTGAAGAAGTCCTCGTTGCCCTTGAGCGACGTGGTGACGATCCAGAAGAACGGGCCCAGGAAGAAGACGAGGGCGACGAGCAGCCCGAGATAGGTCAGGAGGTGGGCGACCCCGCGCTGGGCCCGTCGGCGGTTCCTCCGCCGCGCGACTACCTGAGGCCGCCGCTCGACGGCGATGGCCATCAGGCCGTCCGTGCCTCGCGAAGACGCTGGATCCACATGAAGAGCAGCGTGAGGACGAGCACGCCGCCCACGATCACGTACGAGAGCGCGGCGGCGTAGCTCATGCGGAAGTCTTTGAAGCCCGCCAGGTAGGTGGTGAAGGCCACCGTCTCCGTGCTGCTCCCGGGGCCGCCGTAGGTCAGGACGAAGATCAACCCGAACAGCTTGGTCAGGTCGATGAGCCGGATCATCACGCCCACCACCATGGTGAACTTCAGGAGGGGCAGGGTGATCGACCAGAAGCTCTGCCACGGCCGGGCCCCGTCGGCCTTGGCCGCGTCGTACAGCTCCTGGGGAATGGACTGGATCCCGGCCAGGAGCACCAGCATCATGAACGGCGTGTTGTGCCACACCTCGACGAGCACGACGCTCATGAGGGCGAGGGCCGTTGACGCGAACCAGTCGAAGTACACGTCGATGAGGCCGAGCTGGAGCCCGAGGTTGTTGATGGCGCCGTACTTGACACCGAACATCATCCGCCACGCCATGGCCGCCATGACGGGCGAGACCATGGCGGGGATAGCCAGAAGCGCGGTGATGATCGGGCGGCCCCGGGCCACGCGGCTCAGGAGGAGGGCCAGCCCGAGCCCGAGGATCAGCTCTAGCACGAGGGACGGAGCGATGATGACCGCCGTGTTCCACACCGAGCCCATGAAGCGCGGGTCCCTGAACAGGACCTCTTGGTAGTTCTTCGCCCCCACGAACTCGTACTCGGCCCCGACCGAGAGATCGAAGTTGTTGAGCGAGAGCCAGAAGGAGTAGGCGAGGGGAAAGATGATGACGAGGGCGATGAGGGCGAGCGAGGGCGAGGCGAAAGCCCACGGTTCCCAGCGCTTACGCTTCACGGTGAGGGCGAAGAGCCGCAACGGGCCCTCCTTGACGAGTCGAGACTGGAACGTGTGATGAGTGCCCGAGACTCTGCCCTGCCCCTCCGCTCTTGTCAAGGGCGATGCCCTGCCGACGGCCGACCCTTGGCCGACCGGAGATCCCGATGTGGCGGCGACTAGGGGTATCGCGGCGTCAGCGGCAGCCGGCGCGCGGGGCGCCCGGAGCGCGGCGAGGCACGAGGGTGCAGGCGAACGTCGCGGGCTGCTGGCGATGCTTGTCCAGGGTGGCCTGAAGCCGGGCGAGGGTCCGGTCACGCTTGGCCAGGCCGATCGCGTAGATGGCCAGGTCGTTCACGAGGCGGGTATAGAACACGTGCGGGGCATCGCCGTTGTCGCCCACGCACGGTGTCGGCTTCTGGGCCACGCGCAGGAGCGGGCCGAAGGCCTTCACGTACTCCGCCAGGATGGGCTCGTCGCGGAGGTCGCGGGGTACCTCGGGGAAGAGGGCCAGGAGCTCGTCCACGGTCATCGCCGTGGGCGCTGCTCGAGCCCGCTCCTCGAGATCCCGCGACAGGCGTATCTGGACCATCGTTCGGCTAGTATACCCCCGCCTACCCAGGAGGGTCAGGTCTCACATTCATACATTTTCGTGCGAATGTTGGATTGTGAGACCTGACCCCTCATGACGGCGGTCCTGGCGGCGGCCGCCGTGATGGCGGCGGCGTTCGTCAAAGGCTCCATCGGTTTCGGCTTTCCGGTGCTCGGCACCCCTCTCCTGAGCCTCGTCCTGGACGTCAAGTCAGCGGTCGTCATCCTGATCGTGCCGAACATCGTGATGGACGGGCTGCAGTTCATCCGGAACGGCGCGCCTGTGGCCGTCGTCAAGCGCTTCGCCGTCCTGCTGATGTTTGGCGCGGTGGGAACGGTGATCGGCACCCGTCTGCTCGTGGCCGTGTCCTCGCGCACCGCCGCGCTCGTCCTGGGCGCGTTTCTCCTGACGTTCGCCCTCC
>QHSC01000066.1 GCA_003220345.1 Candidatus Rokuibacteriota bacterium | reverse complement strand
GCCCGTGAAGCCCTGCGCCTTCATCGGCTGCATCACGAAGGCAAACTCGTAGATCTGCTTCGCCGCCAGCTCGTCGAGCTTCAGGTTCTCGAGCAGGTGGATGCCGTTGACCACGAGCAGGACCTGATGCACGGGCAGCGAGAGCTTCGGATCCGGATTCGGCGCCACCTCGACCGGCCAGTTGTCGGCGCCCACCAGCATCGGGTCCTGCTTGGCAAGCCACTCCGCCGCCCCGACGCCGATACCCGGGCAGCTCTTCACGTACCGCGCGTTGTCCTTGGCCCACAGCTTGTTCCAGCCCGTGTTGATGAGCACCGCGTCGCCCGCCTGCAGCGTGATCCGCTGGCGCGCCAGGGCGTCCTGCAGGTCCTTGGCGGTGATCTCGTAGGTGTCGGGGAGGGTGTCCACGCCCTTGAGCGCCGCGATGTCGATGAGCACGCCGCGGGTCATGAGGGTGCCCACCTTCTCGATGCCGAGCTTGGTGAAGCCGCCGCGAGTCGAGATGGCGCCGGTCTTGAAGCAGTTGTAGTGGCTGTCCTCGTGCGACTGGTGCGCGAAGCCGTCGAGCTGAGTGCCGACCTGGCCGATCTCCGAGACGACGAGCTCCTCGTTGCTACCCCGGCGGTTGGAGAAGTCGTTCATGAACGTGCGCTTCACGTGCACGTCGAAGCGTCGCGTGCCGAAGAACGGCATCTTGTCGTTCATCACGTGGGCGATCTCGATGACCTCGCCCGTCTTGATGAGCTCTTTGGCCCGCAGCACGCTCGCGGGCTTCATGTGGTTGCCCGAGCCGCGCTCGTCGCCCGCTCCCCACTTCGACGGGCAGCGCTGGCTCTCGGTCGGCACGGTCCAGCTCTGCGCCGCGGCGGCGGGCACCCATGTCAGACCGAATACTGCGGCGAGGACGACTACAAGGAGGGCACGTGGCATGGTCGTTCTCCTCTCCGTTGAGGTGTGAATGGCCGCGCCGAGTCTATACCGCGGCCGCCCGGGGTCAGGTCTCACATTCCTACATTGACCGATCGCCGCGGGTAAACGGCTCTTATTGATGTTGGAATGTGAGACCTGACCCCTGTCAGCGCATCATGCTGGGGAGCCAGAGGGAGATGATGGGGAAGGCGACGAGGATGGCGAGGCGGATCACGTCGGCCCACATGAAGGGCAAGACGCCGCTGAAGACGGTTGCCGTGCTCACCTCGGGGATCAGGGTTCGGAGCACGAACATGTTCATGCCCACGGGCGGGCTGATGAGGCCGATCTCGACCACGCACACGATGATGATGCCGAACCAGATGGGATCGAAGCCCAGGTGCACGATCACGGGAAAGAAGACGGGGATGGTGAGGAGGATCATCGACAGCTCTTCCATGGCGGTGCCGAGGACGACGTAGACCGCGCAGATGGCTGCCACCACCATGGTGGGGCTGACGTTGAAGCGCGTCACCCAGGCCTTGAGATCGTTCGGCATGGTCGTGATGTTCACGAACTCCGCGAAGATCAGGGCGCCGATCAGGATCATGAACAGCATGGAGGTGGTGCGCGCGCTCTCCAGGAGCGCCGCGTAGAGCGTCCGCCAGGTGAGGGCGCGGCGGGAGAGGGCGAAGAGCATGGCTCCGAAGGCGCCCATGGCCGCGCCCTCGGTGGCGGTGAAGAAGCCGATGTAGATGCCGCCCATCACGAAGAAGAAGAGGGCGGCCACCGCCCACACGTCCTTGAGGGCGAGCAGGCGCTCGCGCCAGCTCGAGCGCTCTCCCGGCGGACCGGAGCGGGGATCCCGCCACGTCATGTACTGGACGGCGCCGCAGAGCAGGATGGCCCCGAGGATCCCGGGCAGGATCCCCGCGGCGAACAGCTTGCCGATGTTGGTCTCCGTGAAGACGCCGTAAATGACCATGATGGTCGAGGGGGGAATCATGATCCCGAGGGTGCCGCCGCCCGCGACCACACCGGCGGCGAGTCGGTCCGAGTAGCCGAAGCGCTTCATGGACGGATACGCCACCTTCGCGAAGGTGGCCGCGGTGGCGATGGAGGAGCCGCAGATGCCACCGAAGCCGGCGGAGGCCCAGACGGTGGCCATGGCCAGCCCGCCCCGCAGATGGCCGATGAAGGCGTAGGCGGCGCGAAACAGCTCCTGCGACATGCCCGCGCGCGTGACGAAGTTGCCCATCAGGATGAAGAGGGGCACCACCGAGAGCGTGTAGTTGCGTCCCGTCTCGTACATCTTGGTCTGGACGGTGGCGGCGGCCACCGCCCAGTTCCAGTCGCGCATGTACGCGTAGCCCACGAAGCCCACGATGGCCATGGCAAACGAGATGGGCACGCGCAGACAGCAGAGCAGCATCATGACGACGAGGCCGACCAGCCCCTCGATCACCGGCCGCTCTCTCGAATCACCGGCGCTCGACGACCTTGTACAGGTGGATCACGCAGGCCAGGGCCAGGGTCACCGCCATGAAGTACACGAAGGGGCCGTACACGATGCGGAGCACGTCGGTGGCGTCCCGATAGGCCCAGATCCGGTCGGCCTTGCGCCACACCAGCCAGGTGAGGAGGAACATGAAGCCGGCGTTCACGAGCTGGACGGCGCGCTCGAGCCAACCTTGCCCGCGGGGACCGAGCAGGCGGTCGATGAAGTCCATGACGGCGTGCTCGTCGGCGAAGGAGACGAGGGGGAGCCCCGCGAAGATCAGCACGAGCAGCATGAGCTCGGTGATCTCGAAGGCGCCCCGCAGCGGCCGGCTGAAGACGTAGCGCGCCACCACGTCGACCACCGTGAGGAGCATCATGGCCAGGAGGATCGCCGACGCGACTACACCCAGGAGGGCGTCGGCGTTCCCCTTCCAGTGCTTCTCGGACGTGGTCACTTGCCCGCGGCGACCTTCTTCAGCTCGTCACGGAACTCCGCGAGGACCTTGGGGGCATCCACGCCCTTGGCCTTGGCCTTGGTGATCCAGTCGTCGATGATGGGAGCGGAGCGCTTCTGCACTTCGGCCACGAAGGCGGGATTGGCGTTGACGATCTTCACGCCGGACTTCTTCAGCGCCTCCATGCCCTTCCGGTCGGCCTCGTCCCACGAGGCGCCGGCCAGGCGCGCGATGTGCTCGCCGGAGAGCTTCGCGATCGCCTCCTGATCCTGCTTGGGCAGCTTGTTCCACTTGTCCTCGTTCATGAAGAAGCCGAAGGCCGAGCTGTACATCCCGCCCGGGAAGAGCGTGGCCTGTTCGAGCACGGTCTCGAGCTTGAACGAGACGATGGACTCCAGCGGGAAGAACACGCCGTCGGCGACGCCGGAGCTGAGCAGCTCGTAGGACTCGGGCGCGGGCTTCACGAAGGCGGAGGTGCCCAGGGCCTTGGCCACCGCCTCCGCGACGCCACCGCCCGTGCGGATCTTGAGACCCTGGATGTCGTTGATGCCGGCGACCGACCGCTTGGTGAACATCTGCCCGGGCCCGTGCGTGAAGACCCCGAGGAGCTTCACGCCCTTGTACTCGCCGACCTTGTCGAAGTACTTCCAGTGGATCCGCGAGTAGGCCACGGAGTTGATGAGCGCGGTCTCGCCGGCTCCGGGCAGCTCCGCCATCAGGGGCAGGATGTGGCGCGCCGGGGTATAGCTCGCGGTGACGTAGGACACGTCCACGAGGCCGTCCCGCACGGCGTCGAAGGTGCCGGGAGGCGCGGAGGGATGCTTGGGAAGCATCTGGAGCTTCACGCGCCCGCTGGTGGCCTTCTCGACCTCGTTCGCCCAACCCTGCAGCACGACGCCGGTCAGGTGATGCTGAGGCGACACCCACGACGACATCGTGAGCGTGGTCGTCTGGGCGAGGGCGGGCTGGGCTGCCGCCATGGCGAGGCCGGTCAGAACAACAACGAGCAGCGATGCTCTCACATTCCTCATGCGGGTCCCCTTTCGCGGCGCGACGAAGATCGGCGGCCGCCGCGTAGTGTAGCAGCATTTTCATATCCCTCTCCCCCATCGGGGGAGAGGGGAGGGTGAGGGGGTCTAGCTGGATCCTCGATCACCAGCTCCGGGCGGCGGAGTGACTGGTCGCCGCGGAGTGAGGGGAATGGCGCGGATGCTGTCGAAGTTGACCTCCGGCATGTCCAGGCTCAGCGAGCGCAGGACGGCGTTGGCCAGGTCGTTGTAGCGACTGAAGTAGCGTCGGAGCCGCCCCCGCCAGGCGGGGATGCCGCCGTTGGCGTGGAGCTCGAAAGCGGACTCGCGGCCGTCCAGGGCGGACGCGATGTGGTCAGAGGCCATCTGGAGCAGGGCCGAGCGCTGGAGCGCCGTATAGCCGCCCCCGCTGAACGACTCCTCGAGCCCCGCCCCGACCTCGGGCGCCGTCAGGTCCTTGTCCGACGGCGCGACCACGAGGGAGGAGCCCGGAAGAATGCGAAGGATCTCGGCCATGCGCTGCCGCGCCTTCTGCATCGCGATGCTGCCCGCCGCGATGTGACCCCGGCCGGGGATGCAGTAGCCCTCGGCCGTCACCTCGGGGTCGAGCTCGGCCGCCGTCTGGCAGGTGCGGACCGTCTGCACGTCGACGATCAGATCGACGAGGTACTCGATGGTGGGCTCGTGCTCCTTCAGTCCCATGGCGTCGGCGCAGGCGAGGGCGAGCCCGAGCGTGAACTCCGCCTTCGAGAGCCAGCAATAGAGCTGATGCCAGAAAAGCCACGAGGCCATGACATCCGGAGAGGGGTCCATGAGGAAGATCCGCTCCCACGGCACGAGCACGTTCTCGAGCCACATCTGGCCGTCCAGCTCGTCGTAGCGGCTGCTCAGCGGCGCGATGAACGGGTTGGGGTGGCGAGCGGAAATCTTGCGGCACAGGATGGTGACCCCGGGCGCGTTGACGGGCACGATGAAGCTGGCGCGGTGCGGCCCGCGATCCACGGCACAGTGGGCCCCGACGTACACGTCCTCGGCATACGCGGGGCTCGTGTGCATGCCCACCTTGCCGCTCAGGACGAGGCCCGCGTCGGTCTCGCGCACGACGCGCACGGCGGCGCGCTCGAGCGGATCCTCCCGGAAGCGGAAGCCGATGGTGGCGGCGCCCGCCGAGAAGGTGAGGAATCGGCCGGTCCGTCCGATCAGCTCTCGGTATGCCGCGATGTGGGCGATCTGCTCACTTGATACGTATCGCTGCTGGATGGCGTCCAGAATGCCCAGGGCGATGAGGTTGCCGTACGCGGGCGTGTGCGTGATGTTGCCCGCGCTCAGGAAGGTGGTCGCGGAGAAGCATCGACCCATGGCGCGCAGATCGGCGGAGGTCTTCGGCAAGGCGTACGCCCACGGCGCGCGGTTGCCCTCGGCGTCGGGCGGGGCGAGGAGGATGTCCCGCCACTCCGGATCGAAGTGGCGATCGTACCAGCCTGCGAGCTCGTCCACCATGGCGCGAGTGGCTGGGTGAACGGTCACGTCCTCGATCAGGCCTTCGCCCATGACATAGACCCTGCGCCCATCGCGCAAGGCCTCTCGATACTCGGCACCGGTTCTCATGTTCCATGACCTCATCGAGTCGGAGATGGTCGCGACGGGCGTGATTTTCTCCTCTGGCGTCGTTTCTGACAAGGGCGGCCTGCGAGGCTGGACTTGCCACCATGGTGCGACCGCGGTAGCTTCCCAGACATGGCAAAGCGCGTCGAGGGCAAGGCGGCCATCGTGGTGGGAGGCGGGCAGACGCCTGGCCAGACGGTCGGGAACGGGCGGGCCACCGCCATCGTGCTCGCCCGGGAAGGCGCGCAGGTCATCGTGGCCGACCGCACCCTCAAGGCGGCCCAGGAGACCGTGGACCTGATCCGCGACGAGGGCGGCCAGGCCTGGGCCTTCGAAGCGGACATCACCCGCGAAGACGACGCCCGCCGGCTGGTCGCGGCGGCCCTGGAGCGCTTCCGTCGGCTGGACATCCTGCACAACAACGTGGGCGCCAGCCTCGCGCTGGGCGACGCCGTGGCCACGGAGCTCACCGTGGAGGCCTTCGACCGCAGCTTCGCCGTCAACCTGAAAGGCATGTGGCTGGTCTGCAAGCACGGGCTGCCTGCGCTTCGCGAGACGGGCGGCTCGATCGTGAACATCGCCTCCATGGCCGCCCGCAACGCGTATCCGCTCGTGGGCTACAAGACGATGAAGGCGGGAGTGGTGGCGCTGACGGAGAACCTCGCCGCGGCCAACGCGCGCTACGGCGTGCGCGCGAACTCCATCCTGCCCGGCCTGATGAACACGCCCATGGCCATCGAGGCGCGGGTGGCCCAGGGGACGGCTCGGGACGAGGTCATCGCCGCTCGAGATCGCCGCGTGCCGCTCCGTCGCCGCATGGGCACGGGGTGGGACGTCGCCCATGCCGCGCTCTTTCTGCACTCCGACGAGGCTGGCTTCATCACCGGCGTCTCCCTGGCGGTGGACGGCGGTGAAGGGGTGAGCTGGGGGTCCTAGAGATGAATGAGAATGCCTACCGGGCCCGCGCCGAGCGCGGCGAGGTGCAGATCGGCACGTGGGTGACCATGATCCGGACGCCCGCCGTGCTCACCTTGCTCCAGGCCGCCGGCCTGGATTTCGTCCGCGTCGACATGGAGCACTCAGCCTTCTCGATGGAGACGGTCGCCGACATGGCGACCCTGGCGCGCGCCCTCGACTTTCCCATGGTGGTGCGTCCTCCCGAGGGCAATCGCGAGTGGGTGACGCGGCTCCTCGACGCGGGGGTGTGGAACCTTCACATCCCGCAGGTCGACACGCCGGAGCAGGCGGCGGCCGTGGCCGCGTGCAGTCGCTACGCCCCCCTGGGCGAGCGCGGCATGTACGGCTTCGGCCCGCACACGCAGTACCGCACGTCGCCGCCGGGCGAGCACATGTCATCCGCGAACGCGCGCGTGCACGTCACGGCCATGCTCGAGACGAAGAAGGCCTTCGAGCGGGTGGACGAGATCGCCTCGGTGCCGGGCATCGACGCGCTGACCATCGGCCCGACCGACCTGGCCCAGGACCTGGGTGTGCTGGGTACGCCCGCCCAGAAGGACGCGCTCCGCGACTACCGCGTGCGCCTGGCCGAGGCCGCGCGCAAGCACGGCAAGGCCGTCTCCATGGCCATCGACAGCGTGGAGGGCGTGCGCGAGATGATCGCCCTCGGCGCCACCATCGTCAACTACTCCTCGGACACGGCCGTGCTCCGCTCGGGCTACGCGGCGGCCATCGAGGAGATTCGCCGGCCCGCTGCCAAGCGGTAACGAGCCCGGAAGGGAGATCGTATGGCAACCACCACCGCGTCCCGGTCAGATCTCGAGACCCTGCAGGCCCTGAACCGCGACTACATCAACTCCGTGCAGGCCGGCGACGTCCGCCGCTTCGACCAGATCCTCGCGGACGACTTCCTGTGCTCCAATCCCGACGGCACCCTCATCGATCGCGAAGCCTTCCTCAAGCAGACGGCGCAGCCGGTGAAGATCTCGAACCTCCAGGCCCACGACGTCAACATCCGTCTCATGGGCGACTTCGCCATCATCCACGCTCGCACCACCTACGCGCGCCCCGACGGCCAGCCCGGCGCCGGCCGCTACACGGACGTCTGGGCTCGCCGCAAGGGCTCCTGGCAGGCCGTCTCCGCCCACGTAACGCGCGCCTAGCTTTCGGGCCGCTGAAAAGGGCGTTGCCGGCGCCCCGGCCGACTGGCATTCCTCGTCACCGGTCGTGCCGCCTTCCGTCATGGCCTGCCCAAAGAACGGGCGAACTCGTGAATAAGGCAGGACGTTGGAGATTGGCACTGCCAGTGCACGACCCGTAGGGAATCCACTTTCATGCGGGTTTACCGACGGGGAGATCGAGATGGCAGCGCCAACTGATCGGAACGCCCAGTGACCCCGCGCGACGGACAGCTCGACGAGTCACCGGTGCGGATGTCGCTCGCCCTCGGCCGGGTCGACGGCGACAAGGATCTCCTCCAGGAGCTGGTTCATACGTTCCAGGAAGATCTTTCAGAGCGCGTGGCGGCCCTCACGGCGGCCATCCGGCGGGGCGACGATCAGGAGACGTTCCATGCCGCGCACAGCCTGCGGGGTCCGCTGGGGATTCTCTGCGCCGAGAAGGCGCTGGCCTTGGCGGAAGAGCTCGAGACCCTCGGCCGGGCGGGCCGGCTCGGCGGGGCGGCCGCGGTCGGCGAGGCCTTCGAGCGGGAAATGACCAAGGTCGCCGCGTTCCTCAGCTCATTCGACTGGAAGAGCCTGTGAGGATCCTGATCGCGGACGATGACCTGCTCATCCGGCGCATCCTCGAGAAGATCCTCGGAAAGTCGGGCCATGAAGTGGTGGCGGCGGCGAGCGGCTCCGAGGCGTGGCAGATCCTGAGCGGGCAAGACCCTCCCGCCCTCGCGATTCTGGACTGGATGATGCCGCAGATGACCGGCGTGGAGGTGTGTCGAAAGGTCCGTGAGGCAGGAGGGTCGGCCCCCACCTATCTCGTGGTGTTGACGTCGAGAGGTCAGACCGGCGATCTGGTCACCGCCTTCGAGGCGGGGGCGGACGACTACATCACGAAGCCGTTCGAGGCCGAAGAGCTGCGGGCACGCGTCACCGTGGGCGTCCGCATGATCACCCTGCAGCAGCAGCTGGCCGACCGGATTCTCGCCCTCGAGGAATCGCTCGCGCATGTCCAGCAGCTCCAGGGCCTCATTCCCATCTGCGCGTGGTGCCGGCAGGTCCGGAGCGATGGAAACTTCTGGGAGAAGGTCGAGAGCTATCTGGGCAAGCGCTCAGGTCTGCAGTTCACGCACGCCATCTGTCCCACCTGCAAGGCCAAGCAGACGGAAGGTTTGAAGCAGCTCCGCCCCGCCTGAATCCCTCTGTCAAGATTCGCGGTAGAAGAGCAGCAAGAGCCCGAACACGGTCAAGGCAGGTCCCCACAGCCGTCCGGGCAAGTTGCTGTCCGGCGGGGACAGACGCAGCTCGAGCCAGCGCGACCAGCCCGCCACCAGGATGACGAGGCCGAGGGGGAGGTGTGTCAGCTCGATGAGAAAGGCCGCCTTGGCGTTGCTGACCTCGTGGGCGTGGGAGAGCAGCAAGATGCCGGCGCCGATGCACACGAGGGGAAAGACATAGCGCCAGGCGGAATCGGGATGGCGGCCGCTCCGCACCCGCCATTCCGCCACCGCGAGAAGGGCGGTGAGGGCGAGCAGGATGCGGTGCTGCAGGACTTCGAGGCCCAGGAGGTGCTCCCAGAAACCGATCCGGCCCGTCTGCCAGCCCTCCGGGTCCATGTTCCACGCGACGAAGCCCGTCAATCCGATGAGGAGCAGGGGCCAGTGCCGCGCCCACGGCGCCCATCCGGTGCGCTCGAGCATGGCGAGCACGCCCATGGCCACCACGAAGAGACCGGCGACGTGATGGCCGAACTCCGACCAGGCCGTCTCCTCGGCCGAATGAGGCGTCGAGGGGTCGCCGAGCGCCGTGGCGGCGGCCAGCTCGGCCAGGCTCGGCGCCTGGAGCCGCGGCCATTGCGGCGTGAACACGCTGCGGATCTCTGCCAGCGAGGCCCGCTGGTCTTGCACGTCCGCCGCGGGCGGCGCGGAGCCGATCGACGCCGCGAGGAATACCGTGACGATGGCAAGGCCGGCCTCCACCTCGAGACGTCGCCGGAATACCAGCGAGCCTGACGGGGGAAGATCGGGAGCCGCGCCCGCTCCCGAGGCGAGCCAGCTTCCCGTCCCGAGTCGACCGTGGAGGGCGCGGTGATTGAGCGCGCCCATGGTCAGCATGGCGATGAAGAGCACGATCTTGGTGAGCGTCATGGCTCCGTAGGAGGTGCCGATGGCGGCGGCCGGGCTGGCGATGTAGGCGAGGGAAAGCGCCACGCCGGTGAGGGCGAGGGCCGTCACCGCCGCCAGCGCGAGCCTCGAAAATGGCCGGAGCCAGCTCTCCGAGGCCGCCAGGTTCGAGCGAAGCGTCAGCACGGCCGCGCAGACGAGCCCGCCCACCCAGGTGGCGGCGGCTGCCTGGTGGAGCGCGCCCACGGCCACGAGCCAGACGCCGCCGTCGACGCGGCCCACGGCATGGCTGGCGAGCGCCCCGGTGAGAGCGAGGAGCGCGCCGCCGCTCACGAGCAGCGCCCCCAGCGTGGTCGAGCCCGGATGGCGACGGAGCATGTGCGCGACCGCGGCGCCCGCGAGCGCCACCGCGATGCGGATGAGGCCGATCACGCCCACCGTCGAGTCCAGCACGGCGCCCAGCGGCCAGCTCGCGTCGTCTCCCATGGCGCTGGCGAGGACGACGAGCACGCCCACCTGCGCGGCGGCGGCGAGGAGGGCGCCCCAGGTGACGAGGGCGAGGACGCGATCGAGGGCGCGGGCAGGATCAGACGGGCGCGACGGTCGCACCACCGCCACTGCGAAGATGGCACCGCCGATCGAGACGGCCTGGCCCACGAGCCCGACGGCGCGCAGCCATAGCAGCATGAGCGAGATCACGGCGCCGCTACGGTAGCACGGCCCGGTGGCGGCGAGCCGCGCTTGGCATATGCCATGCAGCCAGGATTGCAGGTGGTTGCCTGGTCATCAAGCGGCCCGATTCATCCCGGTCAGAAAGGCTTTGTTCTTCCTCTCATGAATCCTTTCACCAGCAGGGAGCACGTAATTGTCACCCACGTGACGCGCCCGTCCCCTGGACTGCCCTTGAAATTTCTACCGCGTTGCCGCGGGTGTTCTTACACGGTCGGTCAGGACAGACTTGCGCGTGGCAAGCGCAGGCGATCTCATCCATGATCTCTTCCATGACGTGCGAGGATGCTCGCGAGTGCTTCCGTGTCTTGCTCGAGGGCAAGATCCGTCTGACCGAGCTGGCAGGGGTCGAAGCCCATATCAGCCAGTGCGCCGTCTGTCGTGAAGAGCTCGCGAGACTCCAGTCAGAGAAGATCCCGGCGAGAGCCCCGAGAGACCCGAGCGCAGGCGAATCCGAGAGCGCCGCTCTTCCCCAAGGGCCCGGCCGGCGCTGGCGGCGGCTCTCCATCGGGGTGGGGCTGGTCACCGTCGTGGCCATTGCGATCCTCATCGTGCTTGCCGTGCGAGACTATCACCACAATCAGGAACGAGAGCGCTTCCTCAGCGAGGCGATGACGGCGGGGCGCGACCGCCCTGACCGGGAGCGACGCGCGCCCGCCCCGCCGGCGCCGCCAGAGACGCCTCCATCACCCGCCCCACCCAGGGCCATCCCTCCCGTAAGTCCGACGCCCCGGCCGGGAGTGACGAGCCGATCTGCCGACCTCGGGCCGCAGAAGGCAACGCCGCTTCCATTGTCTCCGCAGCCCTCTCGGCTCTCTCCGCAGCCCTCTCGGCGCGCCGTACCGCCGACCGCGCCGTCTCGGGAATCACGGCCGGCTACCCCGCCGCCGAGGCTCGATGTGGTCGTGCAGCTCTCGGTCAGGGACCGGAGCGCGGCGGAGCGTGATCTGTCGAGTCTCCTCGCGCGGGTCGGGGCGTCCCAGGTGCGCCGGCAGGCGGAGTTCACGTTCGTCGCCGTTGTCCCGCAATCGAGCTACGGCGAGTTCACCCGAGGCATGGCCCAGATCGGCGCCTGGCAGATGGAGACCGATCGATCCACGGTGCCCGATCCCGTCCACGTGGCCATCCGGCTCGTGTCGCGCCGCCCAGGCTAGGGTCAGGTCTTGCAATGCAACATCTGAGGCGGTCCGTTTGAGCGGAGCGCTCGACGGCCTCGTGGCTCTGGACCTGGCGACCTACGTGGCTGCGCCCTTCTGCTGCACGCTGCTGGGCGAGCTGGGCGCCGACGTGATCAAGGTCGAGCAGCCCGGCGTCGGCGACGATCTGCGAAGGCTCGGTCACCAGCCGTCCCCCGGGATCTCGTACATGTGGCTGGTCGAGGGCCGGAACAAGAAATCGATTACGTGCAACCTGCGCGAACCCGAGGGCCAGGCGCTCATCGCGCGGCTGGCCGCCCGCGCCGACATCCTCGCCGAGAACTTCCGGCCGGGGACCATGGAGAAGTGGAACCTCGGATACGACGCGCTGTCCGCGGCGAACCCGCGACTGGTCATGGTGCGGATCTCGGCCTTCGGTCAGACGGGCCCGAGCCGCGGGCGGCCGGGATTCGGTCGCATCGCGGGCGCGGTGAGCGGCGTCAGCTACATCTCGGGATACCCCGATCGCCCGCCCGTCTCGCCGGGAACGCCGACGATTCCCGACTACCTGGCGGGCGTGATGGGCGCCTTCGGCGCGCTCGCCGCCATCGAGAGCCGCCATGGCACGGGGCTCGGCCAGGTGGTCGACGTGGCGCTCTACGAGCCCATGCTGAGGATGCTCGACGAGATGATCCCCCTGCACGCCGCCCTCGGCAAGATCCGTGAGCGCATCGGCTCGGGCACGGAATACGTGGTGCCGCACGATCACTATCGCGCGCGAGACGGGAGCTGGATCGCCATCGCGTGCACGAACGACCGCATGTTCGAGCGCCTGGCCGTGGAGGCCATGGGCCGGCCCGAGCTCCACGCCGAGTTCTCGTCGATGGACGAGCGGCTTCGCCGGCGCGAGGATCTCGACGCGCGCGTGCAGGACTGGGTCGGCTCCTTCGCTGCCGACGAGGTGCTGGCCCGGCTGGACGCGGCGTCCGTCCCGTGCTCGAGGGTCAACAGCGTGCAGGATCTCTTCGCGGATCCTCAGCTCCGGGCGCGGGAGAACCTCATCCCCGTGCCGGGGCCCGGCGGGGAGACGATCTGGATGCCCGGCATCGTGCCCAAGCTCTCGCTGACCCCCGGTCGCGTCACGAGCGCCGGGCCGGCCACGCCGGGCACCCACAACGAGGAGATCTACTGCGGCCGCCTCGGGCTCAGCCGCGAGGACCTGGCCGCGCTCGCGAGGAGGGGCGTCGTGTGAGGTCTACCGCCCCACCCTGCCGGCGCAATGGGACGGCATGGCCAAGGAGCCTCAAGTCGGCGGCCTAATGCGTGCTCGGATCCTCTCGGCCAGCGCATTTCTTCCGATACTGATTTTTCTGAGCCCCTCGATCGCTTTTGGCCTTACTCGTGTTGGCTTGGAAGGATCGGGCCAGCCCCGCGCAGATACAACACGCGTACAAGCGACTGCGTGCAACTGTGAGGAAGGAGATTGTGTTCGATTTGGCCGGCAAGCCACGCTCCTCGGGCGGATTGCCGAGGAAAGCCGTTTTGGTCCT
>QHSC01000355.1 GCA_003220345.1 Candidatus Rokuibacteriota bacterium | reverse complement strand
CCGATCATGGAGATCCTGGAGCTCGAGAACATGAAAGCCGTGGGCGACGCCATGGTGGGCGCCATCGGCAGCTCGCGCTACCCGTTCACGGTGGACACGCCGAGGAATCGGGACTTCGTCAAGCGCTTCCACGATCTGCACGGCGTCTATCCCGACATGTTCGACGGCGAGACGTACGAGGGGCTCGAGTGGCTCGGCCAGGTGATCCAGAAGGCGGGCACCGACGACGTCGAGAAGGTGATCGAGGCCTGGGAAGACTCGAGCTACGAGGGCCTCGAGGGCCCGTTCTTCATGCGCAAGTGCGATCACCAGGCGGTCCAGCTCGGCTTCGCCGTCGAGGCGGTGAAGGATCCGAAGTATCCGCACCCGATCCCCAAGATCCTGGCGACCTATCCGGGCGAGAAGGTGACGCCGAAGTGTCGCACCGAGGACTTCTCGTAGCGGACCGCCCGGGGCGCCCCGCGTGGCGAATCTGGGGGAACAGCTCCTCAACGCGCTGACGCTCGCGGGGCTCCTCTTCCTCGTCTCCGCGGGTCTCTCGCTCGTCTTCGGCATCCTGCGCGTCGTCAATTTCGCGCACGGTGTCTTCTACATGCTGGGCGCCTACCTCGGGTACACGACAGTCATGCTCACCGGCTGGTTCTGGCCGGCCCTCGTCATCGTGCCGCCCGTCGTCGGCGCCATCGGCGCAATCTTCGAGTCGTCCACGCTGCGCTTCATCTACCGTCGCCCGCCCATCTACCAGCTCCTGCTGACCTTCGGGCTCGCCCTCATTCTCGAGGAGGCTCTCCGCATCCTCTACGGGCCGACGGCCAAGGGCATCGACCCGCCCGCGTACCTCCAGGGAGCGTTCGCGCTGGGAAGCCTGCTCTATCCGCGCTACCGGCTCTTCGTCATCGGGCTCGGCCTCGTCGTCGCGCTGGCAGTGTGGCTCTTCCTCCGCACGACACGCGCGGGGCTCGTCATCCGTGCCGTCGCGCAGAACAGCGAGATGGCCGATTGCCTCGGCGCCGACGTGGCGCGCGTGCGCACGCTCGTCTTCGGCGCCGCCTGCGCGCTCGTTGGGGTCATCGTCGACGCC
Organism: Candidatus Rokuibacteriota bacterium; assembly: GCA_003220345.1. Classification (GTDB taxonomy): domain Bacteria; phylum Methylomirabilota; class Methylomirabilia; order Rokubacteriales; family CSP1-6; genus AR37. The sequence continues at coordinate 4,381 of QHSC01000355.1, read as the reverse complement.
TTCGTGGTCGTCGTGATCGGCGGTCTCGGCAGCATCGGGGGCTCGATCGCGGGCAGCCTTATCGTGGGGGCCGCCCAGACGTGGGGCGCCTTCTACCTGCCGGAAACGGCCATGGTCATCATGTACGCCGTGATGGGCGCCATCCTCATCTTCCGGCCCTGGGGCCTCTTCGGCGAGGAGGAATGAGAGGGGCGCGAGCGCTGGCGGCGGTGGCCCTGGTGGCGCTCGCGGTGGTGCCGTGGGTGGCCGCGCGCCACCAGCTCTCGCTCCTAACCGATCTCCTCATCTACGGCCTGTTCGCGCTCTCGCTCGATCTCATCATGGGCTACACGGGCATGGTCTCCTTCGGCCACGCCGCCTACTTCGGCCTCGGCGCCTACGCGAGCGCCCTCGTGCTCATCCACTTCGGCCAGCCGGTGCCGGTGGCGCTCCTCGCGGGCGCGCTGCTCGCGGGCGTGGTCGCCCTGCCCGTCGGCTGGTTCTCCACGCGCGCCACCGGCATCTACTTCGCCATGCTGACGCTGGCCTTCGCGCAATTCCTCTACACCGTCGCCTACAAGTGGCGCGATCTCACCGGCGGCTCCGACGGCATCGCGGGGGTGCCCAAGACGGCGCTCTTCTGGGGCGGCCCGAGCCTCGCCTCTCCCCAGGCGTTCTATGCCCTGGTCGCCGCCTGCGTCGTGCTCTCGCTCCTCCTCTGCCGGGCGGTGGTGCGCTCGCCCTTCGGCCACGCGCTGGAGGCCATCCGCGAGAACGAGCGCCGCTTCATGAGCCTCGGGCGCGACCCGCGGCCCTTCAAGCTCGCCGTCTTCGTCATCGCCGCCGTGTTCGCGGGCCTCGCCGGCGCGCTCTTCGCGCCCTTCCGCGGCTTCGCCTCGCCCGAGGTCATGTTCTGGGTCTTCTCCGGCCAGGGACTCATGATGGTGATCATGGGCGGCATCGGCACCCTCGTCGGTCCGGTCCTTGGCGCCATGGTCTTCATCCTCATCCAGGAGGTGCTCTCGAGCTACACGGAGCACTGGATGATCTTCACGGGTGTCGTGTTCGTGCTGATGGTGATCTTCCTGCCGGACGGGCTGGTGGGGACGGCCCGGCGGCTCCGGGCGCGCGTGTGACCGCGCTGCTGGAGACGCGGGGCCTCGGACGCGCCTTCGGGGCGCTCCAGGCCGTGGCCGGCGTCAGCCTCGCGGTGGAGCCGGGCGAAGTCCGCGCCGTCATCGGACCGAACGGCGCCGGCAAGACGACCCTCTTCCACCTCATCTCCGGCCTGCTCGCGCCCACCTCGGGCCGCGTGCTCTTCCGTGGCGACGACGTGACCGCGCTCCCCGCCCCCGCGCGCTGCCGCCGCGGCATCTCGCGCACCTTCCAGATCACCAGCATCTTCCCGGAGCTCTCGGTGCTGGAGAACGTCCGGATCGCCGTGCAGCTCCGGAGCGGGGGCAACTTCCGCCTCGTGGGCGGCCGCGCCACTCTCGAGGCGAGCGAGCAGCGGGCGCGCGCGAGCCTCGACTCTCTCGGACTCCTGGGCCGCGCCGAGGAGGCGGCGTCGACCCTCCCCCACGGCGACCAGCGCCTGCTCGAGATCGCCATGGCCGTCGCCCAGGAGCCGGAGCTCCTCTTGCTCGACGAGCCGACGCAGGGGCTCTCGCCCGAGGACACGGTCGCCACCGTCGCGGTCATCCGGCAGGTCGCGCGCGAGCAGAAGCTGACCATCATCCTCGTCGAGCACGACATGGACGTGGTCTTCGACCTCGCCGATCGGATCAGCGTCCTCCACTTCGGCCAGCTCATCGCCGAGGGCACGCCGGACCAGATCCGGGCGAACGCCGACGTCCAGCGGGCCTATCTCGGAGGCGCGGAGTGACGCTCCTCGCCGTCGACGCCCTCCAGACCTTCTACGGCAAGAGCCACGTGCTGCGCGACGTCTCCTTCACGGTCCCGGCGGGGGAGATCACCGTGCTCCTCGGGCGCAACGGCGCGGGCAAGACGACGACGCTGCGCTCGATCATGGGACTGACGCCGCCGCGGGGCGGCGCGGTGCGCTTCAAGGACCGCGACATCACCGGACATGCCCCGCACGAGATCTTCCACCTGGGGATAGGGTATGTCCCCGAGGGGCGGCAGATCTTTCCCCACCTCGAGGTCGGCGAGAATCTCCGGCTGGCCGAGCGACGCGTCGACGGCGACTCGAGCTGGACGCGCGAGCGCATCTTCACCTACTTCCCCGTGCTGCAGGAGCGCTGGCGGCAGCGGGGGCGGAGCCTCTCCGGCGGCGAGCAGCAGATGCTGGCCATCGCGCGCGCGCTGGCCGGCAACCCCGAGCTGCTCATGCTGGACGAGCCCTCGCAAGGCCTGGCGCCTCGCCTCGTGCGCGAGCTGGAATCGCTGATGATCCGCCTCAAGGCGGGCGGGGTGACCATCCTGCTCGTGGAGCAGAACGCGCGGATGGCCCTGGGCGTCTGCGATCAGGTGCTCGTGCTCGGCAAGGGCGCGGTGGTCTTCGCGGGCCCCACCGCCGAGTTCCGCCGCCGCGAGGCCGAGCTCAAGGGCCGCTACCTCTCGGTATAGTCGCTGAACGCGTTCTTGCATTGCTCCCCCACTACCTGCCTGCGGGGGGCAGGCATCGCGACAACTACCCTCGACAACAAACGGTTGACCGTATGCACAAGTGTGCATATTCTAGGTTGTGGGGCTGGAATGGGACCAGCGAAAGTCGGCTGCCAATCTCCGGAAACACGGCATTGGATTTGCCGATGCAGCAACCGTGCTTCATGACGACTACGCCATCACCATTCCCGAAGAAGGACCCGACGAGGGGCGGTTCGTAACCACTGGAATGGACGCCCTCGGTCGAGTGCTCGTTGTTGTCTATACGTGGCGGGAAAATCGTGTCCGAATCATCTCAGCACGAGCCGCGACGTCACGGGAGCGGCGTCAGTACGAAAGGACGAGATGAAGAAAGAATACGACTTCAGCAAGGGCCGTCGCGGAGCCGTCTTGGAGGCACCACCCGGCAAGACGCGCATCACGATTCGAATCGACGATGACATCCTGCGATGGTTCCGGACACAGGTTGACAAGGCCGGCGGCGGCAGCTACCAGACCGCAATGAATGAGGCCCTGCGCCGATTCATGGAGTCGTCCGAGAACCACCTGGAACGAGCCATCCGCCGGGTCCTCCGAGAGGAGTTGTCACAGTATCGCATAGGCCGGAAGGCCCGCTGAACGGAGCAGGCGGACCGCCGCGCTCGTTAGCCGAGGCGGCCCTGGCGGACGATGGTGCGGCGGAGCGTGCCCTCACCGATGAGCTCGCGCGGGTTGTGCGCCTCGACGCGGAACAGGAGCTTGCGGCCGTCCACTTCGAGGAGCTCGGTGCGGGTGACGAACGACTCGCCGACCGGGGTCGGGCGCCGGTGGCGGACGCAGATCTCGTAGCCCACCGTCGTGTAGCCCTCGGGCAGAAAGCGCTGGGTCGAGTCCTGGGCGGTCAACTCCATTTCCAGGATCATCCAGGCCGCCATGAGCACGCCGGACCCGCCCGCGTGAGTGGTCGCCATGCTCCGGGTGACCATGGCCTTCCGCTCGCCCCGCAGGCCGGGCACGAGGCCAGGAAAGCTGGGCTCCGTCACAGCGCCCGGACCCGCTGGCGCAGCTCGAACTTCTGGATCTTCCCCGTGGCGGTGGTCGGGAGAGGGCCGAAGATGACGGTGCGGGGCACGGCGAACCGCGGGAGGTTCTCGCGCGCCCACGCGATGAGCTCCTCGGCCGTCGCCGTCATGCCCGGGCGCAGCTCCACGAACGCGCACGGCGTCTCCCCCCACGTCTCGTCGGGACGCGCCACCACCGCGGCCAGCGCGACGGCGGGATGACGGATGAGGGCCGCCTCCACGGCGAGGCTCGAGATGTTCTCGCCGCCCGAGATGATGATGTCCTTGGAGCGGTCCTTGATCTCGATGTAGCCGTCGGGATGCTGGACGGCGAGGTCGCCCGTGTGGAACCACCCGCCGGTCAGGGCGGCCTCGGTGGCCGCCTTGTCCTTCAAATAGCCGAGCATCACCGTGTTGCCGCGCAGCATGATCTCTCCCAGGGTCTTGCCGTCGGCGGGCACGGGGGTAAGCGTCTTCGGATCGGCGACCATCTGCCCGTCGACCACGTGGTACGGCACGCCCTGGCGTGCCTGCTGGGCGGCCTGCTCCTCCGGCCCCAGACCGTCCCACGCGTCCTGCCAGGCGCAGAGCGTCGACGGACCCAGGACTTCCGTGAGCCCGTAGATATGCTGCACGCGGAAGCCCAGCTCACTCATGGCCCGGATGATCTTGGCGGGCGGCGCGGCGCCTCCGGTCTGGATGTCGACCACGTGGTCAAAGCGCCGCCGCGCCTC
>QHSC01000065.1 GCA_003220345.1 Candidatus Rokuibacteriota bacterium | reverse complement strand
CGAGCCCTTCGAGCGCAAGTTTGGCGGCAGGATTCTCGAGGGATACGGGCTGACCGAGGCGGCGCCGGTGGTGGCGGCTCATCGGCTCTCGGGAGTGCGAAAGCTGGGCTCCGTGGGCCAGTCCATTCCCGGCGTGAGCGTGAGCATCCAGGACGACGGCGGCCGCCGGCTCCCCGCGGGCGAGGTGGGAGAAGTGTGCGTCCAGGGCCCGAACGTCATGCTCGGCTACTACCGGAACGCCGCGGACACGGCGGAGGCGCTCCGGGGGGGCTGGCTGCACACGGGTGACATGGGACGCCTCGACGCCGACGGCTTTCTCTACATCGTCGAGCGCAAGAAGGACCTCATCATCCGCGGCGGCTTCAATATCTATCCGCGCGACGTCGAGGAGGCGCTCTACGCCCATCCCAAGGTGGCCGAGGCCGCCGTGGTTGGGATGCCCGACCCCGTGATGGGAGAGGAGGTCCTGGCCTTCGTGGTGATCAAACCCGGAGAAGCGGCCACGCCGGAAGAGCTGATCGCCTTCTGTCAGGCCCGGCTCGCCCGGTTCAAGAGCCCACGAGAAGTCCGGATCGTGCCTTCCTTACCGAAGAGCCCGATCGGAAAGATCCTGCGCAAGGACTTGCGGAGAGAGGCCCACACACCGTCGTGAGGGGGAGGGGTCATGGCTGATCAGACACTGGCACGCATGTTCTGGAATCGAGTGGAGCTGAGCGGAGACAAGCCCGCCCAGCAGCTCAAGCAGCGCGGAGCGTGGAAGACCCTGACCTGGCGCGAAGTGGGAGAGGTCGTGCGCGAGATCTCCACCGGGCTCGTCGCCCTCGGCCGCCGCCGCGGCGAGGCGGTGGGCATTCTCTCGGCCAGCCGCGCCGAGTGGGTGCAGGCCGACTTCGCCATTTTCACGGCCGGGTGCGTCACCATCCCGATCTACCCGACCTATCCGCCCGATCTCATCCAGTACATCGTCAACGACGCGGGGGTGAAGACTCTCATCGTCGAGGATCCGAGCCAGCTCGCCAAAGTCCTCGAAGTCGACGCGGCCTTGCCCGGGCTCGAGCAGATCGTCGTCGTCCAGGGCTACGAGGGCAAGGAGCCCTCGCCGCGCCTGTTCACCTGGGAGGCGCTGCGCCGCCTGGGACGGGAGCGGGGTGAGGCGCTCAAGACCGAACTGGCCGCGCGGGTGGCGGACACCGCCCCCGACGATGTCGCCACCATCGTGTACACCTCGGGCACCACGGGGCCGCCCAAGGGTGTGGTGCAGACGCACGGCAACCACATCTCCGCTCTCGAGTCGGCGGCCCAGACCACCAGTATCGCCGAAGGTAACGTGCACCTTCTCTTCCTGCCCCTCGCCCATTCCTTCGCGCGGCTCGAGTCGTTCATCGGCGTCCACCGGGGGCTCTGCACGGCCTTCGCGGAGAGCATCGACAAGCTGCGCGAGAACCTGCCCGAGACCCGGCCGCACTTCATCTGCAGCGTCCCGCGCGTGTTCGAGAAGGTCTACGCGGGTGCCCTCGCCAAGGCCGATGGAGGCTCACCCATCAAGCGGAAGATCTTCTGGTGGGCGGTGGGCGTGGGCAAGGAGGTCTCCCGGCTCAAGCAGGCGGGGCGCCCCGTCCCCGCCGGGCTGGGCGTGAAGTACGCCATCGCCCACAAGCTGGTGTTCTCGAAGATGCACGCGGCTCTCGGCGGCCGCCTGCGGTTTGCCGTCTCGGGTGGCGCGCCCCTCTCTCGCGACATCGCCGAGTTCTTCCACGCCGCGGGCATCCTCATCCTCGAGGGGTATGGACTCACGGAGACGTGTCCGGTGCTGACGAACAATCGCGAGGATGCCTTCAAGTTCGGCTCGGTGGGCAAGCCCATGCCCGGCGTGGAGGTCAAGATCGCGCCCGACGGGGAGATCCTGGGCCGGGGCGGCAATATCGCCAAGGGCTACTTCAAGAAGGCCGAAGCGACTCGTGAAGTGTTCCTGGACGACGGGTGGTTCGCCACCGGGGACATCGGCCGCTTCGACGAGGACGGCTATCTCTTCATCACGGACCGCAAGAAGGACCTCATCGTGACGGCGGGCGGCATGAACATCGCCCCGCAGAACATCGAGAACCTGCTCAAGACCGATCCCTTCATCAGCCAGGCCATGGTCCACGGCGACCGCCGGCCCTATCCGGTGGCCCTCATCACCCTCAATGCCGAGGAGCTGGCCAAGTTCGCGCGCGAGCAGGGCATCCTGGCCGTCGAGCCGGCCGTGCTCGTCAAGCATCCAAAGGTCCTCGAGCGCGTGCAGCGCACCGTCGACGACAAGAACTCGGAGCTGCAGTCGTACGCCAAGATCAAGAAGTTCCTCGTGCTGCCCGAGGACTTCACGGTGGAAAACGGGGCGCTCACGCCCACCCTCAAGGTCAAGCGCAGGGTGATCAGCGACCGGCACCGCGCGGCCCTCGATTCCTTGTACGGATAGGATGGCCCTCGAGGCTTTCCGACTCGACGGCAAGGCGGCCATCGTCACGGGGGCGAGCCGTGGGCTGGGGCGCGCCATGGCCCTGGCTCTCGCCGAGGCAGGCGCTGACGTCGCGCTCGGCGCGCGCGCGGAAGCGGAGCTCGCCGAGACCGCGCGCGGGGTCGAGCGGCTCGGCCGCAAAGCCTTGATCCTGCCCACCGACGTCACGGCCTACGATCAGGTCGAGGCCCTCGTGGAGCGCGCCGTCCAGGGCCTCGGGCGCCTCGACATCCTCGTCAACAACGCCGGCACCGCGGGCGTGCGGTCCTTCGCGGAGATGGCACCCGAGGAGTTCCGGCGCACCATCGAGGTCAACCTCGTGGGCGTCTTCAACGGCTGCCGCGCGGCGGCAGGGCGGCTCATTGCCCAGAAGTCGGGCAAGATCATCAACCTCGCCTCCGTCCTGGGCGCGGCGGGGCTGCCCGGCTATTCCGCCTACTCCGCCTCCAAGGGCGGGGTCATCGCCCTCACGAAGGCGCTGGCCGTGGAGTGGGCGCGCTTCAATATCCAGGTCAATGCCGTGGCCCCCGGCTGGTTCGTCACCGACATGAACAGCGAGGCCTTTGCCGACGCCAAGGTGCGCGAGCGGCTCCTGCGAGACGTGCCGCTCCGACGGACGGGAAGAGTGGAGGAGATCGGGCCGCTCGTCGTGTATCTCGCCTCGTCTGCCTCCGACTACATGACCGGCCAGACCGTTTTCATAGACGGCGGCCACACCGCGGGCTGAGGTGCTGGGCCAATTTGCTTCGCCATACTTCGTTCTCAGTCGCCAGCGACGCTCAACGTACATACAGGTACGCCTCGCGCCGCTGGCTCCTTCGGGCGTGGCGGTTCGAGCTGAGGGGCGTAGCCCCGAGGCGAGAGCTGGGTTGGTCTGGCTCGCAACTTGGCCCAGCACCCGGTGCGCTTGCCGTGAATGAGGAGTGCCGCTAGGATGAGCGGCATGCACGCCGCCGTCCTCCGCGGGCCCCGGGACGTGCGGGTCGAGCAACGCGCGCAGCCGTCGCCCGGTCCCGGCGAGGCCATCGTGCGCGTGTTCGCCTCGGGCCTCTGCGGCACCGACTACCGGATCTGGAACGGAGACCGACCCGTCGACTACCCGCGCGTCATGGGTCACGAGTTCATCGGCGAGGTGATGGCGGTGGGGGGCGACGTCAGCAATGTCCGGCCCGGGCAGAAGGTCGCGGTGGAGCCGAACTACTCGTGCGGCCACTGCCCGCTCTGCCGGGAAGGCAACCGCAACCTCTGCCTCTCGCGCACGGCCATCGGCATCGACGTGGACGGCGGGTTCGCCGAGCAGGCGCGGCTGCCCGCGCGCTGCTGCTGGCCGGCGCCCGCCGCCATCGACGACGATCAGCTCATGCTCGCCGAGCCGCTGGCCGTGGTGGTGCGCGCAGTCGGTCGCGGCGAGGCCCGGCGCGGCGAGCGCGCGGCCGTGCTCGGCGTGGGGGCGCTGGGTCTCCTCGCCATCCAGCTGCTGAAGTCGAGGGGGCTCGCAGTCCTGGCCATCGGTCGCACCGATCGACGCGAGGGCCTGGCCCGCGAGCTCGGCGCCGACGAGTTCACCACGACGAGCTCGGGTCACGCTCCCGAAGCCGCGCGGAGCTTTTCCGGCCGCGAGGGGGTCGATCTGCTCGTCGAGACGGCGGGCACGGGCGCGGCCGTCGAGCAGGCCGTCGAGCTCGTTCGCCCCGGCGGCCGCCTCGTCCTCACGGGACTTCCTCACGAGCCGTCAACAGTGGGCTTCTTCGGGGTGGTGCGTCGCGAGCTCACCATCATCGGCTCCATGATCTACCAGCAGGAGTTTCCGGAGGCCGTCCGGCTCCTGTCCGCGGGCGTGGTCAAGGTCGACCGGCTCGTCACGCACCGGTTCCCGCTCGAGCGCATCCAGGAGGCTTTTGCCGCGCATCGCTCGCCCGAGTCCATCAAGGTCACCGTCGTCATCTGATGCGAAAGGGTCGCCACGTATGTCTTACGCCACGCTGAACGGGATCCGCTTCCACTACGAGACACAGGGGGAGGGCGATCCCCTCCTCCTCATCAATGGACTCGCCGCTCCCGCGGCGAACTGGCTCTTTCAGGTCAAGGGATTGTCTCCGCACTACCGGGTGGTGACCTTCGACAACCGCGGGGTGGGGGAGACGGACATGCCCGAGGCGTCCGCGTACCCCACGAGCCAGATGGCCGACGATGCCGCGGCCGTGCTCGATCACCTTGGTATCCCGAAGGCCCACGTGATCGGGCACTCCATGGGTGGCACCATCGCCATGGAGCTCGCCATACGCCACCCGCAGCGGGTGCGTAGCCTCGCCCTCTGCAGCACCTGGGCCCAGGGCGACGGCCGGTTTCTCCACGCCATCCGGTCCTGGATGGCCTTGTGGGGCGAGCTCGATCCCGAGTCGCGCTTCCGCTATCTCCTCATGCCGTGGCTGTACACGCCCGCCTTTCTCGCCGATCCCGCCCAGGTCGACGCCACCGTCAAGCGCGCCCTCGAGTATCCGTTCCCGACGCGGCCCGAGGCGCTGGAGCGCCAGGGCCAGGGCATCCTCGAGTGGAATGGCTCGCGGCTCAAGGACATCAAGAAGATCCGCGTCCCCTCGCTCGTGCTCGTCGGCCGCGACGACAACTTGACGGTGCCCGCGTTCTCCCGCGTGCTCGCCGCCCTCATCCCCAAGGCGCAGCTCAAGCTGATCTCGGGCGGGCACGGCTTCACCATCGAATGCTGGGAAGCGTTCAACCGCGCCGTCCTGGGATTTCTCCAGGCGGTGAAGAAGTAATCTTCGCGCTGAAGAGCGCCGCCATGGGCGAGGACTGAGTTGACCGCGGGGAGACTCGCGGGCAGGAACGCCCTCGTCACCGGCTCCACGAAGGGAATCGGGCTCGGCATCGCGCGCGCGTATGCGCGGGAGGGCGCGCGCGTCATCGTGAACTCGCGGAGCGAAGAGGATTGCGTGCGCACCGCTCGCGAGCTGGGGGAGGCAGGCGTCCCCATCGCCGCCGATCTCTCGCGCACGGACGAGGTCAGGCGGCTCGCCAGGGAAGCGCGCGCGGCCGTCGGCGGACGGATCGACATCCTCGTGAACAATGCCGGCCAGCCCCGCGTGGCGCCGTCGGAAAGCCTGCCCGAGGCCGACTACCGCTACACCATGGACCTCAATCTGACCTCCTGTCTGGTGATGACCCAGGAAGTGGTGGGAGACATGCTGGCGGCCGGCGATGGCTGCATCATCCACGTCAGCAGCATGAACGGCTCGGTGCCCTTCCCGCAGCGCCTGGCCTACTGCGTGTCCAAGGCCGGGCTCAACATGATGACCCGGGTGATGGCCATCGAGTGGGCGGCCCGCGGCGTGCGGGTCAATGCCATAGCCCCGGGCTATGTCGAGACCGATTTCATCAAGAACCTGTCCGCCCGGGGTGTCCTCGACCCCGCCAGGCTCGCCCGGCGCACTCCGATGGGCCGCATCGGCAGGCCAGAGGAAATCGGTGAAGTAGCAGTCTTTTTGGCTTCATCCGCCGCTTCCTTCATCACCGGGGAGATCCTGACCGCGGACGGAGGATGGTCAGCTTACGGCTATCTTTGATAGGGTGCCGATAGGGGTGTAAACAAAGCGATACACCCCGCCGTCCTAGCTGGACAGGAGGCATCCATGAGAGCACGCGTCGGCAGCCTGTCCCTTCTCGCCGTGGCCGTCCTGGCCGCGTCCGCCTGCTCGAGCGCTCCCCGCTCCAGGCAGACGGCGGTGCCCGCCCTCCAGGCCGCCCCCGAGCCCGCGCCGGCGGTCCGTGTCGCGCTTCCCGCGACCAGCCTCACCGAGGAGCAGCGGATCGTGCACGCGCTCAACCGGCTCGGCTATGGACCCCGCCCGGGTGACGTCGAGCGCGTGCGGCAGATGGGGCTCGCGAAGTGGATGGAGCGCCAGCTCGAACCCTCGCGCATTCCGGACGAGCGCGTCCAGGTAGCCCTCCAGGCATTTCCCACGCTGACCCGGACCGTGCCCGAGCTCGTGCTCGCGTACCCCGAACCGGACCCCAAGCTCCTCGCGAAGGTGCAGTCCGGCGAGATGACGCAGCAGGAGATGCGGCAGATGGCCCCACCGGAGCGACGGCCCTTTCGCATTCCCGCCGAGCTGCAGGCCGCAAAGCTCACGCGCGCCGTGATGTCGGAGCGCCAGCTCGAGGAAGTCATGACGGACTTCTGGTTCAACCACTTCAACGTCGACGCGCGCAAGGGGGCGGTGAAGTGGATGGTGGCCGACTACGAGCGCACGGCCATCCGCCCGCACGCCCTCGGCAAGTTCCGCGATCTCCTGCTCGCCACGGCCCGGCATCCCGCCATGCTCTTCTACCTCGACAACTGGATGTCGACCCGCGCCGATCTCGTCGCGCCCGCGGGTCCCAACAAGGGCCGCCGGATGGGCCTCAACGAGAACTACGCGCGCGAGATCATGGAGCTCCACACCCTCGGCGTGGACGGGGGGTACACCCAGCAGGACGTGATCGAGGTGGCGCGGGCCTTCACGGGCTGGACCATCGAGCGCCCGCGCGAGCAGGGCACCTTCCTGTTCCGGCCGGCCGCCCACGATCAGGGCGCGAAGACGGTGCTCGGCCACGCCCTGCCGGCCTACGGGGGCGAGCAGGACGGCATCCACGTGATCGACATTCTCTCGCGGCATCCCGCCACGGCGCGGTTCATCGCGACCAAGCTCGTCCGGCGCTTCGTGAGCGACGAGCCGCCCCCCGCCCTGGTCGAGCGCGCCGCGAGGACCTTCCAGGACACGGACGGCGACATCCGCAAGGTCGTGGCGATCATCGTCACCTCTCCGGAGTTCTTCTCTGCGGATGCCTACGGGGCCAAGATCAAGAAGCCGATCGAGCTCGTGGCGAGCGCGGTGCGCGCGGTGGGCGGAGAGATCATGCCGCCCGGTGAGCCGGGCAGCCAGCAGGTGGGCGGAGGTCTCGCCCTGGCCCTGCAGGTTGCCAAGCTGGGCGAGCCGCTCTATCAGCAGCAGCCGCCCACCGGCTATCCGGACGTGGCGGAGGCCTGGGTCAATACCGGCGCGCTGCTGAACCGGCTCAACTTCGCGCTCGCCCTCGCGCAGAACCGCATCCCGGGCGTTGCGGTCGATATCGGCCGTGCCGTCGGCACGGCCGATCGAGAGAAGCCTTCACGGGTTTTGGATGCCCTCCTCGTGTCGCTGCTCCAGGGCCAGGCGAGGCCGGAGACGCGCACGGTGCTCGCCGCTCAGCTCGACAATCCGGAGATCATCCGCGCCACTCCCGACGACCGAAGGGTGGCGGCGCCGGAGCGCCCGGCGACGAATACCCCCGCGGCGAATACTGATGTTGACAAGCTCGCGGCCCTCGTCCTGGGCTCGCCGGAATTCCAGAGGAGATAGTCCGTGGACTGTCACTGCACGCGGCGCTCGTTCATGAAGGGCGGCGCCCTGGCCCTGCTCGGTCTGGGCGCCATCCCGCGCTTTCTCGTCCGCGCGGCGTACGCGCAGGGCGGGGCCACCCGGCCCAAGATCCTCATCGCCGTCTTCCAGCGCGGCGCCGTGGACGGGCTGAGCATGGTCGTGCCACACGGCGACCCCAGCTACTACGGCGCGCGCGGAAGCATCGCCATCGCGCGGCCGGGCGGCAGCCAGGGCAGCCTCGATCTCGACGGCTTCTTCGGATTGCATCCGTCCATGGCCGCGCTGAAGCCGATCTGGGATGACCGGCATCTGGCCCTCGTTCACGCCTGCGGCTCCCCGGATGCCACGCGCTCGCATTTCGACGCGCAGGACTACATGGAGTCGGGAACGCCCGGGGTGAAGACCACGCCGGACGGCTGGCTGGCGCGCGGGCTGCAGGCCGCGCCCGCCCCGGGCCCCTCGCCATTCCGCGCTGTGGCCATGGGCTCCCGGATGCCGCGGACGCTCCGGGGCGAGGTCGGCGCCATCGCCATGGGAAGCGCGGGCGACTTCGATGTGAAGCAGGGCATGGCGGGCATGGGCGGGGGAGCCAACGCGCGGGTGGGCTTCGAGTCCCTCTACGAGCAGGGCGTCAAAGACATCTTGCACGGCACGGGCCGGGAGACCTTCGAGGCCGTCAAGATGCTCAAGGCGGCCAAGCTCGAGCGCTTCCAGCCGGAGAACGGCGCCCAGTACCCGCGGGGAAAGTTCGGTGACAATCTCAAGCAAATCACCCAGCTCATCAAGGCGGACGTCGGGCTCCAGGTCGCCTTCGCCGACATGGGGGGCTGGGACACTCACGCCGCCCAGGGCAACGAGCGCGGTCAGCTCGCGAGCCGCCTCACGGAATTCTCGGACGGCCTCGCCGCGCTCTATCGCGACCTCGGCGATCGGATGGCCGACGTGGTCGTGCTGACCATGTCCGAGTTCGGGCGCACGGTGCGCGAGAACGGCAATCGGGGCACCGACCACGGCCACGCCACGGCCATGCTCGTGCTCGGCGGCCCCGTCAAGGGCGGGCGCGCCTATGGACGCTGGCCGGGGCTGGCACCGGAGCAGCTCTACGAGGGACGAGATCTCGCAGTGACCACGGACTTCCGGCACCTCTTCGCCGAAGTGGCCGTCCGTCACCTGGGCATCCCCGCCTCGGCGCCGATCTTTCCCGGATTTTCCACGAATCCCGCGAAGTACCCCGGAGCGCTCGTGTAGACTCGGCCGCATGTGGGAAGCCCTGGCGCTGACCGCGGCGCTCTGCCAGGTGCTCCGCAACACGGTGATGAAGCGGCTCGGTCACGAGCTGGACGAGTACATGGCGGTGTGGGGGCGCTTCACCTTCCTGCTTCCCTTCGCCGCGCTGTTCGTCCTGTGGCACGGCCCTCCCCAGATCAAGCCAGGATTCGTGTGGGCGTGCCTCCTCTTCGCCGTCTGCCAGATCATCTCGACCATGGCGCTGTCGAAGGCGCTCAAGCTCTCCCCGATCTCCATGGTCACCGCGCTCTGGAAGGTCAGCCTCCTCGTCCTGGTGGGCCTCGGCTACGTCACCCTCAAGGAAAAGCCGGATGTTCTCGGCGTGGCGGGCATCCTCATCAGCATGAGCGGAGTCTATCTCCTCAACGTGCAGCGCGCGCACATCTCGTGGTGGGCGCCCCTGGCCGTGCTCTTCACCGATCGGGGGCTGCGCTACACGCTCCTCGCCGCTCTCTTCTTCGCGCCCTCCGTCATCACCATCAAGTGGGCCATGCAGCTCTCCGATCCCTACATGGGCACCCTCGGCGGATACCTCGCGGCCAGCGTGCTCGTCACCCCCGTCGTGCTCGTGACGTCGCGCAGGTATTTCGTGGCCATCCCGCGCCACTGGATGGCCTTCGTGTCGTTCGGGCTCTTCGCCGCCCTGACCACGGTGATCCAGGGCCACGCATATCTGCTGACCCTGTCCTCCTACGTGGAAGCCGTCAAGCAGGTGGAGATCCTGTTCGCTCTCGGCATCGGCGTCCTCATGTTCGGGGAGAAGCAGAAGGCGCGCGAGATCGCCCCCGGGGCCATCGTCATGCTGGCGGGTGTCGTGTTACTGTCGCTGGCGGCCTAATCCATTCTCGGAGGTGACGGCATGACCAGACGCATCATTACGCTCGGCTCCTGCCTCCTTCTGGCCTTTGTCCTGGCCGGCTGCGGACCGTCGACCAAGGAAGACATCGTCCTCAAGGCGAAGGATGCCAAGACGCGCTCCGCGCTCGAGAAGGCCCTGGGCAAACCGGACGATATCAGCAAGCTCGGGCCGGTCGAGAAGTGGACCTACAAGGCCAAGAACGGGAAGGTCACCTTCGTGCTGGTGGGCGACACGGTGACGATCGAGGCGGCGGGGGGCTCCGAGAAGAAGGACTAGAGACGCTCGGCGGAATAGACCGACACCGCCGAGCCCGCGGCGAGGACCACCGAGGCGGGCTTCTCCGCGGACAGGATGCCCCAGCCCGGCCCGTAGACCATCTCCGCGTCGAAGTCGAGGCTCCACGAGCGCACCGGGTACGCGTCCCAGACGGGATGGCGTACCCGGTAGGCGAGCGTGCGGCCGCGCCGGTCCCGGCCAAAGCCCCACTCGTGCTCCTTGAAGAAATGCTCGAGGCTGTCCTCGGCAGGCCGGAACGCCGGCGTACCACCCGTGACCTCGATGCTCTGAGCGCGTCCGCGCCAGCGGAGCCGGCGTGCCGTCACGACCGCCCCAGGCTCCGCGCCCACGCCGCTCTCGATGGGCGCCACGAGGTACGGCTCGTGGTAGAGGGCGCGGGCCAGCCAGGCCACGATCGCCTGCGGAACGAACTCGCGGATGAAGACGACTCCGCGCTGCGCCCGAAGCCGCACGTAAAAGCGCAGGTTGACCTCGGGGAATCCCGGCCAGGGGATGCCGAGGACCCGCGTGTCGAGGAAGTCGAAGGCCACGAGACTGGCAAAGGCCGCCCCGTCGCGTCGATCGAGCTCGAGACCTGCAGGCAGATGGGGCTCGAGGAGGGCGGGCGGCACCTCCCAGGTGAGGATGGCGAGATTGGACCAGCGCGCGGTGAGAAAGGGCCGGCGCACGGTCTTCATGGGGACCGTGCTCATGGCGGCGCCCGCTCAGATCTCCGGGCGCTTGCCGTGCGCGGCGCGGACCACCGTCTTGATCCCGCCACGAACGCTGAAGTCGCCCACCACTTCGATCCACCGCGGGTTGGCCGCCGCCACGAAGTCGTTGAGGATGCGGTTGGTCACGTCTTCGTGGAAGGCGCCCTCGTTCCGGTAGGACCAGATGTAGAGCTTGATGCTCTTGAGCTCGACGAGGTGCAGGTCGGGCACGTACCTGACGCGGATGGTGGCGAAGTCGGGCTGCCCCGTCATCGGGCACAGGCACGTGAACTCCGGGATCTCGAGGGCGACCTCGTAGTCGCGATCGGCGTGCGGATTCGGCACGACCTCGAGGTGCCGGGAGGGCTGGGTCGGCATGGGGCTATTCTACCGCCGCGGGCCCGCGGGGCGGGAGCGCCAGATGGTGTCCCGCACACGCTCGATGGTGGCCGCGGGCATGTGCTCCAGGAGCAAGACCTGCGCGCCCCTGCGATCGACGAGCGAGGCGTGGCCGCCGTCGCTCCACGTGGCGCCGCCGCCCCCCCCGGCGCGCATCTTGGCCGCGAGCCCGGGATGGCGTTGGGCGACGAAATCACGAAGATGACCGGCCAGGGTCGCCGCGACCTGCTCGTCGCGCAGCATGATGAGGCAGGCGATGGGAAAGCCTCCCCCTCCGTCCTCCCAGACCTGGAAGCGGTCCCCGCGCCAACCGATGGCGGCGCGTCGTCCCTCGAGCTCACCAAGGTGCAGCCCGATCACCGCGCCCAGCCCGAATTCGCCCATTTCGTCGTCGGACACGAGCGTCCTGCCCGGAAGCAACGGCGCGAGGCCGGGAAGGGTGAGGGGTACAGGATCCTCGCGGAGCGCGCCAAGACGCTTGGCCGGGTCCATGATCTGCGCGGTGGAGCGAGGAGGATCGCGGTAGAGGGCGCTCATGGCCGACCAGGGATGCGCCTTGCGGAGCTGATAGGCGAAGCCGACGCCCTCGAGATAGGGGAAGAGCAAGAGGTCGCGAAGGAACTTGGGCGCCTTGGCGATCATGGGTCCGCCCGCGCTCGTGGCGATGAGCCCCTGCGTGTTGGACAGATCCGGGAGCATGGTGATGTCCATGTTCTGGACCTTGAGCAGGAAGTCGATGGTCAGGGCCACCGCCTCGCCTTCGATGAGCGCCTGGCGGGCGAGGAGCTGGTCGCCCCGCCCCGGGTCGGGCGAGATGAAGCCGTCGAGAGCGATCTCGCGGTCCTGGAGAGCGTGCACCAGCTCGTGGATGAGAGCCGCGCGCTGCTGCTCGGGGGGCAGCCAGTCGCCCACCACCATGACCTTGGCGCGGGGGTCGTAGTACGCGGAGATCTGCTCCTGCATCAGATCGAGGAAGAGCGTGCGCAGATCATAGTCCGTCGGGATCAGCCCCCACGCGACCAGCGTCTTGCGCTCGGCCTCGATGCGGGCGGGAGAGTAGCGCCGGTTCATCTCCTGCTCCATGAACCGGCGATTGTCCTCGCGGGAGCGGAGCAGCACGGGAGGCGGATGGCCCGGCGAGGTCATGCCCTTGAGGGCGGCGAGCTGCTGATAGATGGGGGCGGCCAGAGCCTCGAGAGCTCGAGACGAATCGAGCGTCTGGGCCTGAGACTGGGCGAGGAGGGCGGGCGCGCAGGCGAGGACAAACAGGACCGCGGGCGCGCAGGCGAGGACGAACAGGACCGCCCACCGGCGCCGCATGGGGCGATGATACCCCGAGGAGGCCAGGAAGACCGAACGTCGACGCCGGTCTCTGCCTCGCTCGAAGTCAAGCTGAGCGCCGGAGCTCCGGCGCCATCTGCGTCAGAGCTCCGGCGTCTTGTTCAGGATGGAGCTTAGCGGTAAGGCGGTGCCGGCGGCACGGGCGGGACCGCGGCGGCGGGATTGGACTCCCACACCCACTGATAGGCCACGCTCACGCCGTCTCCGTACAGGCGATAGCAGCCGGTCGGGTAGCAGACGTCACGTCGCACGGGGGCGGTATACACCTGCGTCTGGGGGTAGTACGTCGGCGGAGGCGCCACGTAAGCGGGCTCGGGATAGACCGGCGCCGGGTATACGACTTGGGGAGCCGTGGCCGCAACGATGGCCGAGCCGACGAGAAGGCCTCCGACGATGGCCCCGGGGCCCCACCAGCCGTGCCAGCCGCCACCGCGCCAGCCGTGGCCTCCGCCACCATGCCAGCCGTGGCCTCCGCCACCATGCCAGCCGTGGCCTCCGCCACCATGCCAGCCGTGGCCTCCGCCACCATGCCAGCCGCCGCGCCCGCCGTGCCAGCCACCGTGCCCGCCGGCGGCGAAGGCGGGGGCGACGAGCCCGAGCGAAAGCACAGCAACGAGCGCCAGACCGATGACCTTCTTCATGACGGTGTCCTCCTGTCCCCCAATTCCGGGACCATCGAATTGACGCCTCGACTCTCAGGTCTTGGACGGGCGGCGCCCGTCCTTGTTCTCAAGAAATGACGGAAAGCGATCAAGACGGCGTGTCCCGAGTGTAAAGAAATGTGAAGGCGCTAGCGCCAGGTCGTGAGACCTATGCCCGTGGCGACCAAGGTGGAGGCGAGGAGGAGCTCGGGCGACAGGCCCTCGTGGGCGATGACGGCCGCGATCAGCACTCCCCAGATGGGCGTGGACAGCGCCACCGTGGCCATGGCACTGGGCTGG
>QHSC01000354.1 GCA_003220345.1 Candidatus Rokuibacteriota bacterium | reverse complement strand
CTGGCCAATGTGTGCGCGTCGGAGCTGACCGCGCTGCGCCGGCCCTTGCACAACGGCTTCGCCCGCGTGCGCCGCCAGTCCGACCTCGCCTTTGCGTTCCTTCGGCATACCGGACTCCAACTCTAATATGCCCATCACTTTATTTAACGAGACTCATTAGTCGTGCGCTCCGTGCATTCCCGTGATCATCACGCCCAAGGCGGCCAGGACCAGCGTGGCCGTCAGCGTCCAGAACATCGCCTCGTAGCCGCCGAGCCCTGCCTGCAGGAGCGAGGCGCCCACCGGCCCCACGGCTCGCGCGCCGTTCGCCCCGAGCGCCATGGCGCCGCTGATGCTGCCGTAGTGGCGCGCGCCAAAGATCTCCGCCACTGTCGTCGCGCGCGCCAGGGTGGCCATGCCGTTGGCGGCCCCGAGCATGATGACAAAGGGCACGAGGGTGGACAGGTGCGAGACGAGGGCGAGCTGAGCCACGGCCAGGCCTTGCACGAGAAAGATGACCGCGGTCACCCAGCGATAGCCGAAGCGCGTGGCGATGGGCGCGAAGAGAAGCCGCCCGCCGAGCTGCACGGCGCCCATCCAGCCGATCATCAGCGCCGCGACGGTGGGCGAGTAGCCGCGATCGGCCAGGTACGGGATCAGATGCACGGTGACGGCAATGGTGGAGAAGTTTCCGATGACGAAGGCCGCCGTGAGCACCCAGAACACCACCGTGCGGACGGCCTCGCGCAGCGTGACGCCCGGCGCCCGAGAGGTGGCGTGCGTGGTCGCCCCAGGCGCCGACGCCTTCGGCGCCTGCCTCAGCACGAAGGCGTGGATGGGAATCGTCAGCGCCGCGAGCACCACCGCGAGCACGAGCAAGGTGGACCGCCAGTCCATCCGACCGAGCAGCCACGACGTGATCGGCATGAAGATCGTGCTGGCGAGCCCGGCCGTCAAGGTCACGGTCAGGAGCGCGCGGTCCCGGTGGCGCGAGTGGAACCAGCTGACCACAGCGGCGAAGGCCGGCTCGTACAGCGTGGCCGCCATGGCCAGGCCGAGGCCGAACCAGCACAGGTACAGCGCCGTCAGTGTGTGCACGTGGGCCCACACGAGGAGCAGCGCCACGCCCAGGCACGAGCCCAGCGTCATGAGGGCACGCGGCCCGTGGCGATCGAGCCATCGCCCGACGGGAAGCGCGGCCAGGGCCGAGGCGCCCAGTCCCACCGAGAAGGCGCCCGTCAGCACCGTGCGCGACCAGCCGAGCTCCTGCTCCATCGGGCGGAGCATGACCGGGAAGCCGTAGTAGATGATTCCCCAGGAGACGGTCTCGGTGATGCTGAGACCGGCGACGACGATCCAGCCGTAGGAGATCGAGGACGACTTCAACGAGCGGCGCGAGGTGCGCCGACCGCCACGCTCTTCTCCGTATCACGCACGAGGGCGAGCAGACGCTCGAGCGTGGCGAGCCGCGCGCCCAGGCTCTCTCCTGCCGGCTCCACGCGCAGCGTGGTCACGCCGGCTCGACGGTAGGCTTCGATGCGCTGCCGCACCATCGCCTCGGTGCCGAGCAGATTCGTCTTGAGCACCAGCTCGTCGGGCACGCGGGCCGCGGCGTCGTCACGCCGACCATCCAGCCAGAGGCGCTGCACCTCGAGAGCCACGTCCTCGTAGCCCGCGCGCTTGAACGCGTCGTTGTAGAAGTTGTGCTGACGCGAGCCCATGGCACCCAGCGTGAAGGCAAGCCCCGGCTTGCGCGGCGGGATCAGCCGATCGACGTCGTCGGAGAAGGCCACGAAGCCTCCCACCTGGAGATCGAGCTGGGCAAGCGAGCGGCCCGCGCGCTTCGCGCCCGCTTCCAGGTGGTCGAAGAACACGCGCGCGTGCTCGGGCATGAACGAGGTGCCGAGCCAGCCGTCGGCGATCTCTCCTGTCATCTCGAGGCTCTTGGGCGAGAGCGTGGCGAGGTAGATCGGGATGCCGGGCTGGGGCGCGGCCGCCGAACGCAGCGCCTTGCCCTCGCCGCCGGGCAGGGGCAGCTCGTACACGCGTCCCTTGTAGCTCGCCCGCTCGCCGCGAGTGGCCTGCCGCACGATGTCGATGGTCTCGCGCATGCGCGTGACGGGCCGGTCGAAGCGGATGCCGTGCCACCCCTCGATGACCTGGGGCCCGCTCACGCCCAAGCCGAGGAGAAAGCGCCCGCGCGACATGCTCGCCAGGCTCATGGCCGTCATGGCGACCAGCGCGGGCGTGCGCGTGCCGGCCTGGATGATCCCCGTGCCGAGCTGGATGCGCGAGGTGCGCGCCGCCACGAAGGCCAGCGGCGTCACCGCGTCGTAGCCCCACGACTCGTGCGACCAGACGCAATCCACGCCGAGACGCTCGGCCTCGACGACGTACTGGCTGGCATCCTCCCAGTCGCGGCCCTCCACGCGCAGCGAGATCGCAACGCGCATCAGGCGAGGGCCGCGGCGTTCTTCTCGAGCTGGCGGGTGTGATCGAGGTCGTGCAGGCGCAGGAAGAGCAAGGTCTCCCGCCAGTTGAGCGTGCCGAACATCCCGTGCTCGATCCGCTTGTCGAGACGAGCCGTCGGGTCGGCCCGCAGCACCCGCTCGAAGAGCGCCTCCCTGTCGCGCTCGAGGATGGCGCACCACTCCGGTGCGGTGTGTCGCGGCGCGGATTTCTCACTTCTGTTACTGCCGGATTCGACCGGAGGCAGCCCGTCGAGGGCCCGGGCGATCTGGTCGCCGAAGTGGTTCCCGGCGTCGACCACGTGGGCCATGACCTCGTTGCCGGACCATTCCGCCGGCTCCGGCCGGTCGTGGAATCGGGCTGGC
The DNA here is from genome assembly GCA_003220345.1 of Candidatus Rokuibacteriota bacterium. Classification (GTDB taxonomy): domain Bacteria; phylum Methylomirabilota; class Methylomirabilia; order Rokubacteriales; family CSP1-6; genus AR37. Next base: position 4,089 of record QHSC01000354.1, on the reverse strand, counting down.
GGCACGGACCCCGCTGCCGCGCGCAGCTCGGCCATGGCCGCGCGCACCTTCTCGATGATGGCGGCGGGGGGGACCTTGGCAGCCTGCGCCTCCAGGTAGCTCCTGATCCGCGCTTCTTCCTCGGTCATTTGCGCCGAGTCTAGCCCAAATTATTCATCCACGCGTCTCTGTCGTCATGCGCGCCCCCTCACCCTGCCCTCTCCCCCTCCGGGGGCGAGGGATACAAAAGGAACAGTCCTCACACGCAGTGGAAAGACTCTTCACTTCCCTCTTCCCCATTGGAGAGGCCCTCCACATCCCTCTCCCCCCAGGAGAGACCTCCTCCACATCCCTCTCCCCCAGTGGGGGGAGAGGGTAGGGTGAGGGGGTGAGGTCCGCGGCGGGAAGAATTGACTTGGAGTCTTGGCGGGCGTAGGTAGTTGGTCATGCGGTCGAGGCGCCTCGGCTCGGCATTCGTGGCCCTGATGCTCGTGGCGATCGTGGGCATTCTCACCCCGATCGCCCAGGCCAGCCCGCCGGATCCGTCCTGGATCCGGGGCATGTACGACGACAATGACTTCGACGATGTCGTCGCCCTGATCACCTCGGGTGCGGGCCTCGTCAGTGAGATCACCAGGATCGAGCTCCGCCCCGTCCTCATCGTGATCACGGCGATTCTCCCGCCGGACGACCGTCCCGTCCCGTCGCTCTCGCTACCTTCCGCTCGACCCCGAGCCCCCCCGCCGGCCGCGTAGTTCCTTCCGTTGTGACCGGCCCGACCAGCGGCCCTCGGGCTGCTTCTCGTGGCGCGCGCCAACCATCCAAGGATATGGCTTTGGCGGCTCACATCGTTTTGGCCGATAGGAGTGCTACCTTGGGATCGAGGAAGATCGGGCAGATCGTCGAGAAGCTGCGGGAGGCGAAGGGATTGACTCAGCACCAGCTGGCAGAGCGGGCCCAGGTCTCCCAGAGCTTCATCAGCATCCTCGAGGGCGGGAAGATCGAGAGCACGCCGCCGCCGATGATTGTCGAGCGGCTGGCGCGGGCGGTCGTCGACGACGACCGCGAGATGCTCAGCTTTGTCGCCGAAGCCTTGCGGATGCACGGCTATACCGTTCTGGCGACCACCGATCCGCGCGAGGCGCTCCGCTGGGCGCGCCAGCACTCCGAGCCCATTCACCTGCTCGTGTCGGACGTGGTGATGCCGCTGATGCACGGGCGCGACCTGGCGGCGGAGCTTCGCGCCATTCTTCCCGGTCTCAAGGTGATGTTCATGTCAGGGGCCAGCCCCTCCGAGGTGGCGGACCATGGCATCGGTCTCGCCTTCGGCCAGCCCTACCTCGTCAAGCCCTTTAGCATCGCCGCACTCACGAACAAGGTGCGCGCGGCGCTGGACTACCGCTCGCCATTTTCGAAGCCGCCGCCGCATTGAGCCAGCGAGCCTACGGACGGAACCCCACCGGCCGGCTCTCAGGGGTCTCTGGCGCCATGAGCTCGCGGATCGCATCAAAAACAATCCTGAACTGACTGTCGTACCTTCGCTCCAGTTGTTTCACGAACGTTCGCATGATCTCGACGTTGACTCGGACGGCACGCCGACTGTGGAGGACTCCAGACAGCATAGCGACGCCCTGCTCGGTGAACGCATACGGGAGATATCGTCGCCCACCCCGTCCCCTGTTTGAGGTCGCAAATTGCGACCTCAAAGATTCTGCGTCTTCAGGAGTCATCTGAAACATGAAGTCGGAAGGAAAGCGCTCACGATTGCGGTGCACCTGTTCGTTGAGCCGCTTGGTCGAGACACCATACCGGATCGCCAAATCTCGCTCGAGCATCACCCTGAGGCCTCGTACGGAGAGGATGCGACGGGCAATTTTTGAATCTGACAGGGTGGCGATGGGCTTCTCCATGGGCTGCTTATGACAATAATCGAGGCGCTCCGCCCGCCCCTTGGCCCGAGCCCCGGCCGCGTATACACTCCCCTCTGTGACCCCGCCCCAGGACCTCATCGGCGCCTCGCCCCGACGCAAGGAAGACCACCGGCTCCTCACAGGCACCGGCCGTTACGTCGACGACCTCATGCGCCCCGGCATGCTGCACATGGTCGTGGTGCGGAGCCGTCATGCCCACGCCCGCATCATTAAGATAGGCGTGGAGGCGGCCCGGGCCCTGCCCGGCGTGGCCGCCGTCTTCACCGCGGCCGATCTGCCAGAGATCAAGCGCTCCATGCCCGCGGCCTATGGCGGCCAGTACAAGGGCCGGCCCTTCACCGTCCCCGTGCTCGCCCACGAGCGCGCCATCCACGTGGGCGAGGCGCTCGCCATCGTGCTGGCCGAGACCGCCTACCAGGCGGCCGATGGCGCCGAGGCGGTCGAGGTCGAGTACGAGCCGCTGCCCGTGGCCTCGGATACCGAAGCCGCGGCCAGACTCAAGCCCGCCGTCCACGACTGGCCCGACAACACCACGCTGCCCGTCAGTGGATCGTATGGCGACGTGGACAAGGGCTTCGCCCAGGCCGAGGTGGTCGTCAGCGAGAAGATCCGTCACCCGCGGATGGCCGGCATGGCTCTCGAGGGACGCGCGGCGATGGCCTATCACGACGCGGACACGGGCACGCTCACCGTCTGGTCCGCCACGCAGAACCCCTACTCGCTGCGCGATTCGCTGGCCGCCGTCCTCGAGCTGCCGGCCGAGCAGATCCGCGTGATGGTGCCCGACGTGGGCGGCGGCTTCGGCCCCAAGGGCTCGATCTATCCCGAGGAGATGCTGGTGGGCGCGGCCGCGCTCAAGATGGGCCGGCCCGTGAAGTGGATCTCGGGACGCGGCGAAGACTTCCTGACGACGGGGCACGACCGTGATCAGATCCACGTTGCACGTGTAGGTTTTAAGCTCGATGGAACCATCGTGGCGGTGGACGATACGTTCCTGGCCGACGTCGGCGCCTATCCAGTCGAGGGCGAGAGCCTCACGCTCAACACGGTGAACCACTTCTGCGCGCCCTATCGCGTGGCGCATTTCCGCAGCCAGGGCAAGAGCGTGGTCACCAACAAGACGGTGAACGGCGCCTATCGCGGCGCGGGCCGGCCCGAGGCCAACTTCATCATGGAGCGCCTGATGGACCTGGGCGCGCGCAAGCTGGGCATCGATCCCGCCGAGCTGCGGCTGCGCAACCTCGTCACGCCCTCGCTGATGCCGTACAAGCCCGGCCTCGTCTACAAGGACGGCACGCCCATCGCGTACGACCCGGCGGATTTCCCCGGCTCCTTCCGCCGCGCGCTGGCCCTGATCGACTACGACGAGTGGCGCAAGCGCCAGAAACAGGAGAAGGGCCATCGCCGCATCGGCATCGGGCTGTCGTGCTACGCGCAGGGCTCGGGCCTCGGCCCCTACGAAGGCGCCACCGTGCGTGTGGATCCGAGCGGCAAGGTCTACGTGATCATCGGCGTGACGGCGCAGGGTCAGGGGCACGCGACCACGCTGGCCCAGATCGCAGCATCCGAGCTGGGCGCCAACTTCGAAGACGTGAACGTGGTCGCCGGCGACACCAGCCTGTTTCCCTTCGGCATGGGCACGGGCGGTAGCCGCGTCACGGCCAATGCCGGCCCCGCCGTGGCCCAGACGGCGCGCGAGGTGAAGCAGAAAGCCCAGCGCGTGGCCGCTGATCTCCTCGAGGCCGCGCCGGAAGACATCCGCATCGAGCGCGGCGAGGCCTTCGTGGTCGGCACGCCGAGCAAGAGCATCACGCTGGCGCGCCTGGCTTTGGCCGCCGTCAAGTCCAAGGCGCTCAAACCCACGCCACAGATGCCGCGGGCCGAGCCCGGGCTCAATTCCTGCACCTATTTTCATCCCGCCACCGTCACCTGGGCCTTCGGCACCCAGGCCGCCGTCGTGGACGTGGACGTGGATTCCTGCCTCGTGCGCCTGCTGGCCTACGCCGTGGTGCACGATCCGGGGCGCGCCATCAATCCCACGATCGTGGAGGCGCAGCTCCAGGGCGGCGCCGTCCAGGGCCTGGCCGCCGGGCTCATGGAAGGCCTCGTCTACGACGAGGCGGGCCAGCTCCTCACGGGCACCCTCATGGACTACGCAATTCCGCGCAGCGACGACGTG
>QHSC01000064.1 GCA_003220345.1 Candidatus Rokuibacteriota bacterium | reverse complement strand
CGAGGGATTGGGCGGCGGCGATTCCGGCGAGGCGGCCCTGTGTGCGGGCGATTTCTGGATCGGCGAGCATGGCGTCGTGGACGCCGGTGCAGTCGCCGGCGGCGAAGACCGTCGGTACACTCGTTTGCATCTGGTCGTTGATGGCGGGTATCCAGCCGCCGAGCGCCGAGTCGAATGCGAGGCGGGCACCCACGAGATGGAGCAGCTCCACGTTGGGAGCGAGACCGAGAGCGAGGCAGACCGTGTCGCAGGCGATCTCGCGCTCGCTGCCCGCGACGGGCTTGAGGCTCTCGTCGACCTGAACGAGGACCACGGAGTCGATCTCGCCGACTCTGCCGCGCGCCTCTCGGATCGTGTGAGCGGTGTAGAGCGGCACGCCTCGGCTGGCAAGTGATCGCGCGATGGCCTCGTCACCACGCACGGTGTTCGCGACCTCGACGATTCCCGCGACGGCCACGCCGCTCTCGAGAGCCAGGGTGGCCGTCCTGAGGCCAAGGTCTCCCGAGCCGACGATGACCATGCGCTGCGAGCCGAGCGCGCGATAGCGGGTGAGGAGAGAGACGGCGCCGTTGGCTCCCATCGCGCCGGCGCGCTCCCAGCCCGGGAAGCCCATCGCCACGTCGCGCGCCCCGGCGGCGACGATGAGCCGGTCATAGCCGACGAGCCAGGAGCGCCGGTCGTCCGCGAGGCCGAGCATGGGCCCCGGCAGCTCGCGCACAGTCGGCCCGTTGACGAAGGCGCCCCAGACATAGGTGCCGAGCTGCACGTCAACGCCCGCCTCGTGGGCCTCGGCCAGCGCGGGATTCGTCTCGACCACGCGCTCCATCATCCGGGCACGATTCCGGACGGATGGCTGCATGCGCTGGCCGAAATAGAGGGGCACGTCCATGGCCATCATGTCGTTGTCGATGGGGTTCTCGTCGATCAGCAGAACCTCGACGCCCGCCCGGGCTGCCTCGATCGCGGCGGCCACGCCGGCGGCACCGGCGCCGACGACGACCACGGCGACGTGGCGTTCGGGTCGCGGAGCCTTTTCGGCGATGGATCGCTTGTCGATCGTCACCGCGAGCCCCGGGCGGCAGTCTCGGCGACAGAGGCGCTCGTCGAAATCCATCCGGCCCGCTCGCGCCAGTCGGGCGGCGTATCGGCGAAGCGACTCAAGGCAAGCGCCGAGAGATCGGCGAAGAGACACCGGCCGTGCATCACGAGCTCGCTGATGCCCTTTCCGGCGGCGGGAGAGAGCCCGAACCCCACGCTCGACATGGTGGCGAGGATGACGTTGTCGGGGGACGAAAGCCGATCGATGACGGGAAGCCCGTCGGGCGTGTTCTCGGCGACGCCGCCCCAGGCGCGGATCACGCGCAGGTGCGCGGCGCCGGGCAAGAGCTCGGCCAGCCGACGCGCGAGGTTTCGTACGAGCGGCGTGTTCGGATGGTCGGGCGTGGCCATGTCGGGCACGTTGATCCACTCGTGAGGTCCGCCACCGTAGACGAGATTGCCGCGCAGGGTCTGCCGGCCGTAGAGGCCGTTGCCCGCCACGCCGCCGTGGCGCATGAGGGGCAGAGGCTCCGTGGCGATCATCTCGACGCGGGCAGGGGCGAGGGGAAGGAAAACGCCGAGCATGTCCGCGAAGAGTCCCGTCTGCGGCCCCGCCGCGATGACCACCGTGTCGGCGCCGAACGCACCCTGCGTGGTCTCGACCGCTGTGACGCGGCCGCCGCGCGTCGTGAGCCCGGTCACCGTCGTGTGCTGGAGGATTCGCCCGCCGTGGTCCTGCAGCGCCCAGGCGTACGCCTGAACCGTCCGCTGCGGGTTGGCGTGCCCGCCGAAGTGGAGATAGGTGCCGCCGATGGCATTGTCACCGACGATGGGCACCAGCTCCTTGAGCTGACGGCGATCGAGAAGCTCCCACTTGAAGCCGCGCGTCTCGCCGATCTCGGCCCAGCGCCGCGCCAGCGCGAGCTGTGCCTCGCTCAGAGCCACGCCGATCCGGTACGGCTGGTGCTCCGTCGGGTAGCCGAGCAGCTCGTCCATCTGCGGCCAGAGGCGCTGCTCTTCGAGACCGAAGGGGCTGTAGACGTGAGTGGCGCCCCCGCCGTTACGTCCGGAAGCCTCCCACCCCACGATGTTCTTCTCGAGGACGAGAACGTCGACGCCGGAGCGAGCGAGCCACCATCCCGCGCTGAGACCGGTGACGCCGCCGCCGATGATGACGACGGCCGCCCCTTTTCTCTGTTCCATGTCGTGCGGCTACCGGGGAGCTGACTCGGCCGCGCCATAGGTCTGCCGGCCGTATTCCAGGTTTTTTTGCCAGAGACGCTTGTCGCTGCCGAAGAGGATGTGCTTGGACATGTCCGGTGAGTAGCGGCTCGCGGGCGGCCGGCGGCCCAGCGCCTCGGCGAGGCTCCGGATGTGATGCGGCCCCGCGCCGCAGCAGACACCGAGGTAGCGGACGTCGAGGGCGAGAGCTTCCTTCCCGAACTCTGCGATCTCGTAGCGGTTGCAGAGGAAAGGATCCAGCGCGGTGGGGAAGGCGCGGTTGCCGGGAAGGGACGGGTCCGTCAGGCTCTGAAAGACGGGCTCCGCCGCCGTCGTCCGGTAGGGAACCGGCAGCGCGGCCACGTGACACGAGACGGCGGCGCGGATCTCCCGGAGCAGTGGCATCGTCGTGTCGGGGCCCCGGGCGCAGTTGAGGCCGACCACGGCCGCGCCGCCCGCTTCAAGGCGGCGGCACGCATCGGCGACATTCCAGCCCTCTCGCGTGGTGCCGTCGCGCGGGATGGCCAGCGTGACCACGGCCGGCCGGCCGGACTGCTTGATCGCTTCGAGGGCGAGCAGGGCTTCGCCCCCGAACGAGTACGTCTCGGCCACGATGAAGTCGACGCCGGCCTCGACCGCCCACTCGATCTGCTCGTCGAAGATCCGGCGCGCCTGCTTGTGTGACTTCGACTCGTTGGGATCGTAGATGCTGGTGTTGCAGATGTCCCCGGCCAGGAGGGTGCCCGTGCTCCGCGCGACCTTCCTGGCGATGCGAAGCGCCGTGCGATTGATCCTGGCGAGGTCTCCTTCGCGGCCCACCATCCGCAGCTTGGCGCGGTGGGCGTAGTAGGTGAAGGCCTCGACCACGTCCGAGCCCGCGTGGACGAACTCGCGGTGGAGCGCCTCCACCAGATCCGGCCGCTCGAGCACGATCTCCGGCACATAGGCGCCCGCCTGCAGATAGCCGCGCCGCTCGAACTCGAACAGATATCCTTCGGCGCAGATCACCGGCCCCTGGGCGAGCCGCTCGAGCAGTCCGAGCGGCTTCGATCCCGCCTTGCCCTTCGTTCCGGTCTTGCGAGCGCCGCCGGTCTTGCGGGGTCGGTGGGCCATCACGCCTGGATGGCCAGCTGGTGACCGAAGATGTAGAGCGTCGGGTGGGGCCGGAAGCCTTGCACGCGCTTGTCGTGGAAGGTGAAGATCGACCGCCACACCGGCTGCACGATCGGCCCGTCGTCTTGCAGGATGGCCTCGAGCCTGGCCATGGTCTCGCGTCGCGAGGCGACGTCGAGGGTGCCTTCCGCCTGGCTGAGCAAGCGGTCGAACTCGGGATTGGAATACTTGGACTCGTTCCACGGGCCGCCCGAGCGATAGGCCAGGGCCAGGCTCATGATCCCGAGCGGGCGGTGGGCCCAGGTGGTGAAGCCGAACGGCACCTTGGTCCACACCTCCCAGTATTGCGTGGAGGGCATGACGTTGATCTTGACGCGGATGCCCGCCTCCTTCCACTGCTCCACCATGGTCTGCACGGCGAGGAGCTCCCAGGCGGGCTGCGGCCGGCAGATGATCTCGACGTCGATGCCGTTCGGGTAGCCGGCCTCCGCGAGCAGCTTCTTCGCCTTGGCGACGTCCCGGGAGAGCGGTGCGAGCTTCGCGTACTCCGGGTGCACGGAGCTGACGTGATGGTGCTCGCCGGCCTGGCCGAGACCGCGGTGGGCGATCTGGAGGACCGCGTTCGAGTCGATGGCGTACCGCATGGCCTGGCGCACGCGCTTGTCGTCGAAGGGCTTCACCGGCTGCATGCGCGCGGTCGCCGTGTACGCCGTGGCCACCTGGTACATCTGCACGTGCGGGATCTTCTGCAGCGCCTCGAGCTGGACGATGTCGGCGCCATAGAGGCCGTCCACCTGCTTGGAGGCGAGCGCGCTCACCGCGGCGGCGGGGTCGTCGCCGAGATCGATGAACTCGATCTGGTCGAGGTACGGCCCGCCGCCCCAGTAGCCTTCCTTGCGGGCCTTGAGCACCTGCTTGCGCCCGACCTCGTTGGCCGTCAGCGTGAAGGCGCCCGTGCCGTTCGAGCCAACCTTGAACTCGCCGTTCTCCGCCGGGTCCAGGATGAGGAGCGGGTAGTGGAAGAGCTGCTCGGGCACGGCGAGCTGGGCCGACTTGCCGTTCAGCCGGACGGTGAAGTCGTCCACCTTCTGGACGGCGTTGGCGTCCCAGAGGCGGGAAGATTTCTTGGGATTGCCCTTGTCGTCCTTCTCGCCCGTCTCGACATCCTCGAGGAGAAAGCCCTTCATCAGGCCGAGCACGGAAGAGCCGGTCTTGGGGTCGAGCACTCGCTTCAGGTTCCACACGACGTCGTCGGCGGTGAACTGCCGGCCGTTGTGCCACTTGACGTTCCGGCGCAAACGCAGCGTCCACGTCTTCAGGTCGGGGCTGGGCTCCCATTTCTCGACGAGGCTCGGACGGGTGATGTTGTCCACGCCGGTCACCGTGAGATAGTCCAGCACCTGGCGCGCGGAGTTGGAGGATTCCACCCAGCTATACGTGTGGGGACTCTTGATGTCCTGGCAGCGCATGGCGAGCCGCAGGGTGCCGCCCTTGGGCAGGGCGCCCTGAGCCTCCGCCGGCGCGATCAGCCGCTCGCCGGCGACCTTGCCCACGAAGGCATAGGCGGCCGGTGCCGCCATGCCGAGCAGGGTCGCGTAGCGCAGGAACTCGCGCCGCTCGATCTGGCGCTCGACGAGCTGGCGCTTGAGTGTGGGCAGAAGGGGATGTTCGTCAGTGGCTCGCATGGTCAGGTCCTCCCTGGGGCGATAGTCTCGGCGGTCGTCGTCTCCTTGTCAACGCCGTCACGGACAGCAAGTAACTTGACTCTTGGTCGATTGAGCTTCATAAGCTCTGGTCAGCAGCCGCCGAGCAGGACAGAACAACGCGCTAACGCCGACGGCACGGGAGGCCATCATGGACGAGTACGTGCTTCGCGAGCTCATCGACGAGGTCAGGCGCGGACGGCTCTCGCGCCGCCGTTTCGTTCAGGCCATGGTTGGCCTGGGGCTCACGGCGCCTCTCGCCGCGCAGATGCTGGCCGGGGCCGGCGTCGCCCACGCTCAGCCGCGACCATCCGGGGTCGCCCCGACCCGGCGGGGAGGAGGCGGCCCGGTCCGGCTCCTGTACTGGGCGGCCCCGACCATCCTGAATCCCCACCTGGCCGTGGCCCCCAAGGATCTCGAAGCGTCGGAGCTCTTCTACGAGCCCCTGGCCGACCTCGATCCCGACGGCAACATCGTGCCCGTTCTCGCGCGCGAGGTCCCGACGCTCGACAACGGTGGCGTGGCCAGGGACGGCACGTCGGTGACGTGGCGGCTCAAGCCGGGCGTGCAGTGGCACGACGGACGTCCATTCACCGCCGACGACGTGATCTTCACGTGGCAGTACGCGTCCGACATGGCGACGGCCACGACCACCACGGGGTCGTATCGGGAGATCGACCGCGTGGAGCGGGTGGACGATCACACCGTGAAGCTGGTCTTCAAGCACCCGATGCCGTTCTGGGCCGACGCCTTCTGCAGCGCCGCGGGCATGATCCTGCCTCGCCACGTGTTCGACGCGTACCGCGGCGGCCGGTCCCGCGAGGCGCCGGCCAACCTCAAGCCGGTGGGGACGGGCCCGTACCGGTACGTCGACTTCAAGCCGGGCGACGTGCTGCGGGCCGAGATCAACCCGGGCTACCACGTGCCGAACCGCCCCTTCTTCGACACGGTCGAGTTCAAGGGCGGCGGCGATCCCGTCTCGGCCGCCCGCGCCGTGCTCCAGACCGGCCAGTACGACTACGCCTGGGGGCTGAACATGGAGGACGAGATCCTGCGGCGGCTCGAGGAGAGCGCCAAGGGTCGCGTCGTCATCGGCCGCACGGTGAACATCGAGTACCTCCAGGTCAACCAGACCGATCCGGGAAAGGACGTCGACGGCGAGCGGTCGAGCATCAAGACCACCCATCCGTTCCTGACCGACCCGGCGGTTCGGTCCGCCCTGGCGCTTCTCGTCGACCGGAGCGCCATCCAGACCGAGATCTGGGGGCGACAGGCCGAAGCTACCGCGAACTTTCTGAACCGACGCCCCTTCGCCTCGCCGAACATGCGATGGGAATTCAATCCGGACAAGGCGAATGTCCTCCTCGACGCCGGGGGATGGAAGCGCGGGCCGGACGGCATCCGCGCCAAGGACGGCAAGCGCCTGAAGATCCTCTTCCAGACGGTCAACCAGCCCGTCCGACAGAAGGTGCAGGCGATCATCAAGCAGGCGTGTGCCAGGGCGGGAATCGAGTGCGAGCTGAAGTCTGTCGTGGCCTCCGTGTTCTTCGGATCCGATCCCGGCAATCCCGACACCGAGACCCACTTCTACGCCGATCTGCAGCTCTCCACCAAGATCCTCCGCCATCCCGATCCCCAGGCCTTCATGCGGAGCTTCTGTTCCTGGGAAGCGGCCCAGAAAGCGAACAAGTGGGCCGGAGTCAACGTGACGCGGTGGCGGAACGACGAGTACGATCGGCTCTGGCGCGCCGCCGAGGCCGAGATGGACCCGGTCAAGCGGGCGGGCATGTTCATCCGGATGAACGACCTCGTGGTCCAGAACGTGGCCGTGATCCCCGTGGTGATCCGGCACGCCGTCTTCGCCATCTCCAACAGCCTCCGAGGGTTCGACTTCAGCCCGTTCAGCGGGCCTCTCTGGCGCCTCGTGTACTGGAACCGGGAGCCCTAGGCCGCACGCCGAGCAAGGGTCTAGATCGCGAGCACGTTCCGGCCGAGCGATCGACCTTCCCGGAGTGCGTCGAAGGCGGACTCGATCTCGGCGAGCGGGAAGACCCGGTCCACGATGGGCTTGATGCGTCCGCGGCCCACGAGATCCATGGTCTCCTGGAGCTCCTGCTTCGTGTTCGCGCGGGAGCCGACGATCTCCAGCTCGTTCCGCACGAGCTCGTGGGGCATCACGGACAGGGGAAGCTGGGGCGTGTAGCCGACGAAGACCAGTCGCCCGGCGCGTTTGACGCTCTGATAGCTGGACGGCAGCGTCTGCTGATTGGCCACGAACTCCATCACCACGTCCACCCCCTGGCCGTCCGTGAGCTGGCGCACCGTCTCGTGGAAGGGTCCGCGGCGGGCGTCGATCACGGCGTCGGCACCGAGAGATCTGGCCAGCTCGAGCCGCGCCTCGTTGACATCGACCGCGATGACCCAGCCCCCGGCCATCCGCGCCATCTGGAGGGCGTGCAGGCCCACCCCGCCCACGCCGATGAGGGCGAGCGTGGTCCCCGGCACGACCCGCGCGCGCTTGGTGATCGCGTGATACGAGGTCGCCACGGCATCCCCCAGGATGCACGCCTGCTCCAGGGGCACGTGATCCGGGACCTTGCACAGGTTGACGCCCGGGGTCTTGAGATACTCCGCGAATCCGCCATCCGTGCTGAAGCCGTGCTGGCGGACCTCGGTGCACAGGGTGTCGCGGCCCGCCCGGCAGTACTGGCAGCGACCGCACGTGAGGTAGAAGTTGACGATGACCCGGTCGCCGGGGGCGAAGCCGCGCACCTCGCGGCCCACCTCCGCCACTTCTCCCGCGATCTCGTGGCCCATGATGAGCGGGATCACCCCGAGCCCCATCTTGTTGGCTCGAATCTTCACGTCCGTCCCACACACCCCCACGTTTCGCACTCGCACCAGCGCCTCGTGCGGCGCGATGGTGGGGGTGGGCACGTCCTTGGCGGTGAAGGGCCCGCCGAACTCTTCAAGCACCAGCGCTCGCATACGGTGTCCTCCACTTCGGCCCTCTGGGAGCCGGCAGCCGGAAGTAGAGCACACCTGCCCGGAGCACGTATTCGCGGTGTGGCGGGCGAGGACTGAGGTCACGCAGGTTCAAGAGACGCTTGGAGGCCTCACGCCACGATTCTCGCTTCCGCCCAGGTGTCGAGGGCGTCCAGGCCCTCCGGTCGTGACGTCCAGCCCCGCTCTCCTCGGCGCCCCGCGGCGCGTCTCACACAAGGGCAGGATTCCCGTCTTTCTCGTCGCCATCGTCGTCGTCATCGATGTCCGGATCGTCCAACTCGGTCTCGACGTTCGGAAGCTCGGCCGTGGCAATGACGATCTGCGTCCCGTCGTCGGTGGTCTGCGAGTCAATGGTGACGCCCGTCAAGGCGTCAGCCAGGTCATCCGCGATGAGGAGGACGGTCGCGCCCGCTACCTCGACGACCTGATCCCCGGGCTTCTGCCAATCGGGGAAGAGGCCGAGGATGGAGTTGTCCGCTTCCAGCCGCAGTCCCAGCTCGGGGTCATCCATGTTGGCCTGTGCCCTCAGCTGGAGCAGGGTGTCCTTTGCTCGTGCCGTGATCGTGACCATGGTGTTCCTCCTTTCGGTTCCTGCCGGTGGTTCCCCGCGGCTGCATCGCTCATGCCACGCAGGCGCTATGCGACGAGCGAGCACAAATGCCTGAGCGACATGTTGGATCTTCCCGGTCACATGTTCCGGGGCCCCGTGAAACGGGCCGCGATGTGACGAGCTCGTAGGATTGCCGCCATCATCGTCGCGGTGATGCGTCCACAGCTGCTGGTATTTTTTGCCACCGCCTTGAAATGTTTTCAGCCCTGATCGTCGCGGGCAGCGCCCGCATACGTGCGGGGAGCAAAAGGCGATCCCGCATCGCGAGCGCTCAGTAGCGATCTGGTTGCGCTAAGATAGCGGCCGATTCACGAGCGAACGAACCGGGCTCTGTGAGGGCCACGTCATGGGCAAGCTGGACGGCAAGACGGTCTTGGTCACGGGGGCGAGCCGCGGCATCGGCGCGGAGATCGCGCGGCTCTTCGCCGCCGAGGGTGGGCGAGTGGTCTGCGCCGCGCGCACGCTGCGCGAGGGCGACCATCCGCTGGACGGCTCGCTCGATACCACCGTGGCGGCCATCCGGGCGGCCGGCGGCACCGCCCACCCCGTCGCCGCCAACATCGCGGAGCCCGCCGAGTGCGAGCGTCTCGTGCGGGCGGCGCGCGAGGTCTACGGGCCCGTGGACGTGCTCGTCAACAACGCCGCGCTGACCTACTACGTGCAGATCAAGGACTACCCCGTCAACAAGTGGATGCGCTCGTGGGCCGTCAACTTTCACGCGCCGTTCGTCCTGAGCCAGCTCGTCCTCGCCGACATGATCCCGCGCCGGAGCGGGGCCATCGTCAATATCTCCTCGGGCTCCGCCATCGGACCCGGGCGGGGCCCGTACGCCGATGCCGCGGTGGGCGCCCGCGGCGGCACGTGCTACGGCGCCGAGAAGGCCGCCCTCGAGCGCATGACCCAGGGGCTGGCCTCCGAGGTCTATCAGTACGGCATCTCGGTGACGAGCGTGGCGCCGTCCCAGGTCGTCCCCACGCCGGGCACCGTCTATCACCGGCTCGTCAAGGGCATGGACGATCCGCGCGGAGAGCCGCCCCTCCTCATGGCCCGCGCGGCGCTCCTGCTCGCTACCGAGCCGCTCGACATGGTCACGGGCCGCGTCACCTACAGCCAGCCGCTCCTCCGCGAGTTTGGCTGGATCAGCGAGGCGCGCGGCCGCGGAGTGGACACACGGGGGAGCGGCTACTCCGAGATCTGAGGGGAGCGACATGAGAAACAGCAGCGCGCGCATCATCACGAGCCACGCGGGAAGCCTGCCGCGTCCGGACGACTTGATCGAGCTCAACCGGACGCGCCAGGAGGGCCAATTGGACGACGAGCGCGGCTATCAGGCGCGGCTCAGCGCGGCGGTCGAGGAGGTGGTCCGGCGTCAGCACGACATCGGCATCGATGTGCCCGGCGACGGAGAGTACGGCAAGGCCATGGGCCAGCGGGTCAACTACGGCGCGTGGTGGAGCTACTCCTTCCAGCGCCTGGAAGGGCTCGCCCTTGGCACCGAGCTCTACCGTCTGCCGCCTCAGCGGTCAGAGGCCGGTCAGGTCAGGCTCACGAGCTTCTCGGATCGGCGCGACCGCCAGCTCTTCGCCGCCGCCTACGCCGATCCCCATGCGGGCGTCTCCACCACGCCGGGGGGCGGGGGCGGCATGCGCATCCCCGTGTGCACGGGCCCGCTCACGTATGCGGGCCACGCGGCGATCCAGGCGGACATCGAGCGCTTCAAGAGCGCGCTGGCGGCGGCCGGGGTCGAGGAGGGCTTCATGACCTCCATCGCGCCGGGCAGCGCCTCCCGGATCGGCAACGAGCACTACAAGACCGAGGAGGAGTTCATCTACGCCTGCGCCGACGCCATGCGGGAGGAGTACAAGGCCATCGTCGACGCGGGACTCGTCCTCCAGCTCGACGATCCCGCCATCGCCGAGAACTGGGACATGGTCAACCCGGCGCCCTCGCCGAGCGCATACCGGAAGTTCTCCATGATCCGGGTGGAGGCGCTCAATCACGCGCTGCGGGGATTGCCGCGGGACCGGATCCGCTTCCATCTGTGCTGGGGCAGCTGGCATGGTCCGCACGTCACGGATATTCCCATGCGGGACATCGTCAAGGTCATGCTGGCCGTCGACTGTCAGGCCTATTCGTTCGAGGCCGGCAATGTCCGCCACGAGCACGAATGGAGAGTGTGGCAAGACGTGAAGCTGCCGAAGGGCAAGCTTCTCATCCCGGGCGTGGTCAGCCACGCCACCAACGTGGTCGAGCACCCCGAGCTGGTGGCCGACCGCATCGAGCGCTTCGCGAAGCTGGTGGGGCGGGAGAGCGTCATCGCGGGCTCGGACTGCGGCCTCGGGGGGCGAGTGCATCCTCTGATCGCGTGGGCTAAGCTCCAGTCGCTCGCGACGGGGGCCGCGCTCGCCACGAAACGCTTGTGGAGGCGGGGGCGACCTACGGCCGCTCGTCGACGCGCGCGAATTCCGCGGCGACGTCGGACGTGATCGGCTTCACCGCGATGAGGTCGACCTCGCGCTCCGTAACGTCCCCTCTCTGCTTGGCCAGGCCGCGCCCGTAGAGGGACCGCGGGGACTTGGGATCGACACGGAGCGCGGCATCGTAGTCGGCGACAGCGCGATCGGGCTGGCCGAGCTTGAGGTGGACGAATCCTCGCGCCTCGAAGGCGTCGGGAGAGCCGGGGTGCAGGCGGAGCGCTTCGTTGCAGTCCGCGAGCGCGGGCGTCAGCCGCCCGGCAAGCGCGCGGGCCACGCAGCGCGCCGTCCACGCCGTCGCATTCCTCGCTTCCAACCGGATGAGCTGGTCGAAATCGCGGATGGCCCGCTCGTGCTCCCCGGCGATGGTGAGGACGAGCCCCCGGTTCTTGAGGGCCAGCGCATAGCCCGGAACGAGCCGGATCGCCTGGTCGAAGTCCTGGAGGGCCCGCTTCAGGTCGCCCTTGCTGCGATGGGCGTACCCGCGATTGTTGAAGGCCGACGCATGGCTCGGGTCGAGCCGGATGGCCTCGTCGTAGTCCTGCATCGCCCGGTCCAGCTCGCCCCGGCTGGCATACGCGTTGCCCCGATTGCTGAAGGCGAAGGCCATGGCGGGGTCGAGACGGATGGCCCTGTCGTAGTCCTGGATCGCTCGCCGGGGCTGGGCCTTCCGACTGTACGCAGTGCCTCGGTCATTGTAGGCGAGCGCGTATTCTGGATCGAGGCGGATGGCCTCGTCGTAGTCGTGAATCGCGCGATCGTACCAGCCCTGGATGCGGTGGGCCGTCGCGCGGTTGTAGAAGGCCGTGGCGAGATGCTCCGCGGGCTCGCGCGCCGATTTGATAACGAGCGTGCAGCTCTTGATCACGAGCTCGATCGGCACGTTGTCCTTGCCCGCGCACCAGCGCCAGTCCTTCGAGAGCTCGGCGTCGGCCGGCGAGGCGAGCGCGATCATGATGGACAGGACCATGATCGATCCCCATAGTCGCGCCCCACTCCCGAGAGGCATCATCGTCTCAGGCCGCGCAACAACCGGGGGTGTCGAGGAGAAATTTCACTGTCGGTCTCCCATATGCGCGGGGTGGGAAATGTCTCATTGCCGCAACAGCCGTGCCATGGAGCGCAAGGTCGGGAAAGCAGACACTTGACAGTCGTGCTGACACCTTCATCTCAGAAAACGGAAAGCATGCCGACACTTGATCCCGGCCGCCAAACTTTGTCACCCTCCGGGTTGCCCTGGGCCACACGCAGTGTTAGATGGTTGCGGATGGCGAGGCGACTCGGGGAAGGGACGATCGAGCCATGAAGCGTGTGCTGACCAATGCAACCCTCATCGACTGCGTCAACCCTCGGCCGATTCCCGGAGCGAGCGTCACCATCGTGGATGGACGCATCGCGGAGGTTCTCGACGCGAGCCGCGCTCCTGATACGGGGGGAGCCGAGGTCACCGATCTCGGAGGGGCCTACCTCCTGCCCGGGCTCTGGGACGTCCACATCCATCCCGACTACCTGGCGGCCACGGGCGCCTCGGTCGTCGAGCAGACCGTCGCCTTTGGCCATCGATTGATGGAAGCCTTGACGGAGGGCGGGGTGGTCGGTGTGCGGTGCGCCGGCGCCGCGCATTTCATGGACGTCGCGTGGAAGCGTGCCTTCGAGAGCGGGCAGTACGTCGGGCCCCGAGTATTCGCGGCGGGCTACTTCCTGACCACGACGGGCGGTCACTTCCTGACCTCGGGTCACGCGCGGGAGTGTGACGGCCCCTACGGCTTCGTGCGCGCCATTCGCGAGCAGATCAAGAACGGCGTGGACCACATCAAGCTGAACCTCACGGGCGGCATCATGGGACCCGCGTGGGACCGTCACTGGCAATCATTCCTGCTCGACGACGAGCTCGAGGCGGCCTTCAGCATCTGCGCCAAGCGCGGCTATCGCGTGATGGCGCATGCCGCGAGCGCCGAGGCCGTCCAGGCCGCCGTGCGGCTGGGCGCGCACAGCATCGAGCACGGCTACCTCATGAACCGGGAATGCATCGACGCCATGCGCGCGCAGGGGACGTGGTATGTCCCGACGCTGGCCATCACCCACCTCACGCCGGATCAGGCCGGCGACCGCTGGGAGAAGCGCTGGGTGGAGCAGCGCAGCCTGGCCCCCGACCTGTGCCACCGCGCCGACGCCGCGGCGGCCGAGCACCGGCAATGGTTCCAGCAGGCGCTCTCGGCGGGCGTCAAGATGGCCCTCGGCTCGGACATCCGGCCGCTGAAGGAGGCCGCGCTGCTCGAGCTGGGGCTCTGGGTGAAAGATGGCGCGACCCCGTGGCAGGCGCTCCTGGCGGCCACGCGGCACGCCGCCGAGCTCTGCGGAGTGGGCGATGAGCTCGGCACGATCGAGCCCGGCAAGCTCGCCGACCTGATCGTGGTGGGCGCCAATCCCCTGGACGAGATCACGAACCTGCGCCAGCTGCTGCTCGTCTTGAAGGAGGGCCGCATCGTATCGGACAAGCGTCGGGCGGCATGAGAGGAGCGGGGACATGAAAACGACCAGAGCGTGGTATCTCGGGCTGATCGCATCCGGCGTCGTGGTGCTCTTGGCTTCGGGCCAGGCGCGATTGAGCGCGCAGAGCGCCGACCCGGCGATCCGCATCGGCGGCCGGGACCTCGGCGGCGTGGTCACAAGCGCGAACGGGCCGGAGGGGGGCGTGTGGGTCATCGCCGAGACGACCGACCTGCCCACGAAGTTCGCCAAGATCGTGGTCACCGATGATCGGGGCCGCTATGTCCTGCCCGATCTTCCCAAGGCGACCTACAGGGTCTGGGTCCGCGGCTACGGGCTCGTCGACTCGCCCAAGGTTCGTACCGTTCCCGGCAAGCTGGTCGATCTGAAGGCGTCCGTGGCGCCGAGCCCGGCGGCGGCGGCCGAGTACTACCCGGCGATCTACTGGTATTCCATGCTCAAGGTGCCGGACAAGAGCGAGTTCCCCGGCACCGGCCCGAGCGGTAACGGCATCCCGGTGGCCCTCAAGAGCCAGGCGCAGTGGCTCGACGTCGTCAAGACCAACGGCTGCTACACGTGTCACCAGCTCGGGAACAAGGCGACGCGCACGATTCCGAAGGAGCTCGGCCAGTTCTCCTCCTCGACGGAGGCATGGGCCCGGCGCGTCGTGTCGGGGCAGGCCATGACGCAGATGTTGAACAATCTCGGGCGGCTCGATCCCAAGCGGGCCACCGCGCTCTTCGCCGACTGGACCGATCGAATCGCCGCGGGCGAGCTCCCGGCGTCCCCGCCGGCCCGGCCGCAGGGAGTGGAGCGCAACGTCGTCATCACGCTCTGGGACTGGGCCGGCCCCAAGGATTACCTGCACGACGAGATCTCGACGGACAAGCGCAACCCGAGGGTCAACGCCAACGGGATGATCTACGGCACTCCCGAGGAGAGCACGGATCTCTTCCCGGTGCTCGATCCCGTGAAGCACAAGGCGACGCAGGTCAGGATGCTCGTGCGTGATCCCAACACGCCCTCGTCGCACCAGAACCCCACGACGCCGTCGCCGTACTGGGGGCCTGACCCGATCTGGGACAGCCAGACGAGCATGCACAACCCGATGTTTGACGAGAAGGGGAGGGTCTGGTTCACCTCGCGCGTGCGTCCGCCCGCGAATCCGGACTTCTGCAAGAAGGGATCGGACCATCCGTCGGCCAAGCTCTTCCCGGTCGAGCAATCCAACCGGCATCTCTCCAGGTACGATCCCAAGACGGGGAAGATCACCCTGATCAGTACGTGCTTCCCCACCCACCATCTGGTATTCGCGGAGGACGCCAACAACACGCTGTGGACGAGCGCGGGCGGGCCGCAGAGCGGCGTACTCGGCTGGCTGAATCGCAAGATGTTCGACGAGACCGGTGACGAGGTGAGATCGCAAGGCTGGACGGCGCTCGTCCTCGACACCAACGGCAACGGCAAGCGGGACGACTACGTCGAGCCGAACCAGCCCGTCGATCCCGCCAAGGACAAGCGGATCGTGGCCGCCTTCTACGGCATCGCCGTGAACCCCGCCGACGGCACCATCTGGGGCTCGGTCCTCGGATTCCCCGGCCACGTCATCCGCGTCAACCCGGGACCGGATCCCGCGGCGACTGCTCTGGCCGAGGTCTTCGAGCCGCCGTTGCCGGGGTATGGACCGCGGGGCATGGACATCGACCGGAACGGCGTGGTGTGGACGCCGCTCTCGAGCGGACATCTCGCCAGCTTCGACCGACGCCTTTGCAAGGGGCCGCTCAACGGACCGACGGCGACCGGCCAGCACTGTCCCGAGGGCTGGACCCTCTATCCGTTCCCTGGTCCGCAGCTCAGGGGCGTCACGGAGTCGGGCAGCGCCGAGGCGAGCTACTACACGTGGGTAGATCAGCACGATACCTTTGGGCTGGGCAGGAACGTGCCGCTGGCCACCGGCAATGCCAACGAGTCGCTCATCGCGCTCGTGAACGGCACCTTCGTCAACCTGCGCGTCCCCTATCCCATGGGCTTCTACGCCAAGTGGATGGATGGGCGCATCGACGATCCCAATGCCGGCTGGAAGGGCAAGGGACTGTGGTCGACCTACGCGACGAGAACGCCGTTCCACGTCGAGGGCGGCAAGGGGACGACGAGCAAGGTCGTGAAGTTCCAGCTTCGTCCCGATCCGCTGGCACGATGAGGGATCGGAAACGCTCGAGCAGCTCATGCATCGACCTCGAGTAACGGAGACGAGCGATGATCGACTATCACAGCGTTGAGCACCGGCTCTCCGAGGCCCTCGGGCTCGGGCGGCGGCCCGTGGCGGTCACGTTCCTGGATGCGCCACCCGCGGGCGTGGCCAGGTTCGCGGGATCGGAGCCCTCCGGCTGCAGCTTCTGGCGTCTGGCCGCGGCCGGACGGGCTTTCTACACCGTGCCGAGCGACCACTACAACTGCGCGATCGGCAGCCATACGCACGCGATTCCCCTCCCGGCCGAGCGAGCCCAGGAGCTCGAGCAGACTCTCTCGTTCATGACGGGCATCGGCTACATCAAGATGGAGGAGGTTCCCGGCATCCCTCGCCTGTCCGCCACCCCGGGCGCCGTGGTGTACGCGCCGCTCGGCGATTCGCCGGTGGACCCTGATGTGGTCCTCTTCATCGGCCGGCCCGGACGCCTCATGCTCCTCCAGGAGGCCGCGCAGCGCGCCGGCATCGGCGTGTCCGCGCCGTTTCTCGGCCGGCCCACCTGCATGGCGCTGCCCGCCGCGCTGACGCAGGGCATCGTCGTGAGCACGGGGTGTATCGGGAATCGGGTCTACACGGGCCTGGGCGAGGACGAGCTCTACGTGGCCGTTCCCGGGAAGGACCTCGCGAGAATCTCGGATCAGCTCCGGACGATCGTCGCCGCCAACGCCACCTTGTCGGAGTACCACCAGGGGCGACAGCAGGCCCTGACGAGGGAATAGCCCGCATGGCGTCGTCGTTGATCCGGGGCAAGTTCGTCGTCGTCAAGGTCGAGAGCCGGGCGGAGGCCCGCGTCATCACCGACGGCGCCGTGTTCCAGCGCGATGGCGTGGTGGTGGAGGTGGGGCCGTATGCCGAGCTCCACGCTCGCCACCGTCCCGACGAGGTGCTGGGCTCGGTCGAGCACGTGGTGGTGCCCGGCTTCGTCAACGGCCATCACCACGTCGGCCTCACGCCCTTGCAGCTCGGCTCTCCCGACCATGCGCTCGAGATCTGGTTCGCGAGCCGCATGACCGGCCGGGACGTCGATCCGTACCTCGACACGCTCTACTCTGCCTTCGAGATGCTCGAGTCGGGCATCACCACCGTCCAGCACCTGCACGGCTGGCGTATCGCCCCCGCGGCGCGGGTGATCGGCGTGGCCGAGCGCATCCTCAAGGCCTACGAAGACGTCGGCATGCGCGTGTCCTATTCGTATGCGCTCCGTGACCAGAACCGTCTCGCCTACGAGGCCGACGAGACCTTCGCCCAGCGCTTCCCCGCTCCCGTGTCCGACGACCTGGCGGCGTATCTGAAGGCTCAGGCGATTCCCCTCGACGATCACCGTGGGATTTTCACCGACCTCTGGGAGAAGTGCGGACGGAACACACGCGATCGAGCCCGCATCCAGCTCGCCCCCGCGAATTTGCACTGGTGCTCTGACGAGGCGCTGGAAGCGTTGCGCGACTGGTCGGCCCGGTACCGGGTGGGCATGCACATGCACCTGGTGGAGACGGCCTATCAAAAGGAGTACGCGCGGCGGCGGAGCGGCGGCACCGCGCTCCAGCACCTGGCCAAGCTCGGGCTGGTGGGGCCTCAGCTCACCCTCGGCCACGGCGTCTGGCTCGACGAGGCCGACATCGACATGGCCGCCGACTCCGGCACCATGATCTGCCACAACGCGAGCTCGAACCTGCGGCTGCGGAGCGGAGTGGCTCCGCTCAATCACTGGGCGGCGCGGGGAGTCCGCGTCGCCATCGGGCTCGACGAGGCGGGCATCAACGACGACCGCGACATGCTCCAGGAGATGCGCCTCGTGCTCCGACTGCACCGTGTTCCCGGCATGGACGACATGGTGCCGACCTGCCCGCAAGTGTTGAAGATGGCCACGGAGGACGGCGCCGCCACCACGCCCTATGCCGGGCACATCGGCACCCTGGAGCCGGGACGGGCCGCCGATCTCGTGCTGCTCTCCTGGCGTCAGATCGCTCACCCGTACCTCGATCCCCAGACCGCGGTGGTCGATGCCATCGTGCAGCGGGCCAAGACGGCGGGGGTGGCCATGGTCATGGTCGCGGGCGAGGTGGTGGTCCGGGACGGCCACTTCACGCGAATCGACCGCGAGGCAGCTCTCGAGGAGCTCGCCGCGTCCCTCCGGGTCGACCTCAAGCCCGAGGAGGAGCGCCGGCGCCGTCTCTCGCGCGAGGTCTTCCCCGTGGTGAAGCGCTTCTATGACGGCTGGCTCGACGAAGGCGCGCGCCAGCCCTTCTATCGACCGAGCTCGCGCATCTAGTCTCGTGAGTCTGAGATCCGCCGACAAAATCGCTGCACACTGGCGAGGATGTCGTCGGCGGTCTTGGTCCACACAAAGGGTTTCGGATGGATATTGCTGAACGCGATGTACTCCAAGATTGCGGTTTCCAGGGCTCGGGTGCTGGGGTGCACGGCTCGCCGGAGCTGCTTCTGGGTGAGGAGCGCGAACCACCGTTCCACGAGGTTGATCCACGAGGCACCGATCGGCGTGAAGTGCAGATGATAGCGCGGCCGTTTCGTCAGCCAGCGCCGGATCGCGGGGGTCTTGTGGGTCGCGTAGTTGTCGAGGATGAGGTGGACGTCCAGGTCCGCGGGGACGGCCGCCTCGATCGTATCGAGGAACCGCCGGAACTCCACGGCGCGGTGCCGGCGGTGACATTGGCCAATGATCTTGCCGCTCACCACTTCGAGCGCCGCAAAGAGCGACGTGGTCCCATGGCGGACATAGTCGTGCGTGCGGCGCTCCGGCTGGCCGGGGCGCATCGGCAGGAGCGGCTGGGTCCGATCGAGGGCCTGAATCTGCGACTTCTCGTCCACGCAGAGCACCAGGGCGCGCTCCGGCGGATCGAGGTAGAGGCCGACGATGTCGCGGACTTTCTCGACGAACAGGGGATCGGGCGACAGCTTGAAGCTGTCCGTGCGATGCGGTTGCAGGCCAAAAGCCCGCCAGATGCGCGAGACGGTGGTCTGACTCAGGCCACAGCGCGCCGCCATGGCCCGCGTACTCCAGTGCGTAGCGTCGCGCGGCTTGGTCTCAAGTGTCAGCGTCACGACGTCTTCCACGTGCGCATCGCTGACCGTGCGGGGTGCGCCCGGGCGCGGGTCATCGAGCAGCCCGTCCAGCCGCTTGGCGAGGAACCGACTGCGCCATTTCCCCACGGTTTGCTTCGTCAGCCGCAGCTTCCGCGCGACGCGCGTATTCGTCTCGTCCGCCGCGCACTCGAGAATGACGCGCGCCCGCTGCGCGAGAGCCTGCGCCGTTGTCGGCCGTCGTGTCCAGCGTTGCAACATCTCCCGTTCGGGATCGGTCAACGTCAAGGGCGGGATTGGGCGGCCTATGCGCATGAGCGTTCTCCTTTCTACTGGAGGAACACTCAGCACGCATACGTTGTTCCACGTTTTTCAAACTCACGACACTAGCAGGTTGCTGAAAAAGACCCATCTGCGGGAGTGCGGCACTCTCGGCAGCAGGTTCAACGTACGTGGCAGTTCGAGCTGAGCGGCGGCCAGACACGGCCGCCGCTCAACTCGAAGGACGGGGCGCCGCCTCGTAGCTGGGCCTTTTTGAGCAACCTGCGAGTGCGAACCGTCCGCTACTTCTGCTCCTTGCCGGCCGCGGGGCCGTTGTCCTGCAGGGCCAGGCTCACCGTGATGGTGTCGCCCTTCTTCACGCCCTGGAGCGATTCGGGCGGGAAATGGACGATCATCGTCCCTTCCGAGGTCTTGACGTGGACCCACCCCTTCTTCGCGTCGATGCTCGTCACTTGCCCGTCCATCGAGTGCCGCCCCATCATCTGTCCGGCCCCGCCCGACTGGGCGGCTCCGGTCCCTGCGCTCGACAGGATGACGGCGGCAATGACGGCGACAGCTGAGCGCGCGGCGGTCATGGCTATCTCCTCGACGGCCAGGTCGGCCGATAGATCTGCTCGCCCTGGGCATTCGACCACTCACGCTCGAAATATGCCGCGTCCTCGTCGGTGCGGGGGATCACCCCGATGACGATGCCGCCTTCCTCGATGCCCTTGTCGTAGAGCTTGGCGCGCTCCTCGGGAATGCCCGCTCCCACGAGCGCGCCCACGATGGCCCCCACCGTTCCGCCCGTCGCGCCGCCGGCGAAGGCGGCGGCCAGGGGCCCCATCGCGATGATGGGAAGGCCGGGCACGGCGAAGCCGGCGGCGGCCAGGCCCACGAGCAGGGCCCCGAGGCCTCCGCCCGCCACGGCACCTACTCCTGCCCCCTTGGCTGCCTTGCTC
>QHSC01000091.1 GCA_003220345.1 Candidatus Rokuibacteriota bacterium | reverse complement strand
AGCGGAAAAGCATGGAATCCTGCCTGGTCCAACGATCATGAGGGAAGGCCAGCGTTAGCCCAAGACGACAACAACGCCTCGCACGGCGCGAGTCGGATCGCAAGGTGCATGACCCGGTCCGGCGTCGGTATACTGACCGGGTGTCCCCGGCTCGACGCTTCCTCGTGTATGCCCGTCCGTACGCTTCACGCTACGCGGCAGGGGTTCTCTGCCTGGCCGCCGCCACCTGCCTGTCTCTCGCCATTCCCTGGCAGGTCAAGCTCGCAGTAGACGCGCTACGCTCGGGCACGGGCACCCACGTGGTGGCCGTGTACGCTGCCGCCATTCTCGCGCTCGCGCTGTTTCACGGCGTGGCGCGGCTCGGGTCGCGCTTCACCATGCTTGGCGCGGGGCAGTGGGTCGAGCACGACATCCGCCGCGACCTTTACGCTCACCTCGAGACCCTGCCGCCCGCCTTCTACCAGACGCATCGCACGGGAGACCTCATGTCCCGCGCCACCAATGACGTCTCCGCCCTGCGCGCGCTCGCGGGCTTCGGGGGCGTGATGCTCGTGGGCACCACCTTCACCTTCGCGGGCACTCTGGTCGCGATGTGGGCCATCGATCCCTGGCTGACCCTCTGGGCGCTCGCGCCGTCTCCCGCGCTCGTCTTGCTCGCGCGGCGCTTCAATCATCAGGTGGAGACCGAGTCAACGGCCGTGCAGGAGCAGCTGGGGGCGCTCTCGGCGCGGGTCCAGGAGAATCTCACGGGCATGACGGTGGTGCGCGCCTACACCATGGAAGAGCGGGAGATCGAGGCCTTCGGGCGGCTCAACGCGGAATACCTCACCCGCAGCCTGCGCCTGGCGCGGACGCAGGCGGCCTTCTCGCCCATGCTCGGCCTCATCTCCGGGCTGGGCGGCCTCATCGTCCTCTGGGTGGGCGGCCGCGCGGTGGTCGAGGGGCGAATCACCCTCGGCGCCTTCGTGGCCTTCGGCGGCTACCTCGCCCACCTCGCGTGGCCGACCATCGCCCTCGGCTGGACGCTTTCCAATCTCAAGCGGGGTCTTGCCTCCATGGCCCGCGTTGCGGAGATCCTCGATGTCCCCGGCGCGACCGAGGCCGAGGGGACGGCGGCAGCCGCGGCGCCGATTCGCGGCGGTCTTGAATTCCGGCACCTGACCTTCGCGTATGAAGGTCGTCGGCCCGCCCTCGAGGACGTGAGTTTCACTGTGCCGGAGGGCCGCATGGTCGCCGTGGTGGGTCCGACGGGCAGCGGCAAGTCCACTCTGGGCAGCCTCGTGACGCGCCTCCACGAGCCGCCCCCCGGAGCCGTCTTCGTGGGCGGCATCGACGTGCGCGTGCTCCCGCGCGAGCGCCTGCGCTCGTCCATCGGGTACGTCCCCCAGGAGGCGTTTCTCTTCTCGCGGTCCATCCGGGACAACGTCGCCCTGGGGGACGAGACCGCCCCCGAGGCGCGGCTCCGACGAGCCGCGGAGACGGCCGGCCTCGCCCCGGAGATCGAGGGCTTTCCCGAAGGCTGGTCGACCGTGGTCGGCGAGCGCGGCCTGACGCTGTCGGGCGGACAGCGCCAGCGCGCGGCGCTCGCCCGCTCCCTCGTGCCCGCGCCCGCCGTCCTCGTGCTCGACGACGTGTTCGCCTCCGTGGACGCGGGCAAGGAAGCCGAGATCCTGAGCTCGCTCCAGGGCGCGGTGGCGGGGCGGACCACGCTCGTCATGACCCATCGGCTCCGCGTCGCCCAGGAGGCGGACCGCATCGTCGTCCTGGACGAGGGGCGCGTGGTCGAGGAAGGCACGCATGCCGACCTCCTCGAGGCGGGCGGCCTCTACGCACGCCTCTGGCGCATCCAGCAGATCGAGCAAGAGCTCGCCAATGAGTGAGCACGACGACGAGATTTTGGGAAAGGCGTACGACCCGCGATTGATGCGGCGGGTGTGGAGCTTCGCCCGGCCTCATCGGCGCATCATCTTCCTCTCGATGGCCCTCTTCCCCCTGGTGGCGGCCCTCGAGCTCCTCCAGCCGTGGCTGACCAAGATCGCCATCGACCGCTACATCCTGCCGGGTGACTGGGCGGGGCTGACGTGGGTGGCGGCCGCCTATCTCGCGTGCCTGCTCGGGCTCTACGGGCTCCGCGTCGCCGTGTCGTACCTGACTCAGCTCGCCGGCCAGCGGGTGATGCATGACCTCCGCGCCGCGCTCTTCGCGCACCTCCAGAGGCAGGACGCCGCCTTCATGGACAGGAATCCCGTGGGGCGGCTCATGACCCGGCTCCTCAACGACGTCGAGGCGATCAGCGAGCTCTTCGCGAGCGGGGCGGCGGCGGTGGTGGGCGACGTCCTCACCCTGGCGGGCATCGTCGTGCTCATGCTCGTGCTCAACTGGGAGCTGGCGCTCGTCACCTTCGCCCTCGTCCCCGTGCTCGCGGTGGGCGCCGCGTACTTCCGGCTCAAGGCGCGGGACAGCTATCGCGGCGTGCGGATCAGGCTGGCCCGGCTCAATGCCTTTCTCCAGGAGTCCCTCCAGGGCATGTCCATCATCCAGCTCTTCGCCCGCGAGCGGCGGGAGGCCGAGCTCTTCGGGGCGCTGAACGGCGAGCTGCGCCGGGCCCAGTTCAGGTCCACGCGCTTCGACGCCTTTCTCTACGCGGGGGTGGAGGCGCTGGGGTCCGCAGCGGCCGCACTCCTCCTGTGGTACGGCGGCGGACAGGTGCTGACGGGAGCGCTGACCTTCGGCGGCCTCGTGGCGTTCCTGGAATACGTGGGGCGGTTCTTCCTCCCCATCCGCGACCTCGGGGCGAAGTACACCGTCTTGCAGGCGGCCACCGTGTCGGCGGAGCGGATCTTCGCCCTCCTCGACGCGGAGGCATCCGTGCGCCCGCCCGCGTCCGGCGCCCGCGGCTTCGAGACGGGCGCGCCCGCCGTCGAGTTCCGCCACGTGTGGTTCGCCTACGAGGGTGAGGAATGGGTCCTGCGCGACTGCTCCTTCGAGGTCGCCCCCGGCGAGCGCGTGGCCCTCGTCGGCCCGACGGGCGAGGGCAAGAGCACCATCGTGCGCCTCATGACGCGCTCCTATGAGGTCACGCGCGGGCAGGTGCTGGTGGGCGGGCGCGACGTGCGGGAATGGGACCTGACGGCCCTGCGCCGGGCCGTCGGGATGGTCCCGCAGGAAGTCTTCCTCTTCACCGGCACCGTCGAGGAGAATCTGCGCGTGGTGGGCGGGGGCGCCGTCGTCTCGCGCGAGGCTATCGATCGCGCTCTCCAGGCGGCGCGGGCCGATCGCGTGGTTGCCTCGCTGCCTCACGGTCTCGCCCACGAGATCCACGAGCGCGGCCAGAACCTCTCGCAGGGCCAGCGCCAGCTGCTGGCCATCGCGCGGGCCCTCATCTATAATCCTGCCGTCCTCGCCCTCGACGAGGCGACGTCGAGCGTGGACCCCGAGTCCGAGGCGCTCATCCGTGCGGGGCTCGAGGAGCTGGTGCAGGGCCGGACGAGCGTCGCCATCGCCCACCGGCTGTCCACCATCCAGACGTGTGACCGGATCCTGGTGCTCCACCGCGGCCGTGTGCGAGAGGCGGGCCGCCACGCAGAGCTGCTGGCCGCGGGAGGCTTCTACGCGCGACTCTACGAGCTGCAGTTCGGCACCGGACGGACGTGATGAACTTCCGGCGGGCGGTGTGGCGGCTCATCTCGGATATTCCGCGGGGGCACGTGGCCACCTACGGGCAGATCGCGGCGTGGCTCGGGTATCCGCGGCACGCGCGGATGGTGGGGCGCGCGCTCCGGAGCGTGCCGTCGGGCGTGCCGTGGCACCGCGTGGTGAACGCGCGAGGCGGCATCAGCCTCCGGGCGGCCATGGGCAGCATGGTCACCCAGCGCATCCTCCTGGAGCAGGAAGGGGTGAGGCTCCGCCGGGGGCGGGTGGCGCTCGCTCGCCACGGGTGGGATGGACCCGTCCGGGGCCGTGCGCGACGGAGTTCTCCCCGGGGGCGCGTGAGATCAGCCACGATGAAAAGGACTTACGGAGGGTGACATGCGCCTCGGCTTGAACATGGGCTATTCCGGCTCCGCGCTCCGCATCCACATGCCCCTGGTGCAATCGGCGTGGGGACGGCCATCATGCAGATTCCCGCCCGGACCCCCACGTTGACCGCGACCACCGCCCTCACTCTCGACGAGCTGTCGGGCGGGCGCTTCCGGCTGGGGCTCGGCGTCTCCGGCCCGCAGGTGGTGGAAGGCTGGCACGGCGTGCCGTTCGGCAAGCCACTCCAGCGCACGCGGGAATACGTCGAGATCGTCCGCTCGGTGTGGCGGCGCGAGAAGCCCGTCGAGTTCAAGGGGCAGTACTACCAGATTCCCTACGCGGGCACCGATGCCACCGGTCTCGGGAAGCCGCTCAAGTCCATCCTTCACGGGCGGGCGGAGATTCCCATCTATCTCGCCGCCATCGGGCCGCGGAACGTGGCCCTGGCCGCCGAGATCGCCGACGGCTGGCTCCCCGTCTTCTTCTCGCCTCAGCGAATGTCCGTCTTCAAGGAATCGCTCGAGTCGGGCTTCTCACGCGCGGGCGGCGGCAAATCCCTCGCGCGCTTCGACGTCGCGCCCACCGTCCCCGTCATGCTGGGCGACGACGTCGCCGCCTGCCGGGCCATGGTCAAGCCGCGCCTCGCCCTCTACGTGGGCGGCATGGGCGCGCGCGGGCGCAACTTCTACAACGACCTCGTGTGCCGCTACGGGTACGAGGGCGCCGCCAAGAGCATCCAGGACCTCTACCTCTCCGGCAAGAAGGAGGAGGCGGCGGCGGCGGTCCCGGACGCGCTCGTGGACGAGGTGGCGCTGTGTGGCCCTCGTGAGCGGATCCGCGAGCGCCTCGAGATCTGGAAGTCCTCCGGCGTGACGACGCTGATCTGCGGCGTGGGGCAGGTCGAGGCCCTTCGCGTCATGGCCGAGCTGGCGCTCTAGCGCGGTGAAGCCGCCCGCGCTTCGTGTCCAGGCCGCGCTCGACGCTCTGGGCCTCGAGCGGCGTATCATCGAGCTCGAGCGCTCCGCGCACACCTCCCAGCAGGCAGCCGACGCTCTGGGCGTCGGCGTCGGAAGCATCGCCAAGTCGCTGGTCTTCACGGTCCACGAGCGACCCGTCCTCGTGATCGCCTCGGGCGCCAATCGTGTCGATGAGGGCAAACTGACGATGCTTGCCGGTGGTCCGGCGCGTCGGGCCGATGCCGACACGGTCAAGCGGGCCACCGGCTTCGCCATCGGGGGCGTGGCGCCCATCGCCCACGAGATGCCGCTCGAGATCTTCATCGACGAGGATCTCCTCCGGCTCGAGATCATCTATGCCGCCGCGGGCGTGCCCGAGTGCGTGTTCCCCCTGAGCCCGGCCGAGCTGGTGCGGGTGACGGGAGGGCGGGTGGCCGACCTCAAGGAGCAGGGGAAGCCAGCTCAAGGAGAGAAGCGATGAAGCTCAAGGACAGAGTCGCCATCGTCACGGGCGCGGGCTCGGGCATCGGCCAGGCCACGGCGCTCCTCTTCGCCCGCGAAGGCGCGCGTGTGGGGGTGGTCGACCTCGACGCCGACGCCGCCCGCGGGACGACGCAGCAGATCGAGAAGGCCGGGGGCCAGGCTCTCGCCCTCACCGCCGACGTCAGCCGCGGCGAGGACAATCGCGAGGCGATCGGCAAGACGGTGGCGGCATGGGGCCGGCTCGACATCTTCTACGCCAACGCGGGCGTGCCGCAGTGGCCCGGCGCCGTGGAAGAGGTGGACGAGAGCGTGTTCGACCGGATCATGGCCGTCAACGTCAAGGGCGTCTTTCTCGGAGCCAAGCATGCCGTGCCCGTCATGAAGAAGCAGAAGAGCGGCGTCTTTCTCATCACGGGCTCGACGGCGGCGCTCAAGCCGCGCCCGGGCGGGCAGTGCTACGCGGCCTCGAAGGGCGCGGTCACCACCATGACGCAGAGCCTCGCCCTCGAGCTGGCGCCCTTCGGCATCCGGGTGGTCGTCATCGCCCCCGTGGCGACCGAGACGCCCATGCTGCCGACCTTCATGGGCAAGAAGGAGGTGGACGAGGAAGGCATGCGGCGCTACGTCGCCACGGTGCCGCTGGGCCGGCTCAACCAGCCCGAGGACATCGCCAAGGCCGCGCTCTTCCTGGCCTCCGACGACGCGGCCATGATCACGGGGAGCTGCTTCCTGGTCGACGGGGGCCGCTGCGCGTGAAGGTCGTGCCCCTGGCCGCCGACTCGCTGGGCGTCCGCTCCATGGCGACCTATGTCGAATGCGGCGCCACCCGCATCCTCGTCGATCCCGGCGCCGCCCTCGCCCCCAACCGCTACGGCCTGCCGCCCGCGGACGCGGAGTGGGACGCGCTCAAGCGAGCCAACGACCGCATCTCTGGCTACGCGACGCGGTCGGGCCTGGTCTTCGTCAGCCACTACCACGAGGATCACTTCCGCTACGACCCGGGGCTGTATGCCGGACGCACGGTGTGGGCCAAGGATCCTCGGCGGATGATCAATCCCCGCCAGGCCGAGCGCGCCGACACGCTCTGGAAAAGCATCGCGGGCGTCTCCCGGCTGGATTCCGCCGAGGGGCGGAGCGTGGAGACCGCCGATGCGCGTCTGAGCGCATCGCCGCCGCTCGCTCACGGCATCGAAGGCACCGGGCTCGGCTACGTCACGGCGCTCACCGTGACCGATCTGCGCGAGGGCACGCGCTTCGTTCACGCCTCGGACGTGCAGGGACCGCTCTCGCCGGTGGCCGCCGCCTACCTCATCCGCGAGCGGCCGACCCTTCTCTACCTCTCGGGGCCGCCCGCCTATCTCGAAGGGCAGCTCGGACGGGGCCTGATCGAGCAGGGTATCGACCAGCTGCTCCACGTGATCGGGCAGACCGGCTGCCGGGTGCTCTTCGATCACCATGCCCTGCGCGCGCCGGATTACCGCGAGCGCTTTCGGCGCCTCTGGGACACCGGGCATGTCGTGACCGCGGCCGGCTTTCTTGGTCTTCCCGACGAGGCGCTGGAATCCCGGCGGAGCGATCTCTGGCGCGGATCGCGCAAGCAGGCTCGCCGCATGGAGCCGCGATTGAAGAGGAGGGAAGCGTCCGCTATCATGCGGGATGGACGTCAACGCCGGAAGGCGAAAGGAGGCTCGTCGGCATGAGTGACAACAAGACGCTCGGGGTGGGGGATACCGCGCCCGAGTTCACCATGAAGACCATCGGGCTCAAGGAGGTCAGCCTGAAGGACTTCAAGGGCAAGAGGGTGGTGCTCCTGTTCTACCCGCTGGACTGGACGCCCGGCTGATCCAAGTGCATGCCCGCCTTCGATCGTCGCGCCAAGGACTTCGAGGCGGTCAATGCCCAGGTGCTGGGTATTAGCACGGACAGCCCATTCAGCCATGAGAACTGGGCGAAGTCGGTCGGCATCTCCAACTATCCGCTCCTCTCGGACGTGCACCGGACGGTCAGCAAGGACTACGGCGTCTACTGGCCGGACTGGAACGCCAACGTGCGCGCCACCTTCATCGTCGACAAGCAGGGCAAGGTCGTCTTCGCCGAGCGCTATGGCAAGGGCGAGCTGCCGGAACCCGACAAGATCCTCGCCGAGCTCCAGAAGCTTCCGTAGAAGCACCGCAGGCCGCTGAAAAAGGTCCAGATGGGCCTTTTTCAGCGGCCTGCCGTCCGTCGGCTTGTCAAGGCGACCCCGGTGAGAATGGCGGCGCCGCCCACGAGCGCCAGCCCTCCGATGCTCTCCCCGAGCATGATCCAGGCGAGCAGCACGCCGACCACGGGCTGGAGATTCAGGAAGACGGCCGAGCGGCTCGGCCCCAGCGCGCGCACCGCCTCGTACCACCACACGTGCGCCACCGAGCCGAGAATGGCCTGATAGCCGACCACGGCCCACGCCACGGGCGAGGCGAGATCCGGCCGCGGAAAGAAGTCCGCCGTGAGGAGGGGCAGGGGCAGCAGCATGACGGAGCCGAGGATGTAGGCCGCCGTGGTCGCCACAGCGGGCGAGTGCCGGGTGAGCACACGCTGACCGTAGACGGTATAGACGGTCCATCCGATCTGCCCCGCGAGCAGGATGAAATCGCCGGGCCGGAGATCGAGATGGGTGACGGCCCGCCAGCTCCCCTTGCTGATGATGAGAACGACCCCGGCCGCCGAGCAGGCGACGCCCGCCCACTGTATCCGGGTGAGCCGCTCCTTGAGATAGAGCCGGGCGCCGATGGCGACCATCACCGGCGTCACGGGCTGGAGCAGCACCGCGTTCGACGCCGTGGTGAAGGCGAGGGCCAGATAGGTCGCGCCCGTCGAGACGAAGATGCCCGCGAATCCCAGGAAGGCCAAGGGGCCGAGGTCACGGAGGCGGAGGGCGTTGAACTCGCTCCATCCGCGCCGGGCGAGCAGGGCGCCGAGAAATATCGAGGCGATGCTACAGCGAAGCGCCACGAGGACGAGCGGGGGAAAGGCGACCAGCGCGAGCTTGGCGAAGGCGGGATAGGAGCCCCAGAGGGCGGCGATCAGCGCGAGGGCGGCGTAGGCGCCGGTTTGACCCGGACCGGGCACCCGCCTATCATAGCGCGTCCGTCATGGCCGACTATGTCCTCGAGCGGCGTCTGTGGCTGCCGCGTCCGCGAGCCGACATCTTCGCCTTCTTCGCTTCGCCGCGGAACCTCACCGTCGTGCAGCCGAGCTGGGCGCGGCCGATCTGGCTCGTGGAGCCGCCGGCGCGGCTCGAGGCGGGCGCCCTCCTGGATTTCCGCGTGCGTGTGGCGGGGCTGCCCATCCGCTGGCGCGTCATGGTCCGCGAGTTCGACCCGCCCTTCCGCTTCGTGGACGCCCAGCTCTGGGGTCCCTTTACCCGCTGGGAGCACCGGCACCGGTTTCTCGAGGAGAGGACGGCGGCGGGAGGCCCATCGGGGACGTGGGTGGAGGACCGGGTGACCTATCGAGGAGGCTGAGCCCCGCTCACGCGGCCGAGGGCAGCTCGATGCCGAGGGCGGCCAGGCGCGGGCGCACGCGCTCGGTCAAGAGCCCGATGCGCGCCAGGTTGCTGACCATGGCCGCGTGCATGTCCCGCTTGAAGTATTTCCTGAACACGGCGTAGTCGTTGCGGGCGGCCACGTCCCGGCGATAGGCCTGCACCTCGCGGATCTGGGCGGGGGAGAACCCCATGTCGCGGTACGCGTCGACGGGAAAGAAGCCGGTCAGGACCTTCTCGATGGCCATGCAGGTGAAGTCTTCCATCTCGCGGTGCTCGGCGGGGCTCGCCCCGCGGATGACCTCGGGCAGGGCGAGCATGCCGAAGCCCATGTGACGCGACTCGTCCTGGAGGATGCGGCGGCACACCTCCTGGAGGAGGGGATCATGGGCGCACTCCGCCATCATCTTGAACATGGAGACGGCGAAGGTCTCGGCCACGAGCTGGAGCGCGATGGTCTTGATGTACCAGCGTGAGTCCGAGAGGATGCTGTCGAAGAGCACCCGCTCGTTCTCGGGCATGGGGTAGTGGAGGCCGTTCAGGCGGGTGGCGATGTAGCGCTCCAGCACCTCGTTGTGGCGGGCCTCGTCCATGACCTGGGTCCCGTAGACGAGGACGGAGAGCCGCCAGGCGGTGAGGCGCTGGTTGAGCTCGACGCGCTCCTTCTCGGACAGCTTGTCCCAGATGGGGCTGCCGTAGATGTCCACCATCTCGTCGGCGAGGGTGCGGCCGTCCGACGGCTCCGGGGTGTCCCAGGCGATGTCGCGGGAGGCGTTCCACTGGTCGCGCTTGGCCTTCTCGTACAGGCTGCGCATGTCCTCGGCCTGCACCGCGTAGTCGAACTCGAACACCGTGTCCATGGGACTGGGAATCACGCGGCGATCCATGCGGCACCTCCCTCTCGGAAAACTCGAAGGTATCCTTTTGAGACTACTCAGTTTTTACCATGCCGGAGGGGCCCGCGTCAAGTAGACTCCGGAGCCATGAACGCACGGCGGCAGGCCGTCCGGGATCAGATCCTCCGCACGGCGGCGGACCTCTTTCGCGAGCGCGGCTACCGGGCCTCCACCCTCGACGACATCGCCCGGCGGCTCGGCATGTCCAAGGCCTCGCTCTACGGGTACTTCCGCGCCAAGGACGAGATGCTCGCGGCCATCTCGCGTGAGACCATCGAGGGATTCACCCGGGAGCTCGGCCTGGTCCTGCGCTCGAGCCTGTCCCCGGAGGACAAGCTCCGCCGGGTCGTCCGGCAGCACGTGCGCTTCGTCATCGCCAACCGCTCCTTCCTCACCGTGTTCTTCAGCGAGGAGGCGAGCCTGCCCGCGCGCTTCGCCCGCCAGCTCGCCGCGCAGAAGGACCGCTACGACAAGGGCGTGGAGTCCATCGTGGTCGAGGGCGTCCGGCGCGGCGTCTTCCGGGACGTGCCGCCCCGCCTCGTGGTCTTCGGCCTGCTGGGGATGCTCAACTGGCTCTACAAGTGGTACAACCCCGCGGGCCGCTGGGGTGCCGAGGAGGTCTCGGGCGCCTTCCTGGCCCTCGTGGAGGACGGCCTGCACCGTCGGGCGCCGAGAGGGCAGGCGCTGACCGGCAAGATCCGGCGCCTCAAGCGCGAGCTCCAGTCGGTGGAGCGGGCCCTCGATGCCTGATCTCCTCGGCGCCCACATGTCCATCGCGGGCGGCGTCTACCGCGCCCTCGAGCGGGGCCTGGAGGTCGGCTGCTCCGTCGTGCAGATCTTTCTCAAGAACCAGCTCCAGTGGGCGGCCGCTCCGTATTCGGAGGAGGACATCCGACGCTTCCGCGACGCATGGAAGGCGACGCGCATGCGGGCCGTCTTCGCCCACTCGAGCTACCTGATCAACCTCGCCGCGCCCGCCGAGGCGGAGTGGAAGCGGGCGGTGGCGGCGTTCCAGGACGAGCTCGAGCGCGCGGAGGCCCTCGGCCTGCCCTTCGTGATCATCCATCCCGGCTCCCATCGTGGCGAGGGGCTCGACCAGGGCATCAGCCGCATCGTGGCTGCCCTCGACGAGGTGATCGCGCGGACGCGCGGCTATCGCGTCATGGTCCTCCTCGAGAACACCGCGGGCGGCGGCGCGACCATCGGCCGGACCTTCGAGGAGCTCGCCCTGCTCCTCCGCGCCGTCAAGGTTCCGGAGCGCGTCGGGGTCTGCCTCGACACCTGCCACCTCTTCGCCGCCGGCTACGATCTCAGAAAGCCCGAAGGCTACGACGCCGCCATGCAGAGCTGTGCCCGCCACGTGGGGATCCGGCGCGTCCGCGCCTTCCATCTCAACGACGCCAAGGCGCCCCTCGGCTCCGGGCTCGATCGCCACGAAAAGATCGGCAAGGGCAAGCTGGGCGTGGCCGCCTTCCGCCGGCTCATGACCGACGGTCGCTTCCTGCGTGTGCCCATGGCCCTCGAGACGCCGAAAGAACCTGAGCCCCAGGCGGACCGGGCGGCCCTCGCCCTCCTGCGCAAGCTTCGCGCTAACGCCAACGCGTGACGCCCACCCGGGCGCAGCGCGGACGCACGGGGCACTCGGAGCATCGGGGGGAGACGGGATGGCAGATGTTCTGCCCGAAGGACACGAGAAGATCGTTGTAGCCGATCCAGTAGCGGCGGGGCAGCCGCTTCCGGAGGGCCGTCTCGGTCTCCGTCGGGTTCTTCGTCTTCACGTAGCCGAGGCGATTCGAGATGCGGTGCACGTGGATGTCCACGCAGATGCCGGGCTTGTTGAAGCCCTGGGTGACCACGAGGTTGGCGGTCTTTCGCCCGACGCCCTTGAGGGTGAGGAGCCGATCGATGTCGTCCGGCACCTGTCCCCCGAACCGCTCCAGGAGATCCCGGCAGACGCCGAGGAGGACGCGCGCCTTGGTGCGGTAGAAGCCCACGGGGAAGATGGCGCGCTCGATCCGCTTGGCGGGCAGCCGCCGCATCGCCTCCGGCGTGTCGGCGAGGGCAAACAGGCGGGCCGCCGCCGGCCCCGTGGTCTCGTCCTTGGTCCTGAGCGAGAGGAGACAGGCGATGAGCACGCGAAAGGGGTCGCGGCGCTCCGCGGCCACTTCGGCCATCGACGTCTTGCGCCAGCGCGGGGCGTGCCGGGTCAAGGTCTGGATGACCCGGCCGATCTCGACGGCCCGCCCCGTTCCGCTCAGCTGCGCGCCTTGATCCTGGCGAGGAGCGCCTTGGCGTCCGGCACGTCCTTCATCGTCCAGTCGGCGAGATTGAAGGGCGCCTTCTCCTCGAGCACGGCCTCGAGCTCGCGCTTCGCGTCGGCGCCGCGTCCCTTCTTCAGGAGGGTGCGGGCGAGGCCGAGGCGCATGTTGGTGTAGTGGGGGTCGATCTCGAGACCCTTGCGAAAGAGAGCCTCGGATCGGTCGAGATCGCCGCCCGCGAACCCGGGGACCTCGTAGTAGATGGTGCCCCCGAGGGCGTACGCGGGGGCGAAGGACGGATCCAGCTCGAGCGCGGTCTGCATCGCCTCCTTGACCGCGGGCAAGAGAAAGAGCGAGCGCAGCACGCCCTTGGTCTGCCCCCAGCGGCCCGCGTTGGTGCCGTACCAGAACCGGGCGGCCGCGCTCTTGGGAGCGAGCTCGATGGCGCGCTGGGCGGCCTGACGTCCGCGGTCGTAGGCCTCGAGCTTCTCCTCCGTGGTTCTCGCGCGAACATCGCCGTACATGAAGCAGGCCTCGGAGAGAGCGAGGAAGATCTCCGGCCGCGGGTCCGACTGCGCGGCCTTCTCGAGGG
The DNA here is from genome assembly GCA_003220345.1 of Candidatus Rokuibacteriota bacterium. Taxonomy (GTDB): domain Bacteria; phylum Methylomirabilota; class Methylomirabilia; order Rokubacteriales; family CSP1-6; genus AR37. The sequence goes on along the minus strand of QHSC01000091.1, from coordinate 57,833 downwards.
CGGCCCTCAGCTCGTCGATGTGCGGGAGATTCTCGTGGTAGCGGGTCGAGAAGGCGCGCAGCTCGGTGACGAGCGGCGACTCGGCCCGCGCGGGGATCACGGTGGCCATCACGGCGAGAGCGACGGCGAGCGCGCGCATGACTCGATGCTAGGGGTGGGGCTCCAGCGTGTCAACTTGAACTGGGCCGGTGAGGCCGCTACTGTGGACGCGATGAAGCAGCTGACCGTGGCCGCCCTCGGACTCTGGCTCGGCGCCATGGGCTTCTTCGCCTTCGTGGTGGCGCCCGCGGCCTTTTCCACGCTGGATCGCGAAGCGGCGGGACGCTTCGTCAGCGCGGTCTTTCCGAAGTACTATGCCGTGGGATTCGGGCTCGGGCTCGTGGCCCTGGCCAGCCTGGTCGTGAGGGTCCTGGGGCGCGGGGTGCGGCCCCTGGACTGGGTGCCCATCGGGCTTCTCGTGCTCATGCTGACGCTCACGCTCTTCGCGGGCGCGGTGGTCCTGCCCGCGGCCCATGCCGCGCGCGAGGCCATGCGCGCGACGGGCGGGGACCCCGCGACGGCGGTCAGCTTTTCGCGGCTGCATCGGCTGTCGAGCGTGCTGAACGTCGTGGTCATGCTGGCGGGCATCGGCACCTTGATCATGGAGGCGGTGAGAACGCGATGAAAGAATTCGACCCCCTCGGTCTCGATCACATCGTCCTGCGCGTGAGCGATCAGGAAGCCGCCCAGCGCTTCTACATCGACGTCCTCGGGTGCACCCTCGATCACGTCAACGCCCGCATCTCGCTCGTGCAGCTCCGCTTCGGCGAGCAGCTGATCGACCTCCTGCCGGGCCGGCCCTCCGCCGAGGGCCTCGACCACTTCTGCCTCTCCATCCGTTGCGCCGACCTCGGCGCGGTCAGGAAGGTGCTGGGGGACCGTGGGGTCACGCTGGAGGGTGAGGTCGTGGAGAGGCGCGGGGCCTACGGCACGGGGCCGTCGCTCTACCTCCGCGACCCTGACGGCTACCTGATCGAGCTCAAGCCCCGCTGAGGGTCAGGCTCAAGAGGGTGCGCACGATCTCCCCGGGAGGCACCGCGCCGCCCTGGGTCGCCGCCTGCAGCAGGCAGCCTTCGGCCGCTCCCAGGATGACGGCAGCCACCGCGCCCGCGTCGAGATCCTTCCGGAACGCGCCCGAGGCCGTCCCCGCCTGAAGAATCTCCTGGAGGGCGAGGCGGAGCTGCTCGCGCTGCCAGGCGAGGGCAAGACGGTGGTGCTTGTCGCGGCGCGCCCGCGTCCAGCCCGCGAGGAGGAGCTCGGAGAAATCCGGATCACTCTGTCCGTGGGCTCCGAAGATGATCTCCATCGCCCCCTCCAGTCTCACCGCGGGCGATTCGCTCCCGCGGGCGACCCGATCCACCGCGGCCACGATGGGAGCGAAGCGCTCCTCGATGGCGCGGACGGTGTCCGCCGCGGACTCGGGGACGGGAGCGGGGGGAGGGGGCGGCACAGGCGGCGAAGCAGTCGCAGGGCGAGGAGCTTTGCGCTTCACGCGTCGATTATCACATGCGGCAAATCCCGCGACGCTGCCCTTGCCGCTACTGGCCCGATTCGGGTCGTCTCGACGTGCTCAGGAACTCGAAGGTCTCGATCTCCACCCGGTAGCGCCGCTCGTTGCCCGTGGAGGCGAGCCTGACCTCGAAGGGAGCCACCGCCTTGGCGGCCACCTGTCCCTGGACGTAGGCGCGAGCGCGGCTGACCACCCGGCCATTTTCATCGAGGCCTTCCGCCTTGAGGACCACGCGCTCGCAGGGCAGGCTCGAGGCGTTGCGCACCTCGCCAAGGACGAGCACGCGCGAGCCGCCCTCCCGCTGGATCTGGAAGGTCACCGTCAGGTCCTTCGAGGACTGGGGCGTGAAGGTATACGTCTGGGCGGCGGCGGGGCCGGCCCAGGCGGCGGCCACGATCAAGGCGAGGAGGAGGGGAGCGGTCATTCGTAGCGGAGCGCTTCGATGGGATTGAGGCCGGCGGCCTTGCGGGCGGGATAGAAGCCGAAGAAGATCCCGATGGCCGCCGCGAAGCCGAAGGCGATGACGATGGCTTCGGGCCGGACCAGGGTGCGCCATCCCGCGAAGTAGGGAATGGTGTACGACGTGACGAGCCCCAGCACCACTCCGATGGTGCCTCCGATCATGGAAAGCGTGACCGCCTCCACGAGGAACTGCATCAGGATGTCGCGCCCGCGCGCGCCCACGGCCATGCGGAGGCCGATCTCGCGGGTCCGCTCCGTCACCGAGACGAGCATGATGTTCATGATGCCGATCCCGCCCACGAGCAGCGACACGGAGGCGATGGCGGCCAGGAGGATGGTCATCACGCGCGAGGATTCCTCTTGCGCGGCCGCGTACTCGGCCAGGTTGCGGATGTTGAAGTCGTCGTCCTGGTAGGGCTGGAGACGATGGCGCTGGCGCAAGAGCTCCCGCGTCTGGGTCTCCGCGTCCTTCATGTCCTCACCTTCGCGCACCTTGACGGAAATGGCGCCCACCGAGCGCGCATTGGCCTGGCTGACCCCGAGGAGCTTGCGCTTGGCCGTGGAGAGCGGGACGAGGATGAGGTCGTCCTGGTCCTGGCCCCACGTCGTCTGTCCCTTCTTTCCGAGGACGCCGACGATCGTGAAGGGGACCTTCTTGATGCGGATGACCTGGCCGACAGGGTCGGAGTCGGCGAAGAGGTTGCGGGCGACGGTCTCGCCCAGCACCGCCACCTTCGTCGCGCCGTCGACGGCGTCCTGGGCGAATGGTTGCCCCGCCACCACCGGCCAATCGCGCGCCTCGAAGAACTCGGGCGTGATGCCCTGGATCTGGGTCGACCAGTTGAGGTTGCCCCACACCACTTGCGCGCCCCCGCGCATGGTGGGGGCGGCCGCCTCCACGCTCGAAACCTCCCGCTTGATGGCCCAGGCGTCCTCCTCGGTGATGGTGAGCTGGGAGCCCAAGCCGAGACGCACTCCGCCCGAGGTGCTGGAGCCGGAGAGGACGACGAGCATGTTGGCGCCGAGGCTCTGGATCTGCTCGGCGATGCGGGCCTGCGCCCCCGAGCCGACCGAGATCATGGCGATGACCGCGGCCACCCCCATGATGATGCCGAGCATGGTCAGGATGCTGCGCAACTTGTTCACGCGGAGGGCGCGAACGGCGATGCGAGCGCCCGCGAGGACGTTCACTCCTCGTCCTCCGCTTCCACGGGCAAGGTGGCGAGCACTTGCCGCGCGTCCCGCGTCTCCGCCACCACTTCGTCCCTGAGCACCCGACCGTCGCGGAAGGTGATGGTCCGCGCGGCGAAAGGCACGATGTCGGCCTCGTGTGTGACGAGGACGACCGTGATGCCCTGGCGATTGAGGTCTTGCAGGATGGCCATGACTTCGACGCTGGTGCGCGTGTCGAGATTGCCCGTCGGCTCGTCGGCCAGGATCAGGACGGGGTCGTTGACGAGGGCGCGGGCGATGGCCACGCGCTGCTGCTGCCCACCCGACAGCTGCGAGGGGTGATGGTCGGCCCGCTCGGCGAGGCCGACGGCCACCAGCTTGGCGCGGGCGCGCTCGTGCCGCTCGCGGGCGGGGAGGCCCGTGTAGAGAAGCGGCAGCTCCACGTTCTCGAGGGCGGTCGTGCGGGGCAGGAGATTGAAGCCCTGGAACACGAACCCGATCTTCGCGTTGCGAATCTTGGCGAGGGCATCGCCCGAGAGGTTCGACACGTCCCGGCTGTCGAGAACATAGCGTCCCGAGGTCGGTCCGTCGAGACAGCCCAGCAGGTTCATGAAGGTGGATTTGCCCGATCCCGAGGGGCCCATGACGGCGACGAACTCGCCGGTGCGGACCTCGAGCGAGACCTGACGCAGGGCGTGCACGACCTGGCCCCCCACCCGGTAGTTCTTGGTCAGCTCGTGCGTCTCGATGAGAGCGTTGCCCACGCTAGAGCCTCAGCCGCGGGCTGTCGCCCGGCCTCCCGGGCGAGCGCGAGTCTGCCGAGCCCACGAGGACCTCCTGGCCCTCCTTGAGGTCGGAGGAGAGCACTTCGGTGAAGCTGCCGTCGGTGATGCCGAGCCGCACCGTGACGGGCACGGGCTTGGCGTCCGGCCCGAGGATGACGACGCGTCCCGAGATGGCCTGGCGGCCCGCCCGCGCGTCGGCCATGTCCTGATCATACCTGGTACGCTGCTCGGGCGTCAGGATGCCCCGGATCTGCTCGCGGGAGGCCTCGCGAATCCGCTGGCTCTCGATCCGGCGCTCGTTGTCGTTGGCGCCGCGCGCGCCCAGCGCGCGAATCTTCTCGCGTGTGTCCTGGAGGATCGGATCGAGCTTCTGCTGCTGCTCGGGAGTGAGGCCCAGGGACTTGGTGAGACGCTCTCGTATCTGGTCGATCGAGGGTTGGCTCGCCCCTCCGCCGGCCCCCGCGCCCGGGGCCACGCCTCGCACGGGCACGCTGTCGTCGCCGGGCAGGCGGAATCGCAGCGCGGAGTTCGGCACCTTCAGAACGGAGTCCTTCTGGTCCACGATGAGGCGCACGTTGGCCGTCATGCCGGGCAGGAGCTTGTGATCCGGATTCCGCGCGGAGATGACGACGTTGTAGGTGACGACGTTCTGGAGTACCTGGGGCGCCTTGCGGACCTGCATGACCTCGCCCGAGAAGGTCTGGTTGGCGAAGGAGTCCACGGTGAAGGTGGCGTGCAGACCTTCCCGGATGCGGCCGACGTCGGCCTCGTCCACGTTGGTATCCACCTGCATCTGGGTCAGGTCCTGCGCGATGGTGAAGAGCGTGGGCGCCTGGAGGCTCGCGGCCACCGTCTGGCCGACATCCACGGTACGCGAGACCACGACGCCGTCCACGGGCGCGCGGATCTCCGTGTGGTCGAGATCGACCTGGGCCTGCTTGAGGCCAGCCTCCTGCTGGACCACGTTGGCGCTGGCCGCTTGCAGCATGGCCTCAGTCACCTTGAGCTGTGCTTCGGCGGATCGAATCTGGGAGGCCTGGGCGACTTCCTGCGCCTTGGCCGACTCGGCCTGGGCGACGGCCGAGTCGTACGCGGCCTGCGCCGTGTCCTCGTCGGCCTGGGCGATGAGGCCGCGCTTTCTCAGGTCCGCGTTGCGGGCAAGGGTCCGTCGGCTGTCGACCACGGCGACCTGGGCCTTGGCGGTCTGCGCCTTGGCCACGGCGAGGGCCGCCTGGGCATTGGCGAGGTCCGCTCGGGTCTTCTCGACCAGGGCCCGCTGGTTGAGCACGGTCGCCTTGGCCGCGTCCACCTGGGCCTTGGCCTGGGACACCGCGGCCTGGAACTTCTCGGGGTCGATCCGGGCCACGAGCTGGTTGCGCTTGACCTGGGAGTTGAAGTCCGCGAACAGCTCCTTGATCTGCCCCGAGACCTGGGAGCCGACCTGGACGGTGACGACGGCGTTGAGCGTGCCCGTGGCCGAGACGGTGGCGGTGAGCGGCCCCCGCTCGACCTTGGCCGCGCGGAAGCGGGGCGTGCTGCCGCGGCTCTGCGTGTAGAACCACGCGCCGCTGGCGCCCGCGGCCAGCACGATCATCGCGACCACGATCCACGCACGACGACTCATAGCCATGAGACTACCCTGCGAGGGGCTTTATTCCTAGAGGCGGGGGGCGCTCCGGAAGGGGGGTGGCGCCCTCCGAGCTGGCTAGCGCCGGCCGAGGAACCGCTCGAGCTGGGCGATGGCGATCCGGTAGTTCGCCAGGGCTTGGACGAGGGTGGCCTGGGCCGTGGTCAGGGCCAGCTGGGCGTCGGTCAGCTCGATGATGTTGGCCACGCCGGCGTCGAACCGTCCCTGGCTCAATCGGAAGTTCTCGTCGGCGGATTCCACCCCCTTGGTGGCGGCGCCGATGGCTTCCTCGCTCTGGATGGCCGTGTTGTATGCCTGCTCCACCTGCTGCCAGATGGTCAGCTCCGTGTCCCGCACCCGCGCCTGCGCGGCGTCCCGCTGGGCCTGCGCCTGCTTGTACAGCGCGATCTTGCCGCCGCCGTCGAAGATGGTCCAGTTGAGCTGGACGCCGTAGTTGTAGATCTCGTTCATGTCGGAGCGCGCGGATCCATAGGTGCCGCTTGCCGTGATGGAAGGAAAGAAGTTGCGGAACTGCTGCTTGACCGTCTGCTCGGACTGCTCGAAACGCGCCTTGATCTGCCGGTACTCGGGGCGCCGGGCGAAGGCTTCGGGCAGCAGGGTCTTCGGATCGAAGTCCACGTGCTGGTAGGCGAGGATGTCGCGGACCCGGGTCGGCGTGTTCACGGGGATGCCCATGAGCGTGTTGAGGGTCGTGCGCGAGATCACCACGGCATTGAGGGCGCCGATCAGGTTGACCTGCGCGGTCGCCACGTCGACCTCTGCGCGCGTCACCGCGGACTTGGGCTGGGTGCCCACGTCGAAGAAGCCCTTGGCGCTCCGGAGATTCACGAGGGCCCGCTCGAGGGCGGCCTGGTTCACCTCGACCAGTCGCTCGTTGAGGATGAGGTTGAAGTACCCCGTCTTGACGAGACGGACGCTCTCATCCTTCTGGATCTCGACATCCTCGGCGGAGGACTTGGCCCCCGCCTTCGCGGCGGCGGTGGCGGCCAGGGTCTTCCCGAAGTCCCAGAGGAGCTGGGAGGCGGTGACGGTGGCCGTGGTCGAAAGCGACGTGGCCGACGTCGTCACGTTGCGGGTCAACGACAGCGGCGCAAACTGGCCCGATGGGCTCGGCCCCGACGACACGGTTTTCTGCTCGAACCCGTTCCACTGGCCGCTGAGCTGAGGCAGCTGGGGCGCCAGCGCGATATAGATGCTCTGGATCGAGGCCTGGTAGTCGCCGATGCGCGCCAGGATGAGCGGCTGATTGTCGAGGGCGATCTTGATCGCCTCTTCGAGCTCGAGCTCCTTGCCCTTGAGCTCGTCCGGGGAGGGGAAGGCCCGGATCCCCGAGGGTGTGGGCAGCATCTCGCGAATGGGAACCTGCGTCGGCGCCAGGCCCGGGATGGACCCCGTTCCCGACGGCGGTCTCGTGGCATCGCCCGGAGGCGTGATCGTCAGGGGAGGCTGCGTGACGGGCGGGCCGGGCATGCCGGGAGCGGGCGCCGGCGGGGCGCCGGGGGTTGTCGGCGCCGGGGCCGGGGGCGTCTGGCCCGGGAGCGTCTGGATGGCGCCGGGGGGCGTCTGGGTCGCTCCCGGGGGCAGCTGAGAGCCTCCCGGCGGTATCACCTGAGATCCCCCGGGGGGCTGAGTCTGCGCCGAGGCTTCCGCCACGCACAGGGAGATCGCGAGGGCCAGCGCGAGGAGCCTTCTCGGGGCCTGCCCCGTCATGCCGTTGTCCCGTGCAGGGGTAGCTCCTCCTGGGTTTCTTCCATGCGACGCGGGAAGCGCTCTTCCAGCATCACGTAGAGCGTCGGGATCAACAGGAGCGTGAGCAGGGTGGACACGGCGAGCCCGCCGATGACGGCGCGCGCCAGGGGCGCGTTCGCCTCGCTCCCCGTACCGATGCCCAGGGCCATGGGGATGAGTCCGACCAGGGTGGTCAGGCTCGTCATCAGAATGGGGCGGAGCCGCGTGCGGCCACCCTGTATCACGGCCTCGCGCAGCCCGAGCCCATGGCGGCGGAGCTCGTTCATGTACTCGACGAGCAGGACGCCGTTGGAGACCACGATGCCGACCATCATGATGATGCCCATGAAGGAGGTGACGTTGAGGGTGGTGCGCGTCAGGAAGAGCGCCCAGATGACCCCGATCATCCCGAGGGGCACGGAGAACATGATGATGAAGGGGTCGAGCAGGGAGCGGAACTGGGAGGCCATGACCATGTAGACGAGGATGATGGCCAAGAGCGAGGTGAACTTGAGGCTGCTGAACGCCTCGCGCTGCTGCTGGATCTGGCCTGTGAGCTGGAAGTTGAAGCCGGGAGGCAGGGGAAGCGCCTGGAGCCCGGTTTCGATGTCCCGCGCGATGGAGCCGAGATCCCGTCCGGAAGGCTGGGCAATGATCTTGACGATGCGCTGCTGGTACTTCCGCTCGATCATCACGGGCCCGACGCCCTGCTTGACCTCGGCCACCGAGCCCAGCAGGACCGGCCGATTCCCGTCACCCATGACGAAGAGCCGAGACAGATCGTCAGAAGTGGACCGAAACGGCTCGTCGAGCTGCACGACCACATTGTATTGGTTCCCCGTCCGGGGATCAGTGAAAATTGACGGGGTCAGGCTGACATTGCTGTTGAGAGAGATCAGCGCGGTCTGAGCGATGTCGCGCTGGCTGAGGCCGGCCATGGCCGCCTTCTCCCTGTCCACCACGATGTCGAACTGAGGATAGTTCTCCTCGCGGCTTATGAGCGGATCCGCCACGCCCGGAGTGTCTTGAAGGGTCCGGGCAACCATCCGGGCAAGATCCCGCGCGTCCTTCAAGTCGTATCCGAGCTGCTCGATCTGGATGGGGGCGTCGGAGCCCGAGTTCAGGACGCGGGTCACGATGCCCCCGAAGTCGACGCCATACGTCGTACCGGGGAATTGCCCGGCAAGTTTGGGCCTTATCTCGGCGAATATTTCCCTGTCTCTCCGGGACCTTTGATCCGGGTCGGTGAGATAGACCTGGAGCTGCGCCGTATGGGGGCCGGTGTTCGACGAAAAGAGCCCGGAGCGCCCGCTCGGTACCCCGATGCTTGTGACGATCGTCCGGATCTCACCCGGCTTCGCCGTGGACCGCATGATGTCTTCCATTCGCTTGACGATGCGCTCGGTCTCCTCCACCCGAGTGCCGACGGGCGCCCGAAGTCGGACGATGAACTGGCTCTCGTCTGATTCCGGGAAGAACTCGGTCCCGACCCAGGGCAGGACGATCAGCGCGGAGGCGAGCAGGACGAGAATGCCCCCGAGGAGAGCCTTGCGGTGGTCGAGCGCCCAGTTGAGCTGGCGCTGGTACACCGTGTCCAACCCCTGCAGCATCCTGCTGCTCCAGGCGAAGACGGCGCTCAGCTTGGCCCGAAGCCCGCCGGACGGCCCCACCGCCTGGGCGTGATCTGTTTCGTGCTCCCCCCTGAGCCAGTGATAGCAGAGGAGCGGGGTCACCGTCCGCGAGACGAGGAATGAGGCGAAGAGCGAGAAGGAGATGGTGAAGGTCAGCGGAATGAAGAGGAGCCGTGCCTGACCTTCCAGGAAGACGGTGGGCAGGAACACCACGATGGTGGTGATGGTGGAGACGAAGATGGGCATGGCCACTTCGCGCGCAGCGTCCAGCACCGCCTTGCGCCGTGGCTTGCCGGGCATGGCGAGATGCCGGTTGATGTTCTCGAGCTCGACGATGGAGTCGTCAACGAGACGGCCGACGGCGAGGGCGAGGCCACCCAGCGTGAAGATGTTGAGCGTTTGGCCCAGGAAGTACATGGCGACCATGGTCAGGAGCAGCGACAGCGGGATGGCAATGCCGATGATGAAGGTCGAGACGAGGGAGCTCAGAAAGAGCAGGATGACGAGGAAGGCCAGGACGGAGCCGATGGCCGCCTCGTGCCAGAGATTCTCGATCGACTGCCGGATGTACGTGGACTGGTCCAGGCTCAGGCGGACATCCACGCCCGGCGGGAGCCCGAGGAGCTTGGGCATGGTGGCCTTGACCGCATCCACGACTTCGACGGTGTTGGCGCCGGGCTGCTTGTTTACGCGCAGGTAGACGGCCCGCTCGCCGTTCACGCGCACGATCGACACCTGCGTCTCCGCCGAGTCCTCGACCCGTCCCACGTCGCGCAGGCGTATGGGCGTGGTCCCGCTGCGGCGGACCACGATGTCCTCCATGGGCTCGACCACGGAGAACTGGTTGTTGGTGAAGACGTTGTAATCGAAGGAGCCCATCTTGACGTCGCCCGAGGGGAGCAGGAAATTGGCGTCGTTGACCGCCCGGGTCACCTCGTTGACCGATAGCCCCTTGGAGTAGAGGAGGTCCCGGTCGAGATTGATCGTGATCTGCCGGATCTTGCCGCCATCCACGTTGGCCGAGGCGACTCCGGGCAGCCGCTCGATCTGGGGCTCGATGGTGTTGTAGGCGAGGTCGTAGAGCGCTCGCTCGTCGAGCCCCCCGCCCGACGCCGTCAGGATGCAGACGGGGATGTTCGACAGGTCGAACTTGAGGATGAAGGGCTGCTGGACGCCGATGGGGAGCGTGCTCAGAATGGCCTGGATCCGCTGCATCACCTCGGTCAGGCCCGCGTCGACGTCGGCGCCCCAGGAGAACTGAACCGTGACCACGGAGAAGCCTTGACGCGAGCGCGACTCGACGTAGCGGACGTTGGCGACGGCCGAGACCGCCTTCTCGATGGGGTAGGTGACCGTGCGCTCGACGTCCTGGGCACTGGCGCCTTTGTAGATGGTGCCGATGCGGAGCGACGGGTAGTTGATGTTCGGGAACAGGTCGATGGGCATGCGACCCAGCGAGGTGGCGCCCAGCAGGATGATGCAGAGGGAGGCCATGAGAATGGCGATGCCATTCCGCATGGCCGCGAGGGTCAGCCACATGCGCTACTGACCGCCCGCCGGCGTGGTCCGGACCTTCTGTCCCTGGCGAACGAGGTCCTTGCCCTGCAGGATGACCTGCTCGCGCTCGCCCAGTCCCTTGACGATCTCGATTCCCTTCGCGTCCGCGGCGCCGAGCTGGACGGGAACGGTCTCCACGACGCCGTTGCGGACGACCATCACGAGGGGCGGCCCTTCACCCACCCGAAGGGTCTCCATGGGCACCGAGAGCACGCCCGTGCGAGTCTCGACGACTGCTTCGACGCGCGCGAACATCCCGGGTTTGAGCCGGGCATCCGGGTTCGGGATCTCCACCTCGACACCCATGGTGCGCGAGCGGGGGTCGAGAGCGTGGACCATGCGCGCGATGGACCCTGCGAAGAGCTCCCCCTTGTAGGGATCGGCCGTCACGCGCACGGGGCCGCCCACCTTGACTCGTCCGATGTCCCGCTCGGGCACCTCGAGCTGGATCTTCACGCTCTTGATGTCCTGGAGAACGATGATGCCCACCGAGGTGTTGGTGGTGCCCGACGACTGCGCGCTCACCGCCGCGCCCTGGTCGAGGTTGCGCTGGGCGACGTATCCGGCGAAGGGCGCGAGGAGTCGCGTGTTCGCGAGGTTCGTCCGGGCGAGCGTGAGCGCCGCGCGGTAGGTCTCCACCTGGGCCTGGGCGAGCCGGACCTGGCTCTCCTGCGTGGAGATCTGCACGGTCGCGAGCCGCACCTGCGCCTCCGCGGCGTCCGTCGACGCGGCCGAAGAGTCGGCGGTGGTCCGGGCATTGTCCCAGTCGGCCGCCGCCACCATGCCCTTCTGGAAGAGGGTCTTCATCCGCTCCGCCTGGCGGGCGTCATTGGCAGCGACCGCTCGGGCCTTGGCCAGGTTGGCGCGCTGATTCTCGTAGTTGGCCTGCTGCCCTTCGAGCGTGGAGCGCGCGACCTCCAGGCCCGCATCGGCCGAGACGAGGGCGGCCCGAGCCTGCTCGGCCGAGGCTCGCAGCTCGAGGTCGTCGATCTCCACGAGGAGTTGGCCTTCCTTGACGAAGTCTCCGCGCTCGACGTGGAGCTTCCTGATATAGCCGGAGACCTTGGAGAAGATCGCTGCCTGCTGGATAGGCAGGATGTCGGCCGTGAAGGAGAGCTTGACCTCGATGTCGCGCCGCTGCGGGGAGACGACACCCACCAAGGGATCTGGGCGACCCCGCGTGGCGCCGCGGGCCTGCTGGGTCTTGGTCCAGAAGAGGAGCGCGCCCCCCGTGGCCACGAGAAGAACGATCACAGCGGCGGCGACGCGGTAGCGTCTGAGGAGAGTCATCGCTTCTCTGAAGCCGGAGAGGACAAGGTCATCGGGCTCTTGGCTGGCACCCATTCTATGGATGGCGGCCAAAGAGTCAAGCCCGCGATTCTCCTATGTTAAGATGAGGTTCATGAACGCTCAGACGAGACCGTCCAAGATGGGGCGCTGGTCAGAGCCCGCGCTGCGCGTGCTGGCCGAGCGCTACCTCTCCCGCCGGGAGGGGAAGGTCATCGAGACCCCGGAGGAGATGTGCTGGCGTGTGGCGCGCACCATCGCCGACGCCGAGGCGCGCTTCGGTCGGAGCCCGGCCGCCTCCCAGGAGATCGCCACCGCCTTCTACGACATGATGGTCGAGGGGCAGTTCCTGCCCAACTCGCCCACGCTGATGAACGCGGGCAAGGACAACCAGCTCCAGTACTCCGCCTGCTACGTCCTCCCCGTGGGCGACTCGATGGAGGAGATCTTCGACTCCGTCAAGGCCGCGGCCATCATCCACCAGTCGGGCGGGGGCACGGGCTTCGCGTTCTCGCGTCTCCGGCCGAAGAACGACTTCGTCCGCTCGACGGGCGGCCGGGCCTCGGGCCCCGTGTCCTTTCTCAAAGTCTTCAACAGCGCGACGGAGGCGGTGAAGCAGGGGGGCACCCGCCGCGGCGCCAACATGGGCGTGCTGCGCGTCGACCATCCGGACATCCTGGAGTTCGTCGAGTGCAAGCTCGACGGCGCCATGACCAACTTCAACATCTCGGTCGCCGTCACCGATTCTTTCATGGCCGCCCTCGAGTCGGGCGGGGACTACGACCTCATCAACCCGCGGACGGGCATGGCGGTGGCGCGACTGTCGGCGCAGGAGGTCTTCGATCGCATCGTGCGCGCGGCGTGGCGTACGGGCGATCCCGGCCTCGTCTTCATCGACCGCATCAACGCGAGCCCCGCCAATCCCACTCCCGCGGTGGGCCTCGTCGAAGCGACGAACCCATGCCTCACCGGCGAGGCGCTCGTGGCCACGGACCGGGGCCTGATGCGCATGGACGAGCTCGTCGAGCGCCATGCTGCGGGCGGGGTGGCCGTCAAGATCGACGGCCGGCTCCTTCCCGCGCGGTTCATGGTCTGGGAAGGCACGCACAACGTGCCCCTTGTCTCGTACGACAACGGATGTCTGCCCATAAGCCAGGCGATCTGCTCCGGAGAGCGGGAGACCGTGCGGCTCCGGACCCGGGCCGGCTTCGAGCTCGTGTGCACGCCGGACCATCGCGTCATGACCGATCGCGGGTGGATGGCGGCGGGCGAGCTGAAGTCGGGCGGGCATCGAGTGTGGATCCAGAGCGATCCGGGCGCCTTTGCCTCCGATCGACGGCTTCCCTTCGACGTTGCCACCGAGTTCAAGGGCGCGAATGGACGGTCGTACCGCCACGCATTGCCATCCATCTGGACACAGGAGCTGGGTTTCGTCCTGGGCTGGCTGATCGGTGACGGCTGGCTCAGAGCGGGCGATCGCAACTGCCGGGTGGGATTCAGCTTCGGGCCCGGGGATGCGACGATGCGTGAGCGGATCCATGGCGCGGTCGACGAATGGTACGGACATCCGACGCGCGCCGTCGAGCGGCCCCGGGGCGTCTGGCACGTGTCCTACCACGGCAAGTTCCTCGTCGATTTCTTCGTTCGCCTGGGAGTCCGCCCCGCCCGCGCCGCGGACAAGGTCGTGCCGGCGTCTATCTTCGGGGCGCCCCCGGAGGCCGTGATCGGATTTCTCCAGGCGCTCTTCACGGCGGACGGAACGGTCCGGGACAATCCGAAAGCCAACAGCGCGTGGATCGCGCTGACATCCAAGAGCGCCGAATTGCTCCGGGGTGTCCAGATTCTCCTGTTGAACCTCGGCATCAAGAGTCGCATCTTCGACCGGTCTCGAGCACCCCGCGACTGCATCTTCGCCTATCGAGCTGTCCGAGGCGCCCCGCGAGCCTACAGATCGGATGGTGTGCTCTTCGAGCTCGGGATCTTCGGCAAGTCTCGCGAGGTCTTTCGACGGACCGTCGGCTTCCTCGGAGCCAAACAGGAACGCCTCGGCCGTATCCGCTATGGCGGCTTCTACGCGCAGCGTTTCTCGGATCCCGTGGTCAGCGTCGAGCCGGCGGGCGTCCGCCGCGTCTACGATCTGACCGAGCCGCAAAGCCACTCGATGATCGCCAATGGCCTCGTGGTTCACCAGTGCGGTGAGCAGCCTCTGTTGCCCAACGAGGCGTGCAATCTGGGCTCGCTCAATGTCGCCCGCTTCGCTCGAGAGCAGGACGGACTGTGGAGCCTGGACTGGGACGAGCTCGAGCGTGTGGTCCGCCTCGCCGTGCGCTTCCTCGACGACGTGATCGAGGTCAATCCGTATCCGCTGGCCGCGATCGATGCCATGGTCAAGGCGAACCGCCGCATCGGGCTGGGCGTCATGGGCTGGGCCGACCTCCTCTTTGCCCTCGACATCCCGTACGACAGCGAGGAGGCGCTCGCGCTGGCCGGGCGCCTCATGGCCTTCATCCAGGACATCGGCCACGACCAGTCGGCCCGGCTTGCCGAGGAGCGCGGGCCCTTCCCGAACTACGAGCGGTCCATCTACGAGCGCGGGCGCGCGCTCCGGAACTCCACCGTGACCACTATCGCGCCCACGGGCACCATTTCCATGATCGCCGGCTGCTCCTCGGGCATCGAGCCGGTCTTCGCGCTGGCCTTCGAGCACAGGGTCAAGGGCGTGGACGGCGAGCGCGTCCTGCCTTTCGTCAGCCAGAGCTTCGAGCGCTTCGGGCGGCAGCGAGGGTTCTACTCCGACGCCCTCATGGGTGAGGTGGCCCGCCGCGGCACCCTCGCGGGCATCCCCGGAGTCCCGGAGGCAGCGCGCGCCGTCTTCAAGACCGCGCACGAGATTCACTGGAGCTGGCATGTGCGCCACCAGGCCGCCTTCCAGAGACATACCGACAACGGCGTGTCAAAGACCATCAACCTGCCCGCCGACGCGACGGGACAGGACGTGGCGGACGCGTATCTTCTGGCCTGGCGCGAGGGCTGTCTCGGCATCACCGTGTTTCGCGACGGCTGCAAGGGAGGTCAGGTGCTCAACGTGGGCGTGGGCGGCGACGCGGCGGGGGCGCCGGAGGCGACGGACGCGCTCGATGATCGCGTGGTCAGGCCCCGTCCGCACAGCCTCGCGGGCGCCACCTACCGCATGGAGACGCCCATCGGCACGGCCTTCGTCACCGTCAACGAGACGCCGGGCGGCGACCCCTTCGAGGTCTTCGTCCAGGTCGGCAAGGCGGGCTCGGACACGATGGCGGTGGCCGAGGCCCTCGGGCGCCTCATCTCGCTCGTGCTCCGCCTGCCCTCGCCGCTGTCTCCCCGACGGCGGCTCGAGGAGGTCATCAGTCAGCTCGCATGGATCGGCGGCGGCCAGCCCACGGGCTTCGGCGCGGCCAAGGTGCTCTCGCTGCCGGACGCACTCGCCCGCACGCTGGGGGAGCACATCGGCATCGGCCGTGGCCCCGCCCCGGAGGCCGCGAAGGCGCCCGAAGGGGGACGCCGCAGGGTCGGCGATCTCTGCAAGGAGTGCGGACAGGCGACCCTCGTCTACGAGGAAGGGTGCAAGAAGTGTCTGTCCTGCGGCTTCAACGAGTGTTAGGGGAAGCCCCTGTTCAGCGGCGGTGACTACGATGAGGTGGCGCGCTGGCTCTGGAACCTCGCGGAGTCCCACGCCAAGCGCGAGAACCTGCATGCGGAAGTGCTGCTCGATCGTGTGGGCCCGCGCGAGGGCAAGACCTATGGGCTTCGCGTCAGGATCGGCGATGGGCTCTCTTCCGAGATCGAGCTGGCCTACCCGGAAGTGAGAGAGCGTCGCGGCAGCCTGGCCTGGTGCCAGGCCCTCGCCGAGCGGGTGCGCGGGCTCGTTCGCGACACCGTGGCCGCCCGGGCGCCGGGTCAGCGAAGATCCGCCTAGCGTGAGGGTCGCGCGCCGCGGCCCGCGCTGGGTCGCGCCCGGGGACTGGAACGCGTTCTTCGTCCTCGCGCTCGACAACACGACCCTCCTCGTCATCCTCTCGAGTCTGCTCATCGGCGCCTTCAAGTTCCCGCCGGATCTCGTGCTCGGACGCATCGTGCCCGGGACAGCGGCGGGCGTCCTCGTCGGTGACCTGACTTACACGTGGCTAGCCGTGCGTCTGGCCCGCGCGTCGGGTCGGGACGAGGTCACGGCCATGCCCTTCGGCATCGACACACCGTCGCTCTTCGGGATCGTCTTCGGAGTGCTCGGACCCGCCATGCTGGCCACGGGAGATCCGATCCTCGCGTGGAAGATCGGCATGGGTGTCACCGTCGCCATGGGCGGGTTCAAGCTCCTGCTGGCCTTCTTCGGTGACTGGGTGCGACGTCTCGTGCCGCGGGCGGCGCTCCTGGGCTCCATCGCCGGCGTGGCCATACTGCTCATCGCTTTCCTCCCGGCCCTGAGGGTATTCGCCGATCCACTGGTAGGACTCGTCTCGCTGACCCTGGTGCTCGTCGCGCTGATCGGCCGAGTGCGGCTTCCCGGCGGCATGCCGGGCGCCCTTGCCGCCGTCCTGGCGGGGGCGGGAATCTTCTGGCTTCGCGCGGCGGGGGGCTGGGGTCCGGCGCCTGCGACCGAGCTACCCGGCCTCGCCCTGGCCATTCCCTGGCCGACCCTGGCATGGGCCGAGACCTTTGGCGCCGTCTGGCCGTATTTGCCGCTCGCCATGCCATTTGCCCTCGCAACCGTGATTGGCGGCATCGACAATACCGAGTCCGCCATCGTGGCGGGAGACGAGTACCGGGCGAGAGACATCTTGTTGACGGAGGCCGTGGCGACGATCGCCGCGGGCCTCTGTGGAGGGGTGATACAGAACACACCGTATATCGGACATCCGGCCTACAAGGCCATGGGCGCGCGGGCGGGCTATACGCTCGCGACCGCCCTCGTCATCGGGGTGGGGGCTTCGCTTGGACTCGTGGGCATTCTCGTGAGCCTCCTGCCCGAGGCTGCCGTGGCGCCCATCCTCATCTTCGTCGGCCTCGAGATCACGGCCCAGGCCTTCGTGGCCTCGCCCGCTCGCCATGCGGCAGCCGTTGCCGTGTCCTTCATCCCTGCGGTAGCCACCTTGGTGTTGATCGAGGTCAATGGTCTGCTGGCCTCAGTCGGAAAAGGCGCGGCGGATCTGACCGGTGACGGCCGCCTCGCCTACCAGCACCTTCTCGCTCTCGGAAATGGCTTCATCGTGACGGCGCTCCTGTGGGGTTGGGCCCTCGTGAGCATCATCGATGGGCGGCTGGGTCGGGCCGCCGCCGTGTTTCTCGCAGCGGGCCTGGCCACGCTCGTCGGCCTGATGCACTCGCCGCTGCCGAGCGGCGCGCTCTTCTGGCCCTGGTCGGCCGGAAGCGCCTATCCCTTCCTGCTCGCTGCCGGCTATGGACTGGGCGCGGTGATACTGGCGCTCCTCGCCATCTCGAGCGCCCGCGCGGAAAGAGACAGCTAATTTAGCTCGAGAGAAGGGCCAGCATGTCCTCGTCGCTGGCGAACTTGAATTCCTCCACCCCGTCGCGGCGGGCGCGCTCGCGCTCTGCGGCTTCGATGCGCAGGACCTCCTCATACGTCACGGGCCGGGCGCCCGCCTTGCCGAGCTCGTGCATGATCTTCGTCACGGGCCGCTCGGCCTCCGCGGGCGCGCGCGTGGGCCGGGACCCGAGGATCTTCAAGATGTGCTTGATCCCCGTCTCGGCGTCGAGGCGCGCCCGCCCGACCACGCCGTCGCTGGCCCGCCGCGCCCAGCCGACCACGAAGACGTCGGCGAGGGGCTGACCCTGGGCGGGATCCCAGACCTGATAGGCCGCGGCCGGGTCCTGCTCCGCCCCGGGCGCCGTCACGTACAGCCCTTCCCGGTACGGCAGTCCCACGCTCTCGTCCACGCGGTCGCCCACGGCGAAGACCACCGTGTCGCACGGGATGCGCGAGATCTCGCCCGTCCCGACCGCGCTGATCCGCTCGCCCTTGCGCGCGAGCCGCGTCTCCTCGATCTCGAGGCCGACGACGCGCCCGCCTTCGGTGATCACGCGCTGCGGGGAGGCGAGGAAGCGAAAGGTCAGGCGAGCCCGACAGCGGTCCTCCGCTTCCGGCCGAGCGGCGAGGGCTTTCAGAAGCTCGTCCGCGCTCTGCCCGGCCGCCTCCAGGCGCGGGCGAATGCGCTCGACCTCCCGCCGGTACGCGTCGCGGTCGAAGGCGTCCTCCACGTCCTCGAACTCGCGGTCATCGTACGCCTTCTCGTGCGGGCCCCGCCGCGCCACCGCGATGATCTCCTCGCACTCGCAGAAATGAGCGCAGTAGTTGGCGATGTCCACCATGACATTGCCCACGCCCACGATGGCCACCCGACGACCCATGGGGAAGTGACGCTCCGAGAATGGCGGAAGGCGGTTGTAGTGATAGACGAGGTCCTTGGCGTGGTACACGCCTGGGAGCCGCTCCCCTTCGATGCCGAGGTACTTGGTGCCCTGGGCTCCGATGGCGAAGACCACGGCGTCGAAGCCCGCCGCGCGGAGGGCGGGAACGCTCAGGGGCCCGCTCTCGCCCACCGCCACGTGGCCGAGATAGGTGACGCGCGGGTCGGTGAGGATCTTGCTGAACTGCCTCCGGAGGCCGCCCTTCATCTTGTACTTGTTGAGGAAGATCCCGTACTCGGCGAGCCCGCCCGGCTTGATGTCACGATTGAGGAGGAGAACTCGGCATCCCGCCGCGGCGAGCGCGCGGGTCGCAAAGAGTCCCGCCGGGCCCGCGCCCACGACGGCAACCGCGTGTGTCGTCGATTCCGGCATGGGGGGAGACCATAGCACAGGGCTCCGCGAGCCGCGAACGGCGGGTACTGGGCCAATTTGCTTCGCCAGATCAACTCAGCTCTCGCCTCACGGCAGGGCCGTTCGGCTCGAAGAGCCACGTTCTCGGTCGCCTGCAAACGCTCAACGTACATACAGGTACGCCTCGCATTGCAGGCTCCCTCGGGCGTGGTGGTTCGAGCTGAGGGCGGAGCCCCGAGGCGAGGGCTGAGTAGATCTGGCTCGCAACTTGACCCAGGACCGAATCGAGGATTCGGCTTGACCGTCGAATCTTGCGGATGTTAAGTGATACGCGACGTGCCCACGACGGTTCGAGTCGCCCAGCAGGGGCGCCGGGACAGAAGGCTACGGACGAAGGTTACGGAAGGAGGAGGCAATGGTGACCGGGGTGAGACGAGCGGCCCGACTCGTGGGCACGGCGCTTGGATTGGCGGCACTCATCTCGATGGCCGCGCTCGCGGCGGCGCAGGCGCCCTGGACGGCACCGGCGGGGGAGAAGGAGAAGAAGAACCCGCTGCCCGCCGATGCCCAGACCATCGAGCAGGGCAGGAAAGTGGCCCAGGTCAACTGCGTCACCTGTCATGGGGCCAAGGGCAAGGGCGACGGGGCGGCCTCGGTCGCTCTCAACCCCAAGCCGGCGGACTGGACGTCGAAGGCGGTGCAGGACGATACGGACGGCGAGCTCTTCTGGAAGATCAGCACAGGCCGCGGGGCCATGCCCGCGTGGCGGCATTTGCCCGAGAAGGATCGCTGGGCCCTCGTCGGCTACATCCACTCTCTCGCGGCCAAGTAGCGCGGAGCAAGCGGTCGCCGAAGTTTGCCGGGCGGGTGGGTCCGAGGGCGAAGTAATATCTGGTCGGATTGCCCATGAGCGACGAGCAGGTCTCCCCGGATCCGACCTCGCCGGACCTTCACGGCGCGCTCGTCGAGATCCGACGGAGCATCGAGTCGCTCGCCCACCGGTTCCGTCGTGTCGCGCTTTCCCCCTCGTCTCTCGGGCCCCGGGTCGCCGCGGAGGCGCCGGAGGAGCGGGATGCCTTCACGGTGGGCGAGGAGATCCTGGCCATCCCCTCGAGCGGCCTCGAGCCGTCTCAGGTCTTCTCCCTCGCCATGGATCGCGTGGCGCGTGTCCTCACCGCCGACCGTGCCATGCTCTTCACCTGGGACGCCCTCGCCTCGAGGCTCGTGCCGCGTGCCGGTCGCGGGTTCCGCCGGGACGACCTCGAGACCATCTCCATCAAGGCGGGGGAAGGACTCGTGGGCCAGGCCTTCCAGGACGAGAGGCTCACGCGCGTCTCCGGCGGCGCCCCTCGCATCGTGGAGGATCCTTTCCTCGCCCTGTTTCCCGTCTCCGATGCCGTCGCCGTCCCTGTCCGCTCGGGAGGCAGCGCGTTGGGAATTCTCTACGCGGGCCGCCGCGCGCCGCGGCCGCCCTTTTCCGAGGCCGAGGTCTTGCTGCTCCTCGTGATCGCCGACAGGGTCGGCAACGCCCTGGGCCAGCGCGATGCCATTGAGACCACGCGAGGCCACATCGGCCGGCTCCGCGAGCTCGAGGTCTTCCTCGGCCATGTGCTCGTGGGCCAGGACATGGAGGCCGTTCTCGCGCGCGCGTGCGAGGTCGCCTGCCGGCTGGCCGAGGCGCGGGTCGCGGCCATCGGCGTGCCGGGTGGGACGGGCGGCCTCGCTCTCGCGGCGGGCATGGGGCTCTCCGCAGATGCCCTCGACACCATCCGCGTGGATAGCGCGCGCGGACTGACGGGGGAAATGTTCGCGACGCAGCGCCCGGCGGCCTGCCGGGACATCCAGGGCCGCGCGGGATCGGAGGACGACTTCCTGCTCCAGGTCGGTCTGCGCGCCTGCCTCGCCGTGCCGGTGCGCCTCCGGCGGCAGACGGTGGGCGCGCTCTACGTGGGCGACCCCGAGGCGCGCGATTTCTCCGCCGACCAGATCGAGGCCGTCCAGGTCCTCGCCTCCATGCTCGCGCTCGGCATGGAGAACAATCGACTCTACGGTGAGGTGCAGGGCGCCCTCCAGGGCCTCGAGAGAGCCCAGGAGCAGCTCGTGCAGACGTCGAGCGCGCGCGCGGCGGGCGCCATGGCGGGCGGCATCGCCAACGAGTTCAACAATGTCCTGGCCATCGTGCTCGGCAAGACGCAGCTCATGCTCTCGCGCGTGCCCGACGGGCCCTTGCGCGAAGACCTGGCCGACATCGAGGAGGCGGGGTGGCGGGCTGCCGACATCGTGCGCCGTCTCCAGGGCTTCGCGGCGACGAGCGCGGACGATGCGACGGGGCCCGTGGACCTGATCGCCGTCGTGCAGGACGCGATGACATTGACCCGAGCGGTGTGGAAGGACGAGGCGGAAGCGCGCGGGGTGCAGATCGACGTGGTCACCGATCTGGATCTCCACCTCTCGGTGGACGGGCAGGCGACGGCGCTGCGCGAGGGCGTCATGAACCTGATCCTCAATGCCATCGACGCCATGCCGCAGGGAGGTCGCCTGGGCTTGACCGCGCGCCGCGTGGACACGGGGGTCGAGCTCCAGGTCTCGGACACTGGAGAGGGGATCCGCGAGGACATACGGCGGCGCATGTTCGATCCCTTCTTCACCACGCGGGCCCCGCACCGCACTGGACTCGGCCTCTCGGTGGTCCAGGGAGTGGTGAGCCGCCACCGCGGCAGCGTGCACGTGCGGAGCGAGCCGGGCGGGGGCACCACGGTGACGCTGTGGTTCCCCGTCGCCTCCGCCCGTGCCGTGGAGGTGCCCCCGCCCGCGGCCGAGCAAGCGAAGGCGGCCGCGCTCTCGGATATCGCCTCCATCCTGGTGCTCGAGGACGAGGACCGGATCCGCACGATGCTGGTCGAGGCCCTGGCCTCTGCGGGCCATCGCGTCGAATCCGCGACCGACGGGCTCACGGGGCTGGCGCGCTTCCAGGGCGGGGCCTTCGACGTCGTGCTGACCGACCTCTCGCTGCCGGAGTGTTCGGGGCTCGACGTCGCCAGCTCGGTGAAGCGCCTGCGTCCCGACACACCGGTCATCCTCATCACGGGGTGGGGGCATTTGCTGGATCCGGAGAAGCTGCGGGAGGCCGGCGTGGACCTCATGCTCGTCAAGCCCTTCAGGCTCGAGCGGGTGCTGGCCGTGCTCGCCGACGCCCTGCGTCTCCGCCCGTCCGCCTAGCTGCGGGGTGGGCAGGCGCAGCCGCGGGCGGACCGTCGGAGGGCATCCTTGTGAGATACTGAGCAGGTCATGAAGCGAAACCTTGCGTCCGGGCGCTTTGCCGAGCAGCGGAGCTTGCTCTTGGTCGTCGAGACCCAGGCTCGCTGAGAGGGAGGGGCCATGGCGAACAGATCCGGCCAGTACAGCGCCAAGCAGCAGCGCCGATCAGCGATCCAGATTGGCCCGCGCCCTCCCAAGCTCGCCTGGCTTGAATGGGTCCTGCCCGTATGCGCGGGCGCGCTCCTCCTCATCATGTTCCGTCCCGACATGGTGCCGCGTCTCCTTTCAGAGCCCGCGGCGTCACCCGTGGCGTGGATTGCCTGGGGCGTAGTCGGAGGCCTGGCCGGCATCGTGCTCTTCTCCGCTGCCCTCGTCGTGTTCTTTCTCGTCTACTCCCCGGTCTATCTCGCGGGGATGATGCCGGCCCTCGTGGGCAAAGGCGGATGGACGGATCGGCGCGAGATCCGATTCTACGCTCTGTGCTTCCTCCTCCTCTGTCTCATGATCGTCCTCATCGCCGTCTCGCTCACCACGGGCGACTGGCGCTGGGTGGGATCGGTCTTCCTCGTGCTCACCGGCTTTGCGCCGGTCGTGTGGCGGGCCCTGGTCTGAGGGGCAGGTGTTGACAGTGCTGGGACCGCTGACTATCCTTGACGAAGGGATATGAACGATATCGCGGTCCTGGTGCTCAACTACACGTACGAGCCGCTCCACTTCACCAACGCCAAGCGCGCCGTCACCCTGCTGCTCGCGGGCAAGGCCGAGAGCGTGGAGAGCTCGCCCCGCGTGATTCGCTCGCCCTCGCGGGCCTTCCCGCTCCCCTCCGTGATCCGTCTCGCCGCCTATATCCGGAAGCCCTTCCTGGAGCGGGTGGCCTTCAACAAGAAGAATATCCTTCGTCGCGACGGCTACACCTGCCAGTACTGCTCCCGGCGCGGAGAGAAGCTCACGGTGGATCACGTCATGCCGCGCTCGCGGGGCGGCCAGACGACGTGGACCAACGTGGTGGCGGCCTGTCTCCGATGCAACCTCTTCAAGGGCAACCGCACCCTCGAGGAGTCGCGCATGCGGCTCATCCGTGAGCCGGTCCACCCGCAGTTCCTCTTCTCGGTCCACCTGATGCGGCACCCCCACGCCACCAGCTTCCTGGACTCGTGGCGGAAGTACCTGGTGGCGGTTCCCACCGCCCCCTGAGCGTGTCTTTCCGGCTGTCCTCGGAGTACTCGCCCGCGGGCGATCAGCCCGGGGCCATCGAGCGCCTCGCCTCGCTGGTGGCCGAGGGGCACCCCCATGCCGTGCTCCTCGGGATCACGGGAAGCGGCAAGACCTTCACGCTCGCCAACGTGATCCGGCAGCTCGACCGGCCCGCTCTCGTCATCTCGCCCAACAAGACGCTGGCCGCCCAGCTCTACGGCGAGTTCAAGTCGTTCTTTCCCGACAATGCCGTCGAGTACTTCGTGTCGTACTACGACTACTACCAGCCCGAGGCCTACATTCCGCAGTCGGACACCTACATCGAGAAGGACGCCCTCGTCAACGACGAGATCGACCGGATGCGGCACTCCGCCACCACGTCCCTCTTCGAGCGCCGCGACGTCATCGTGGTCGCCTCCGTGTCGTGCATCTACGGCATCGGCGAACCGGAGACCTACCAGGGCATGCACGTGGGGCTCGAGACGGGCCAGACCCTCGAGCGCGACGCGCTCATCCGGAGCCTCGTGGCCATCCAGTACGAGCGCAACGACGTCGATTTCCGGCGGGGCACCTTTCGGGTGCGGGGCGACGTGGTCGAGATCTTTCCCGCCGCCGCCGAGGCGGAGGCGCTGCGCGTGGAGCTGTGGGGCGACACCATCGAGAAGCTGTCGACGCTCGACCCGCTCCGCGGCGTCACCACGGGCACCGTCACCGGCGCGCGCATCTATCCCGCCAGCCACTACGTCACGCCCGCCGACCAGACGGAGCGCGCCATCGCGGGCATCCTGGAAGAGCTGGGGGAGCGGCTGCGCTTCCTCAAGGCGCGGGGCAAGCTCCTGGAGGCGCAGCGCCTCGAGCAGCGCACGCTGTTCGACATGGAGATGCTGCGCGAGATCGGCTATTGCCACGGCATCGAGAATTACTCTCGCCACCTGTCGGGGAGAAAGCCAGGCCAGAACCCGCCCACCCTCATGGACTACCTGCCCCGGAACGCTCTCGTGATCATCGACGAGTCTCACGTGACCGTCCCGCAGATCCGCGGCATGTACCCGGGCGACCGGTCGCGCAAGGAGGCCCTCGTCGAATACGGGTTCCGGATGCCCTCGGCCTTCGACAACCGGCCCCTGACCTTCGAAGAATTCACCGCCCTCGTGCCCCAGACGCTCTACGTCTCCGCCACTCCCGGACCATATGAGCTGAGGCTGGCGGGGGGGCGGCGCACGGCGCCGGGCCAGCCGTGGCAGGGGGGGGCGGTGGCCGAGCAGATCATCCGTCCGACGGGGCTCATGGACCCGAAGATCACCGTGCGGCCCGCGGGCGTCCAGGTCGACGATCTCATGGCCGAGGTCCGGGCCCGGGCCGAGCGCGCCGAGCGGGTCCTCATCACCACGCTCACCAAGCGCATGGCCGAGGACCTGACCGAGTACTACCAGCAGAACGGCCTGCGCGTGCGCTACCTTCACTCCGACATCGACACCCTGGACCGCGTGGCCATCATTCGCGAGCTGCGGCTCGGCAAGTACGACGCCCTCGTGGGCATCAACCTCTTGCGGGAGGGCCTGGATCTGCCCGAGGTCTCCCTCGTGGCCATTCTCGATGCCGACAAGGAAGGCTACCTCCGCTCCGCGACCTCTCTCATCCAGACGGCGGGGCGGGCGGCGCGGCACGTCAACGGCGAGGTGATCATGTACGCCGACACCGTCACCGGCTCCATGCAGGAGGCCCTCGCCGAGACCGAGCGGCGCCGGTCGGTGCAGGGACGGTACAATGAGGAGCACGGGATCACGCCGGAGTCGGTCAAGCGGTCGCTGCGCGACCTCCTCGACAGCGTGCCCGAGCGCGATTACTACACGGTCGAGGTGCCCACCACGGCCGAGCCGACCTGGGAGAGCCCGGCGGCGCTTCAGGCTCACATCGTGGAGCTCGAGGGAGCGATGCGCGAGGCGGCCCGGCGGCTCGACTTCGAGCGGGCGGCCGAGCTGCGGGACCGGATCAAGGCCCTCCGCAAGGTCGACCTCGGCGTGCACCGAGGGTGATGACGCCGTGTTCGTGGTCAAGTGGACCCTCGTATTCTTCGCCGTGCTTGCGGTGGCGCTCGTGGTGCTCTCCAAGCTGATCGCCTTTCTCAATCCGCCGCGGCGCGGACGCACGGGAGCGCTCGCGCTTCGGCGCTGGGGGGAAATGCTGACGTGGATGGTGCTGGTGCCGGCGCTGGTGGGCCTCGCCCTCCTCGCGGTGACCTTGTGGCTGGGCGCGTAGGGGCGGGGGAGCTCGAGGACAAGCTCGACCGGCTTCCCGCCCGGCCCGGCGTCTATCTCTACAAGGACGCCAAGGGCCAGATCATCTACGTGGGTAAGGCCGCCTCCCTGAAGAGCCGCGTGCGCTCCTATTTCCAGGAGTCCCGCGCCCCCGACCCGAAGACGGACGCCCTCGTCGGGCAGATCCGCGACTTCGAGTACATCGTCACGAGCAATGAGCTCGAGGCCCTCATCCTGGAGTCGAACCTCGTCAAGAAGCACCGGCCCCGCTACAACATCATCCTGCGCGACGACAAGCACTACCCGTTCCTCAAGCTCACCACCAACGAGGAGTACCCGCGACTGGTGGTGGCGCGGCGCGTGCAGCAGGACGGCGCCGCCTACTTCGGGCCGTTCTACCCTGCCACGGCCATGCGCGAGACGCTCCGGCTCGTCCGCCAGCTCTTTCCCCTCCGGACCTGCCGGATCAAGATCGATGGCAAGCGATCGCGACCGTGCCTGCAGTACTACATCCATCGCTGCAACGCGCCCTGCACGGGGTGGGAGAGCCGGGAGGGCTACGCGGGGACGGTGGCCGACGTCGAGCGCTTCCTCGAGGGGAAGAACGACGGTCTCGCCCAGGAGCTGACGATGCAGATGGAGTCGGCGGCCGAGGAGCTCAAGTTCGAGCAGGCCGCGCGGCTGCGCGACCGCGTCCAGGCGCTGAACACGGTGCGGGAGCGGCAGAAGATCATCTCGACCGAGGACAGCGACCTGGACATCGTGGGCTGCGTGCGCCAGGGGCCCGATGCCTGCGTGCAGCTCTTCTTCGTTCGTCGCGGCCGGCTCCTCGGGCGCGAGTCCTTCTTCTTCGAGCGGCTGGGCGGGGAAGGCGAGGGCGAGCTGCTTTCCGCCTTTCTCCGCCAGTTCTACGCCCGCGAGGTGACCCCGCCGCCCGAGATCCTCCTCTCCGCCGAGATTCCCGAGGCGGATCTGGTCCTCGAGTGGCTGGCCCGGCGACGGGCCGGGCGCGTCGAGCTCCTCGCTCCCCAGCGCGGGCGCAAGCGCGAGCTCGTGGCCATGGCGGAGGAGAACGCGGCGCTGGCGCTCTCGACCTACCTGTTGTCCCGCGGCAACCGGACGCAGGCCGTGCTCGACGAGCTGCAGCGCGCCCTCAATCTCCCCGAGGCGCCGCACCGGATCGAGGCCTTCGACATCTC
Source organism: Candidatus Rokuibacteriota bacterium (assembly GCA_003220345.1). Taxonomy (GTDB): domain Bacteria; phylum Methylomirabilota; class Methylomirabilia; order Rokubacteriales; family CSP1-6; genus AR37. Next base: position 31,291 of record QHSC01000091.1, on the reverse strand, counting down.
GACCTTCCAGGGCGGGGAGACGGTGGCCTCCATGGTCGTCTGGCAGGACGGGGAGATGAAGAAGGACGACTACAAGCGCTATCGCATCCGGACAGTGACGGGCACGGACGACTTCGCGGCCATGCACGAGGTGGTGACGCGCCGCTACGGCAAGGCCCTCGAGACCGACGGCGCCCTTCCCGATCTGGTGCTGCTCGATGGCGGTCGCGGTCAGCTGGGCGCGGGGCTCAAGGCCCTCGAGGCGCTCGGGCTCGACTATCTGCCCATGGCCTCCCTCGCCAAGAGAGCGGAGGAGGTGTACACGCCGGATCGGCTCGAGCCCCTCGTCCTCGAGCTGACCTCGCCCGCGCTCCAGGCGCTGCAGAAGATCCGTGACGAGGCGCACCGCTTCGCGATCACGTATCACAAGAAGCTGCGGACGAAGCGGACCATCAGCTCGGTGCTCGACCAGATTCCCGGCGTGGGGCCGACATTGAGAACGAGCCTGCTTCGCAGCCTGGGCTCGGCGCGCGCGGTGCGCGAGGCCTCGGTCGCTCAGCTCGCCGCCGTGCCGAAGGTCTCACCCAAGCTCGCGGAGCGCATCCACGATTTCTTTCACCCCGCCCCGGAGCCTCCGGCGGCACCGAAAGGGGAATCGGCGCCGTCCAACGGGGAACCCACCCGTCCGGAAAGAGGTTAGAATGCCGACAGCAACGGAAAGGGGGTGAACACATGAGGAGAGTCCTGATAGCTCTTGCCCTGATCGTCGCGACCGCTGGGGCGGCTCTGGCCAACCAGTGCCCGCTCCTGATCAAGCAGATCGAGGACGCGACGGCCGGCAAGACGGATGACGCGTCGAAGAAAGCTCAGGCCCTTGCCAAGGAAGCCAAGGCCCTTCATGACTCGGGCAAGCACGCCGAGTCGGTTGCCAAGGCCGACGAGGCCGCGAAGGCGATCAACCTCACCCTGAAGAAGAAGTAGATCTTGCCCGTCCCCGGGGGCCTCCGGCCCCCGGGGGGCTTTCTTGCGCCCCCCTCCTAAGTGTGGTAAAAATCAGCCAGAAATATGGCCATCGACGACCGCCAGGACCGCTATCCCTTCCGGGACATCGAGCCCAAGTGGCAGGGGGTCTGGGAGAAGAGCAAGCAGTTCCGGGTCACCGAGGATCCGGGCCGGCCCAAGTACTACTGCCTCGAGATGTTTCCCTATCCCTCGGGCCGGATTCACATGGGCCACGTCCGCGTCTACACCATCGGTGATCTTCTGGCCCGCTTCAAGCTCATGCGGGGCTTCAACGTCCTCCACCCCATGGGATGGGACGCCTTCGGCCTCCCCGCGGAGAACGCCGCCATCGACAACGGGGTCCACCCCGTCGTGTGGACGCTCGAGAACATCGCCAACATGAAGACGCAGCTCGGGCGTCTCGGCATGTCCTACGATTGGGACCGCGAGCTCGCCACCTGCGATCCCGCGTACTACCGGTGGGAGCAGCTCATCTTCATCCGGATGTTCGAGCGGGGTCTCGCCTACAAGCAGCGCTCCAAGGTCAACTGGTGTCCGTCGTGCCAGACCATCCTCGCCAACGAGCAGGTGGAGGCGGGCCGCTGCTGGCGCTGCGATTCCGAGGTCGAGGCCAAGGAGATCGAAGGCTGGTTCTTCAAGATCACCGACTATGCCGAGGAGCTCCTGGACTGGTGCGACCGGCTCCCCGGCTGGCCCGAGCGGGTCCTCACCATGCAGCGCAACTGGATCGGACGGAGCGAGGGCGCGGAGTTCGACTTGCCCGTGGTGGGACGCGCCGGCCTCGCCATCACGATCTTCACCACGCGGCCCGACACCGCCTTCGGCATGACCTACGCGGTGCTCGCCCCCGAGCACCCCCTTGTGGACGCCCTCGTCGCCGACGAGGAGGAGCGCGCGCGTGTGGCCGCCTTTCGGCAGGAGGTGGCGCGGGAGTCCGAGATCGAGCGCCTCGCCGCCGACCGGCCGAAGCGTGGGCTGCGGCTCGGCGCGCGCGCTGTCAATCCGTTCACGGACGCGGAGATCCCGCTCTTCCTCGCCGACTATGTCCTCATGGGCTACGGCACGGGTGCCATCATGGCCGTGCCGGGAGAAGACCAGCGGGACTGGGAGTTCGCCAAGCAGCACGGGCTCGACATCGTCGCCACCGTCAAGCGTCCGGAAGGATGGGAGGACACCCAGGCCTACACGGGCGACGGCGTGAAGATCAACTCGGGCTTCCTCGACGGGCTGTCCGTGGACGAGGCCAAGCGCGCGGCCATCGACTGGCTCGTGAGGCAGGGGATCGGGCGCTCGAAGGTCAACTACCGGCTCCGCGACTGGGGCATCAGCCGGCAGCGCTACTGGGGCGCGCCCATTCCCATTCTCTACTGCGAGACGTGCGGCATGGTGCCCGAGCGCGAAGAGAACCTGCCCGTGGTGCTGCCCCAGAACGTCCAGATCAGCGGCAAGGGCGGGTCTCCACTCGCGGGCGTGGCGTCCTTCGTCAACACCACATGCCCGCGCTGCGGGGGCAAGGCGCGGCGCGACACCGACACCATGGACACCTTCGTGGAGTCGTCCTGGTATTTCCTCCGCTACTGCTCGCCGCACTACGATGAGGGGATGTTCGAGCGCGCCGCCGCCGAGTACTGGATGCCCGTGGACCAGTACATCGGGGGCATCGAGCACGCCGTGCTCCACCTCCTCTATGCGCGGTTCTTCACCAAGGTGCTCCGCGACCTGGATCTCATCGCCCTCGACGAGCCGTTCCGCGCGCTCCTGTCCCAGGGCATGGTGATCAAGGACGGCGCCAAGATGTCAAAGTCCAAGGGCAACGTGGTCGATCCCGACGACATGATCCGGCGCTTCGGGGCCGACGCGACGCGACTCTTCACGCTCTTCGCCGCTCCGCCCGAGCGGGACCTCGAGTGGACGGAGAGCGGGGTGGAAGGCGCCTCGCGCTTCCTCAACCGCCTCTGGCGCTTCGTCCACGCGCATCGCGAGGAGATCGGCGCGGCCGGGCCTCCCGGGCCGGGCCCGCTCTCGGAGGCGGGCCGAGCCTTCCGCCGGGTCATCCACGAGACGGTCGCGCGCGTCACCTCCGACGTCGAGCGCGACTTCCACTTCAATACCGCCATCAGCGCGGTGATGGAGCTCGTCAACGCCCTCCACGACTTCGAGCGCGACTCGCTGGACCGGGTGGCCCGCGCGGAGCGGGCGGCGCTCCTGCGCGAGGCCGTCGACACCGCGCTGCTTCTCCTGGGGCCCGTCTGCCCCCACATCGGCGAGGAGCTGTGGACCATCCTCGGCCGCCCGGGCAGCCTCTTCACTCAGCCATGGCCCACCGCCGACCCCGCGGCGCTTCGTCGCGAGGCGGTGGAGATCGTCGTGCAGGTGGATGGCCGGGTACGGACGCGTCTCACCGTCGAGGTCGGCGCGCCCGAGCAGAGCATCCGCGAGGCGGCGCTGGCCGAGGACAAAGTGCGTCCGTGGATCGATGGCCGGCAGGTCGCCAAGGTCGTGGTCGTGCCCGGGAGGCTGGTCAACATCGTGACCAGCTCATGAGGGGTCGGGGCACTAGCGGCGCCGCTTCCCCCCAGATCCGGACAATACTCGCCCTGGCCGCGGCGCTGTGCGTCGGTGGCTGCGGCTACTCGCTGCAGGGCAACCTGCCGGACCACATCAAGAGCGTGGCCGTGCCCGTCTTCAGGAACCGGACCACCGAGCCCGGCGTCGAGAGCACCATCAGCAGCGCCGTGGTCAACGCCTTCACCACCAACGGCAAGCTCCGCGTGGTCTCGCTCGACGCGGCTGACTCCATGCTCGAGGGCGAGATCATCGGCTTCGAGGTGCAGTCGCTCGCCTTCGACAGCCGCCTGAACCTCCGCTCCTATCGATTGGCCGTGACCATGAACGTCCGGTTCCGCGACCTCAAGAAGAGCGCCATGCTCTGGGAGCAGCAGGGGCTGCGCGAGGTGGTGGACTTCCAGGTCGCGGGCCAGGTCGCCGATACCGTGAGCCGCGAGGAAGGGGCGGTCAAGCAGGCCGCCGTGGAGATAGGGCGAAAAGTGGTCAATCACGCGGTCGACCGCTTCTAGTGAACTACGGGAGCTGGCTCCGGGCGGCCGAGGTCGGACAGGTCGCCGCGGTGACGCTCCTTCACGGCGCCGAGCCCTTCCTGATCGACGAGGCCATCGCACGGATCACGCGCGCCCTCATTCCGGAGGCGGCCGAGCTCGTCATGTCGCGCGATGTCCTCGAGGCGCGGGAGGCGGGGGCCGAGGGCATCGTCCGCGCCGCCCAGACCTTTCCGTGGGGCGCGGCGCGGCGGGTCGTGATCGCCCGCGGAGTGGAGGCGCTCGGCCCCAAGCAGGCCGAGCCGCTCGTGGAGTACCTGGGTCAGCCGAACCCGACGACGGCGCTTCTTCTCGCCGTCCCGCAAGTCCTCGCCTCCTCGCACTGGCTGCTCAAGGCGGTGCCCGCCGCCTCCGTGATCGACGTGCCGCGCCTCTCCGGTCGCTCCCTCATCGGATGGCTCCGCGCTCATGCCGCCTCCGAGGGACTGGAGCTGGCCGAGGACGCCGCGCAGCTCCTCGTCACCCTCGTGGGCGAGGAGCCGGCCGCGCTCGCCGCCGAGCTCGGCAAGGCGGCCCTCGCCGGGGGCGCGGACAACAGGCGGATCGGCGTGGCACAGATCCAGGCTGTGGTCGGAGAGCATCGCTCGCGGGAGATCTTCGAGCTGACGCGCGCGGTGGAGCTCCGCGACCCGGGATCGGCGTTGCCCCTCCTGGACCGGCTCCTCTCGGCCGGCGAGGAGCCGCTGCGCATCCTGGCCATCCTGGCGGGCCAGGCGCGGCGCGCCACCCCGGCCGCCTCGCGCCTCGCGCGGTGCTGGAAGGTGGAGCGTCGGCTCAAGCTGGGCGGCCTCGCGCGCCCCGAGCTCTGCCTGCTCGTGGCCGACCTGTGCGCGGACTGACCGCCGCCACTATCCTGCTCGCGATGGCCGCGTCGCCGTCACCCGCGGCGGCGCTCGAAGCGGGCGCGGCGTCGGTGGAGATCGTGCTTCCCGCCGGCACGCCGCTCGCGGGCTACGGAGGATTTCCGCGTCGCGCGTGGATGCCCGATCTTCTCGGAAGCCGGCCCTACGCCTTCTGGTTCAGGCCGTCGACCGGCGTCCACGATCCCATTCGGGCGCGCGCCCTCGTCCTGACGTCCGGGGCCACGCAGATCCTGTGGCTCGCCGTGGACACCATCGGCATCGATCCGACTCTCGTCACGGACCTGCGCCAGCGCCTGGCCGCGAGAGGCTCCGCCCCCACCCTTGTGCTGTCGGCCTCGCACACGCATTCGGGCCCGGGCGCTTACAGCGAGTCGTCGCTCTTCGGTTTCCTGGCCCTCGATCGCCTGGCGCCCGAGGTGCGGGCCCGGCTCCTCGACGGAATGGAGGCGGCGGCCCGAGAGGCGGAGCGACGTCGCGAGCCCGCGCGCGCGATCATGGGCCTCGCGCCGCTGCCGGGCCTGGGCCGGAGCCGACTGAAGCAGCCGCTCGACCCCGAGCTCGGAATGCTCAAGGTCACCGCCGCGCGCGGTCGTCCCATCGCCGTCGTGTGGAGCTATGCCGTGCACGGGACGGCCCTCGGGCGCCACAATTTCCTCCTCTCTGGCGACCTGATGGCCGAGGCTTCGTCGCGTCTCGAGCGGGAGACGGGCGCGCCCGCCCTCTTCGTCAACGGCGCGGCGGCGGACGTGAGCCCACTCCGACACGGATGGGGCGGGGTCGGGTGGGCGGGCGCGGCGCTGGCCGAGGGGGCCCTCGCGCTGTGGCGCGACCTGGGCGAGGGAAGCGACGCGCCGCTCGCCTCTCAGGTGACGCGTGTGAGGCTGCCCAGGCCGGCTCTGTCCGCGCGCAACTGTCTGGCGGGCTGGGCGCCCGGCTTCGTCCGCATCGGGCTCGGATCCGCCCTGCCCACGTCTTCCGAGCTTCTCGCCTTCCGGATCGGCGACGGGGCGTGGGTGACCGTGCCCGGCGAGCTGCAGACGCGGCTCGGTCTCGATATCAAGAAGGCGGGGCGGCGGCACTTCGCCCGGGTCTTCGTGGCGGGTTACACCAACGACTACCTCGGCTACTTCCTCACCCGCGAGGACTACGCGAAGCCGAGCTACATCGCCTGCGGGAGCCTGTACGGAGAGGGGGGCGGGGAAATCCTGCGCGACGCCGCCACCGAGCTGCTGGAGCGCCTGGCCGCCTCCGTGTCCCGCCGCTGATGCGCGCGCTAGCGGGGGAGGGAGCGGGCGAGGGCCGACTTCTTGCGAGCCGCCGTATTGCGATGGATGATGCCGCGGCTCACGGCGCGATCGAGGACGCGCGCGGCGCGGTTGCGCAGGCGACGCTTCTCGTTCTGCTTGATCCGCTTCATGGCGGATCGCGTGTTGGCCACGGCTGCCTTCCTCCCCTGAGGTGGTCTCGGATCAACCTGCGACAATCACTGCGTGCGTGGACACCGGACGCTCGACCCTCGAGCGACAGTAGACCCTACCGTCCACGTCCATCACTGTCAAGGACTATGTCCGCGTGAGCGACGCGCAGCGGGACGTGCGGCACGGGGTCGTGCGGGCGGTGGGCTCGATCGGTCTCGCCACCCTTCTGAGCCGCATCCTGGGGTTCGTGCGCGACATGGTGGTGGCACGCGCCTTCGGCGCGGGGCCGGTCACGGACGCCTTCTTCGTCGCCTTTCGCATTCCCAATCTCCTGCGGCGCCTTCTCGCCGAGGGCGCGCTCTCCACCGCGTTCATTCCCGTGTTCACCTCCTCCCTGACGCATGACGGCCGCGCGGGCTTCCGGAGGATGCTCCGTGCGGTGGCGGGCGCCACCGCGGTCGCGCTCTGCGCCGTCTCGGTCCTCGGCATGCTCGCGGCGCCGTGGATCGTGCGCGTCATGGCGCCCGGCTGGACCTCGGATCCGGGACAGATCGGGCTCGCCGCGGATCTCACGCGATTCATGTTTCCCTACCTCGTCCTGGTGGGGCTGGCCTCCCTGGGCATGGCGGCGCTCAACGCGCATCACCGATTTTTCACGGCGGCGCTCGGGCCCGCCGTGCTGAACGTGGCCATGATCCTGGCCGTGCTCGTCCTCGCGGTGAGGATGACGCCGCCCATCCTCGCCCTCGCCGTCGGCGTCCTCGTGGGCGGGGCGGGGCAATTTCTCGTTCAGCTGCCCGAGCTTCGCCGGCTCGGGGTGCCCCTCTGGCCCTCGGTCGAGTGGAGACATCCCGCCGTCCGCGCGATTGCGGGCCGGCTCTGGCCTGCCGTCTTTGCCCTCGCCGCCGTGCAGGTGACCGTCCTCGTCAACACGCTGCTCGCCTCGCTGCTGCCGCAGGGGACGGTCTCCTATCTGTACTACGCCGACCGGGTCATGGAGTTCCCGCTCGGCGTCTTCGGCATCGCGCTGGCCACGGCCGCCCTGCCGAGCATGTCGGCGCAGGCGGCGCGCGGCGACCACGCGGCCCTTCGCGATACCGTGAGCTTCTCGTTGAGACTGTCGGTCTTCATCGCGGTGCCCGCGGCGGTCGGCCTCGTGGTGCTGGGTCATCCCATCGTGAGGCTCCTCTTCCAGCGGGGGGAGTTCACAGCCTCCGATGCCGTTCTCACGACGCAGGCGCTGGCGGGCTATGCGGTGGGGCTGCCCGCCTTCTCCGCGACGCGACTGGCCGCGCAGACCTTCTACGCCCTCGGTGATACGCGCACGCCGGTGTGGGCCGGGCTCGTCTCCGTGGCCGCGAACATCGCGCTCGCGCTCCTGCTCATGTGGCCCCTCAAGCACGCGGGGCTTGCCCTCGCCTCGTCGCTCTCCGCCTATATCAACCTCGCGCTTCTCTACTGGCTCTTGCGGCGGCGTCTCGGCCGGCTGGGCAGCCGCGAGACCTTGCGGTCGCTCGCGCGGACGGCTGCGGCCTCGAGCGCGCTTCTGCTGTGGTGTCTGTGGGCGGGACCGAGACTCGGCGCGGGCTGGCCGGGGGCGGCGTGGATGGGAGGCGCCCTCATCGTCGGCGTGGTCGTGTACGGCGCGGTGGCCGCGGTCCTCAGGGCGCCGGAGATTCCCGCGCTTCGTCAGATGCTGCGGCGTCGGGGGCAATCCTTGCCCGCCCCTGGTGACGGGTGATAAACTTCGACATGCCTCAGCGGTGGGCTGGGTTCGCCCCGGTCATGGCCCAGGTGGTTGGGATGGGCCGCTACCGGGGCGTCGCTGTGTCCGGGCCCCGGAGGCCCTGAGTGGACGCGGTGCGCGAGTTCCTCACCGCCCTACAGACAGAGCGGGGCGCCTCCCCTCATACGCTCGCCGCCTATCGTCGTGACCTGACCGGCTTCGTCACGTTTCTCGGCCGCGGGGGCCGGGCGGTGGCGACGGCCCGCGTGGGCGATCTCACCGAATACCTCGCGGCCCTCCGGCGGCAGGGGCTGGGGGCGCGCAGCACGGCCCGCCACCTCTCGGCCGTGCGCGGGCTCTACCGCTTCCTCCTGGGAAGCGGCGGGATCCGGCGCGACCCCACGGAGCATCTCGAGGCGCCCAGGCCGCCGCGGCGGCTGCCCCGCACCCTGTCGGTCGAGGATGCCGCGGCCCTGGTGGAAGCGCCGGACATCTCCGTTCCCGAAGGCCTGCGGGACCGGGCCCTGCTCGAGCTCATGTACGCCTCGGGGCTTCGCGCCTCGGAATGCCTGACGCTCAGGCTGGAAGATCTCAATCAGGCGGCGGGCTACGTGATGGCCACGGGCAAAGGCAGCCGCCAGCGCCTCGTGCCGGTGGGAGGGCAGGCCCTCCGCTGGGTTCAGCGCTACATCGCCACGTCGCGCTCCGGCTTCGTCAAGCGGGGCGATCCCGGTTGCCTGTTCCTGAACCGGTACGGGCAGCCGCTCTCGCGCCAGGGACTCTGGGCCATGATCAAGCGGGCGGCGCGGCGGGCGGGCATCCGCGCCTCCGTGTCGCCCCATACCCTGCGTCACTCCTTCGCGAGCCACCTCCTCGAGCGGGGAGCCGACCTTCGCTCCGTCCAGGCCATGCTCGGCCATGCCGACATCTCGACCACCCAGATCTACACGCATCTGCCCTCGGCCGCCGTTCGCGCCATGTACAGAAAATTTCACCCGCGCGCCGAGCGCAAGGCGAGCTGACCCCATGGCGAGAGCGGGGCACGCCTATCCGCAAGTCGACGCGCGCGCGCGAGGGCTCATGGAGGGCCGCGTGGTCAGCCTCGCGCGCTCTTTGAGCGTTTCTCGCGCCCTCGAGATCCTGCGCCACGCAAAGGCGCGGAGCGCCCTCGCGAGATCGTCGACGGCGGCTTTGAGGAGCGACCTCGAGCGTGCGGCTTCGTGGAAGCTCGGCCACCTTCGCTGGACGGATCTGGCCTATCCTCGGCTCCCTGTCCTCGAGGCGCGCGCGGGCGAGATCGCCGTCCGCCGGCAGCTGAACCGCGGGGCGCCCTGCGTGCTCATTCGGGACGGCCGGCGCATCGTGGGCATGGTGGAGGCTTCTGCCATCTCGCGGCCGGCGCCGTCGCTGTCCGCCAGGCTCGATCGTCTCCATGGCCCCTCGGCGGAGGGCAAGCTCTGGGTGCTGCGCATGGCCGGCAAGCTCGGCGAGGATCAGGGGCAGGCCGTCTTCGTCGTGGGCGGCTTCGTGCGGGATCTCCTCCTGGGTGCCGGGACCTTCATGCCCGATCTCGACCTCGTGGTCGAAGGCGATGGCGTGGCGTTCGGACGACGGCTGGCTGAGGAGACGGGCGGGCACCTCGTGGTGCACGCCGCCTTCGGCACCGCGTCGCTCGAGGGCGGTCTCACCCCTGACGGCACGCCACTCGGGCGCGTGGACATTGCAGGCGCGCGAGGCGAACGCTACGGCCTGCCCGGCGCCCTGCCCGAGGTCACCCCCGCGTCGATAGAGGAAGACCTGGGCCGGCGTGACTTCTCCGTGAATGCCATGGCCGTGGCCCTCTCGCCGTCGGCCTGGGGGCGCCTCCACGATCCGCATGGTGGCGAGCGTGATGTCCGGGAGCGCCGCCTCCGAATCCTGCACCCGCTGTCCCTGGCGGAAGACCCGACGCGAATCTTCCGGGCGGCCCGCTATGTCGTCCGGCTCGGACTCAGACCCGATCAGGGCTTTCACCGCGCCCTCGCGCTGGCCCTTCGCCTCGGCCCCTATCCGGCGATGTCCGGCCAGCGCCTCGTGGGCGAGATCGAGCTCATCATGGAGGAGCCCGATCCGTGGCGGGTCCTCGCCCTGCTTCTCCGCTGGGGCGCCTTCCGGCTCTGGGACGCCGCGTATCGGTCCACGCGCACGAGCCCGTCGAGACTCAGCAAGGCGCGGGCGCTCACGCGCTGGGCGCGCGGGGCCGGCGTGGGGCTGGACGCCACGGAGCTGGCGCTCCTCGCGCTGCTCTTCGATCAGGCGAAGCCGGTGGCGGACCGCTGTCTCCGGCGACTCGCCGTGCGCGACCCCGCGGCGAGGCTGCTCGATGCGGGACCCGCGCGACAGCTCGCGCGGCGGGTCGCCCGCGCCTCCCGGATGCGTCCGAGCCAGGTCGCCGAGGCCATGAGGTCGACCGCGCCTCCCGTCCTCCTGGGAGCCTGGCTCTGCGGGGGGCCGCGGGCTCGGCGGCGCATCGAATGGTTTCTCGCGGCGGGGCGGGGCGCGCGGCCCCTGTCCACCGGAGACGACGTGATGGCGGCGGGCGTCCCGCGGGGGCCGCTCGTCGCGCAGGCGCTGTGCGCCTTGAGAGACTTGAAGCTCGACGGGCACGTGCGGACACTGGAGGATGAGCACGTCGCCCTGGATCGGTGGACACGCGCGCTGACCATGAAAGGAGATCTCCGGTGACCCCGAAATTCATCTTCGTGACCGGCGGCGTTGTCTCGTCCCTGGGCAAGGGGCTGGCCGCCGCCTCCATCGGGTCGCTGCTCGAGGCCCGAGGCTTCCACGTCACCCTCCTCAAGATGGACCCGTACATCAACGTGGACGCGGGCACGATGAGCCCCTACCAGCACGGGGAGGTCTACGTCACCGACGACGGCGGTGAGACCGACCTCGACCTCGGGCACTACGAGCGCTTCACGGGGGCGCGCATGACCCGGGACAACAACGTCACCACGGGCAAGGTGTACGGCACCGTGATCGAGAAGGAGCGCCGCGGCGACTACCTCGGTCGCACCGTCCAGGTCATCCCGCACATCACTGACCAGATCAAGGCCGCCATCCGCAAGGTCGCCTCCGGGGTGGACGTGGTCATCGTGGAGATCGGCGGCACCGTGGGTGACATCGAAGGCTTGCCCTTCCTGGAAGCCGTCCGCCAGTTCAAGAAGGACGTGGGCAAGGACAACGTCATCTACGTCCACCTGACCCTCGTGCCCTTCATCAGCGCGGCGGGCGAGCTCAAGACCAAGGCGACCCAGCACTCCGTCAAGGAGCTGCGCGCCATCGGTATCCAGCCGGACGTGCTCCTCTGCCGCACGGACAAGGAACATCCGCTCACCCCCGGGACCAAGTCCAAGATCGCGCTGTTCTGCGACGTCGAGGAAGAGGCGGTGGTGGCCGCGCGGGACGTGGACACGATCTACGAGGTGCCCCTGGCCTTCTCCGAGCAGGGCCTCGACGAGAGCATCGTCAAGATGCTCGGGCTGCCCCCGCGCCCCGCCGATCTCGGCCGATGTTCATCCGCGCGGCCCTGGACCACCAGGCCGTGAGTCACCGGGCCAAGGCATGACCTCCGAGCGCTCGGTCACGGTGGGGGGAGTGACCATCGGCGGCGGCGCGCCCCTGGCCCTCATCGGCGGGCCCTGCGCCATCGAGGACGAGCGCCACGCCCTCATGATGGCCGAGCGGCTCCAGCGCGTGACGTCCGCGGCCCGGGTGCCGTTCATCTACAAGTCGTCCTATGACAAGGCCAATCGCTTCTCCGTCCACTCCTATCGTGGGCCAGGGCTCAAGGAAGGGCTGCGCATCCTCGCCCGTGTCAAGGAGACGAGCGGGTTGCCCGTCCTCTCCGACGCGCACAACGTGATCGACCTCCTGCCCGAGCAGCGGAACATCACCGACAAGGGGGGGACGATGCGGCTGGGGCTCTACCCGGTGATGCTGGCCGAGGGCAGCGGCGCCTCCCGCGCGTACGGCCAGGGCGTGATCCAGGAGCGCCACCGCCATCGCTATGAGGTCAACAACGACTACCTGCCCGCGCTGGAGAAGAATGGGCTCCGGATCTCGGGCATCTGGGCGGAAAAGCAGCTCGTGGAGATCATCGAGCTGCCCGATCATCCCTTCATCCGCGCGGCCCTGGACCACCAGGCCGTGAGTCACCGGGCCAAGGCATGACCTCCGAGCGCTCGGTCACGGTGGGGGGAGTGACCATCGGCGGCGGCGCGCCCCTGGCCCTCATCGGCGGGCCCTGCGCCATCGAGGACGAGCGCCACGCCCTCATGATGGCCGAGCGGCTCCAGCGCGTGACGTCCGCGGCCCGCGTGCCCTTCATCTACAAGTCGTCCTATGACAAGGCCAATCGCTCCTCCGTCCACTCCTATCGTGGGCCCGGGCTCAAGGAAGGGTTGCGCATCCTCGCCCGTGTCAAGGAGACGAGCGGGCTGCCCGTCCTCTCCGATGTGCACGACGTGTCCGAGGTGGGGCCAGCCGCGGAGGTGCTCGACGTCCTCCAGGTGCCCGCCTTCCTGTGCCGGCAGACGGACCTCCTTCTCGCCTGCGGGGGAACGCGCAAGCCCGTGAACGTCAAGAAGGGGCAATTCATGGCTCCCCGCGACATGGGCAATGTCGTGGACAAGATCCGCTCCACGGGCAACGAGTCGATCCTGCTCACCGAGCGCGGGACATCCTTCGGCTATAACAATCTCGTGGTCGACTTCCGCGGGCTTCCCATCATGCGGAGCTTCGGCTACCCGGTGATCTTCGACGCGACCCATGCCGTCCAGCTGCCGGGCGGGGCGGGGGACCGCTCGGGCGGGGAGCGGCAATACGTGCAGGCCCTCGCGCGGGCCGCCGTCGCCGTCGGCGTGGACGCGCTCTTCATGGAGATCCACGAGGATCCCGATCGCACCATGCCCGATGGGCGGCCCCTGTCGGACGGGCCGAACATGCTCCGCCTCGACGACCTGCCCCGGCTCCTCGACGAGCTCGCGGCCATTCGCGACGGGCTCGGGAAGGTCGGCCCGTGATCGATCGGATCCGCCTCCTGGCCATGGCCGATCGGGTCCTGCGGCTCGAGGCGGAGAGCGTGGCGGCCCTGCGCGAGCGGCTCGACGAGCGGTTCGTGCGGGCGGTGGAGCTGATGCATGGCTGCCGGGGCCGCATCATCGTCACGGGCATCGGCAAGAGCGGCATCATCGGGCGCAAGATCGCCGCCACCCTCGCGAGCACGGGAACGCCCGCCTACTTCCTGCATCCCGCCGAGGGCGTCCACGGCGATATCGGCATGATGGCCAAGGGAGACGTGGTCCTGGCCCTGTCCAACTCCGGAGAGACGGACGAGGTCCTGGCCGTCCTTCCCGCCATCAAGCGCCTGGGCGTCCCGCTCGTCGTGCTCACGGGCAGCGTCAGCTCGACGCTCGCCCGCCAGGCGGACGTGGCGCTCGACGTGGGCGTGGGCGAGGAGGCGTGCCCGATGAACCTGGCCCCGACCTCGAGCACGACGGCGGCGCTGGCCATGGGTGACGCGCTCGCCATGGCCCTCCTCGATCTTCGGGGGCTCGGTCCGGAGGACTACGCCGCCCTCCATCCCCGCGGGGCCCTCGGCTGGAAATCGCTCTTCCGCGTGCGCGACCTCATGCATACGGGCGACGCCGTTCCCATTGTGCGAGACAGCGCCACCATGAAAGAGGCGATCGAGGAGATGAATGCCAAGGGGCTCGGTATGACCACCGTCGTGGACGCGGCGGGGGGACTTCTCGGCGTGATCACGGACGGCGATCTGCGGCGCCAGCAGCTCGTGCACGGCGCCCTCCTCGATCGGCGCGCGGGTGATTGCATGACGCCCGATCCCAAGCGGATAGGCGCCGACGAGCTCGCGGCGCGCGCGCTCGCGCTGATGGAGGGCGTGATCACGAGCCTCGTCATCGCGGACGAGGGGGGCCGCCCGGCCGGCGTGATCCACGTCCACGACATCCTGCGCGCGAAGATCGTGTGAGGGCGAAGCCCCCGGCCTCGGCCGCCCGCATCCGACTGCTCGTCCTCGACGTCGACGGCGTGCTCACCGACGGAACCCTCGTCTTCGGCTCCGCGGGCGAGGAGACCAAGCGCTTCCACGTGCGTGACGGCTACGCGATGCAGGCGGCCCGGCGCGCCGGACTGGCGATCGCGGTCATCTCCGGCCGGGCCTCGGCGGCCGTCACGCGGCGGATGACGGAGCTCGGCGTGGTCGAGGTCCACCAGGGCGCGAGCGACAAGGCCGAGGTCTTCCGCGACATCCTCACCCGGCTTCGTCTGAAGGCTTCGGTCGTCGCCGTGATGGGCGACGACCTCCCCGATCTGCCCCTCATGCGAATGGCGGGCCTTGCCCTTGCGCCGGCCGATGCCGCGGCGGAAGTGAAGCGTGCTGTCGGCTGGGTTTCCAGATTTGACGGCGGGCGCGGGGCTGTCAGGGAAGCTATTGAAATGCTGCTCCGCGGACGGAAGGCTTGGCCGCCGAAGATTTAGGCTTCAACCCCCCTACCTTTCGTGTTTGCCTCGGTGGGGGGCTCTATGCTAGCGTGGTACCGAACTTGCATATGCAAAAGACCGCCGCCGGCATTCTCCTCGGAGTCGTCCTCTTCGTGACGATCGTCATCGGTGTCCTCGTCGTCAAGGGACATCGGGCCGCGGCGCCGCCTCCGGATATCGTTCCCGCCCAGTCCGATCAGCAGATCCGGGAGATCCACCTTCAAGAGGACGGCAAGACCGGCTATCGGTGGAGCCTGGACGCCGAGCAGGCGGATTCGTACGACAGCACGGGCAAGACCCTCCTGCGAAAGGTCGTGCTCGCCATCGAGGAGCCGACGCGGAAATGGACCATCACCGGGGACGAGGGTGATCTCGTCCAGCAGACGCGCGACGTCGAGATGCGCGGTCACATCGTGCTGACCTCGAGCGATGGTCTCCGGCTCGAGACCTCGCGGCTCCTCTGGAGCAACTCGGAGAGCCGCGCCTGGACCGAAGAGCCCGTGACCGTCTATCGGTCGGGGGTCGTCGTCACGGGGAGCGGCCTCGACACGCGACCGGCCGAGGAATTCACGGTTATCCGGGGCCCCGTGCAGGCGACCTTTGCCGGCACGAAGGGCGGCGCCAGGCAAGCGGCGGCGGCGCCCCCTCCTCCGCCGACCAGGCGAGCGCGGCCGTGAGCCTCGGGCGGACGGCGACGATGGTCGGGCTGATCGTCCTCGGGGCGCTCGTCCTCGCGCGCTCCCCGGAGGCCCAGCCGACGGCGCCCAAATCACGTCCCGCCGCCTCTTCTCCCGCTGCGCCGTCCACCGACGGCAAGAATGCGCCGGTGACCGTGAACTCCGACACCCTCGAGAGTCTTCAGAAAGAGGGACTGGCCGTCTTCAAGGGCAATGTGGTGGCGCGTCAGGACAACTCCATCCAGTACGCCGACCGCATGGAGGTCTACACCGACGCCAAGACGAAAAGCATCGAGCGCGTGGTGTCCACGGGCAACGTCAGGATCATCACGCGGGACTGCCGCATGGGCACGGCCCATCGGGCCGAGTACTATGATGCGGAGCAGCGGGTGGTGCTGATCGGCAACGCGCGGGTGTGGCGCGAGGACAACGTCGTCACGGGTGAGCGGATCACCATTTATCTCGCGGAGGACAGGAGCCTGGTGGAGGGCGGCAAGCAGGAGCGGGTCAAGGCCATCTTCTATCCCTCGGCCCAGGATCGACCCAAGACGGACATCAAGGCGGGGCCGGGCGGCCCTGTCTGCCCATGACATCGGGCGCCGCGCGGAGCCTGTGAGTGGAAGGACTCATCGCGCAGAGCTTGAGGAAGCGCTTTCGGAATCGTCTCGTGGTGGATCGGGTCACCCTGGACATTCATCGAGGCGAGGTGGTCGGGCTCCTGGGACCCAATGGAGCCGGGAAGACGACGTCCTTCTATATGATAGTGGGGCTGCTGCGCGCGGATGGTGGACGGATATTCCTGGAGGGGCGTGAGGTGACCGATTTGCCGATGTACAAGCGGTGCCGGCTGGGCATGGGATATCTGCCCCAGGAGTCCTCCGTCTTCCGCAAGCTGACGGTGGAGGAGAACCTGCTCGCCATTCTCGAGACCCTGGACCTCAGCCACCACGAGCGGCACGCGCGTCTCGAGGAGCTCCTGGCCGAGCTCGACCTGACCCCACTCGCCAGCCACAAGGCCTACACGCTGTCCGGGGGCGAGCGGCGCCGGCTGGAGATCACGCGGGCCCTCGTGACGAACCCCCGCTACCTCCTCCTCGACGAGCCGTTCACGGGCATCGATCCCATCGCCATCAGCGACATCCAGGAGATCGTGGGGCGGCTCAAGGAGCGCGGCATCGGCGTCCTCATCACGGACCACAACGTGCGCGAGACGCTGGCCATCACCGACCGCGCCTATATCCTCTACAACGGACAGATCCTCGCCTCCGGCACCGCCGCGGAGCTCGCGCAGAATCCCCGGGCCCGCGAGATCTATCTCGGCGAGAAGTTCTCCCTTTGATGCTACCCAAGCCGCGATCCATGACGCGACCCATGCGAGCCTGACCCATGCGTCTTTCTCTCCGCGCCACCCAGCGGGTTGTGATGACCCCGCTCCTCCAGCAGGCCATCCAGCTCCTGCAGCTGTCCACGCTCGAGCTCGAGCAGGTCGTGCGCAAGGAGCTGGAGGAGAACCCGCTCCTCGAGGAGCTGCCCGAAGAGAAGCAGGAGGTGGACGGCGAGGCGGCCACGGCCACCGCCGCGGACGGAACGGAGCTCGCCCCCGCGCCCGCTCCCACCGAGCCGGCGTCCAAGGAGACCTCCTCCGTCGACGGGGAGCGCGCGGACGATCTGCCCTTCGATCTGACCTCGGCCGTCTTCGACCAGCAGGACGAGCGGACGCCCGTCTCCACGGAGGAGCGCGAGGACCTGCCCTTCGAGAACCTCGGGCGCACGGCCACCTCGCTCGCCGAGCACCTCGAGGAGCAGCTGCGGCTGGCCACGGACGACCCGCGGATGGTGGCCATCGGGGAGGCCATCATCGGCAATCTCGACGAGGACGGCTACCTCCGCGCCGGGGTGGACGAGATCGCCAAGGGGATGGGGGTGACCGCCGAGGAAGTCGAGTCCACCCTGCGCATCGTTCAGGCCTTCGACCCCACGGGGGTGGCCGCGCGGAGCGTCCAGGAGTGTCTCCTCCTCCAGCTCACCGCCGACGCCGAGCCCGATCCCGTCTCCGTGGAGATCGTGGAGAAGCACTTCGAGGACCTCGAGCGCCGCCGCTACGCGGACATCGCGCGGACGCTCAAGCTCTCCCTCGATCGGATCATGGAGTCGGTGGAGGAGATCCAGGGGCTCGAGCCCAAGCCGGGCCGCCGCTTCTCCCCCTCCGAGCAGCGGTACATCGCGCCCGACGTCTCCATCCACAAGGTGGGCGACGACTACGTGGTGGTGCTCAACGAGGAGGGGATTCCGCGCCTGCGCGTCAACGCCCTCTACCGCTCGCTCCTGCGCCGCTCCGGCGACGAGGCCCGGCAGTACGTCGAGCAGAAGCTGCGCTCGGCCGTCTGGCTCATCAAGAGTGTCGAGCAGCGCCAGCGCACCCTGCGCAAGGTGACCCAGAGCCTCGTGAAGTTCCAGCGCGACTTCCTCGACCGGGGCGTGGCCCACCTGCGCCCTCTGGCGCTCCGGGACGTGGGCGAGGACATCGGCATGCACGAGTCCACCATCAGCCGCGTCACCACCAACAAGTACGTGGAGACGCCCCAGGGGCTGTTCGAGCTCAAGTACTTCTTCCACAGCGGCATCGCCTCGGACTCCGGGGAGATGGTCTCCTCGGTCTCCGTCAAGAAGAACATCCGGGACCTCGTGGCCGCCGAAGACGCGGGCAAGCCGCTGTCGGACCAGGAGATCGCCCAGGTCCTGCGCGGGCAGGGCCTCACCATCGCGCGACGCACGGTAGCCAAATACCGGGAGGAGCTTGGCATTCTCCCGTCGCACCAGCGGCGGCTCCAGCCCAAGAAGCGCTGAGGAGAGCATGCCCGCCGAGCAATCGGCCGCGTCCGTCCCCGCGCCTCGCTTCGTCATCATCACGGGCATGTCGGGAGCGGGACGGAGCTACGCCATCAAGTGCCTCGAGGACCTGGGATATTTCTGCGTGGACAACCTCCCCACCACGCTCATCCCCACCTTCGCGGAGCTCTGCGAGCACTCGAGCCGCGACATCCGAATGATCGCGCTGGGGGTGGATATCCGCGAGGGCGAATACCTCGCCCACCTCATGGAGACGCTCGACAAGCTGCGCGCCCAGGGGCACAAGCCCGAGGTGCTCTTCCTCGAAGCGGGGGAGGAGACCCTCGTGCGACGCTACCAGGAGACGCGCCGCCGCCATCCCCTGGCCGGCGAGGGGAGCGTGCTCGAGGGCATCCGCGCCGAGCGCACGGCGCTCGCCCACCTGCGCGGGGTCGCCGATCGCATCATCGACACCACCGGGCTCTCCGTGCACCAGCTCAAGGACCGGCTCGTGGAGGCCTATGGCCCCCATGGCTCGCGCGACGGGCTGACGGTGTCGCTCATGTCCTTCGGCTTCAAGCACGGAGCGCCCTACGACGCCGACCTCGTCTTCGACGTCCGCTTCTTGCCCAACCCGCACTTCGTGGCCGCCCTCAAGCCGCTGGACGGCCGCGACGAGCCCGTGGCGCAGTACGTGCTGTCCTTCGAGGAGGCGCGCCAGCTCCTCGCCAAGCTGGAGGATCTCCTCCGCTTCCTCGTGCCCCTCTATCAGCGCGAAGGCAAGGCCTACCTCACGGTGGCCATCGGCTGCACGGGGGGCCGCCATCGCTCGGTCACGCTCGTCGAGTCGCTGCGCCGGGCGCTCGAGGCCACGGGCGCCGCCCCCGTGGTCCGGCACCGGGACATCGATCGTGAGTGAAGGGCTCCGCTTCCTCTTCGGCGTTCACAACCATCAGCCCGTCGGCAACTTCGACTCCGTCGTGCTCGAGGCGGCGGCCCGGGCCTATCATCCCTTTCTCGAAGCCGCCGGCGCCGTCGAGGGGATGGTGGTGGCCGTGCACTGCTCCGGCGGTCTCCTCGCCTTCCTCCGGGAGCGGGCGCCCGCGACCTTCGACCTGCTGGGCCGCCTCGTGTCCTCGGGCCGTGTGGAGATCCTCACGGGCGGCTTCTACGAGCCCATCCTCGCCATGCTGCCCGACGAGGACAAGGTCGGGCAGATCCAGGCCCTGACCGAGTTCCTCCGCGCCAATTTCGGCGTCCGCCCTCGGGGCATGTGGCTGGCCGAGCGCGTGTGGGAGCCTCAGCTGCCCCGCATCCTCCGCCGCGCCGGCGTGGAGTTCGTCCTTCTCGACGATGCCCATTTCGCCCTCGCCGGGCTCGAGCCCGAGTCCCTGGGCGGCTACTACCTGACCGAGGAGCAGGGCGACCGGCTCGCCGTCTTTCCCATCAGCCAGCGCCTCCGCTACCTCGTGCCCTTCGCCGCCCCCGAAGAGGCGCTCGGCTATCTCGAGTCGCGGCGCGAGGCGGGGGCGCTGACCCTCTTCGACGACGGCGAGAAGTTCGGAGTGTGGCCGGGCACGCACCATCTCGCGTATGAAGAGCGATGGCTCCCGAGATTCTTCGAGGCCCTGGTAGCGGCGCCGTGGCTCCGGATGTCGACGTTTTCCGCCTGCCTCGACGCGGCGCCGCCGGAGGGCTCCGTCTATCTGCCCACCGCCTCCTACACGGAGATGGGCGACTGGGCGCTGCCCGCCGCCGCCGCCCAGGAGCTCGAGGAGACGCGACGCCGGCTCGAGACCCTGCCCGATGGCGCTCGACTGACGCGGCTCCTTCGCGGCGGCTTCTGGCGCAACTTTCTCGTGAAGTATCCGGAGATGGGCGATGCGTATGCGATCATGCTCGCCCTGTCGCGCCGTCTGCACGAGGCGCTCCGGGCCCGCCCCGACGACCCGCGCCTTCAGGCCGCGCGCGAGGATCTCTGGCGCGGACAGGCCAACGACGCCTACTGGCACGGGGTCTTCGGCGGCTGCTACCTGCCGCATCTCCGCCGCGCCGTGAAGAGCGCGCTCGTGGCCGCCGAGCGCATCCTGGACGAGGCGGGCCCGAGATCGGCGGTCGAGTGGACGCGGGAGGACATCAACGGCGACGGACGCGAAGAGATCCGCGCGCGCACGCGAGAGCTCACGGTCACCCTCCGCCCCGAGGCCGGGGGGACGGTGAGCGAGCTCGCCTTCCGTCCTCTCGATCTCGATGTCGCCGGCGTCTTCACGCGGCGGCCGGAGGCCTACCACGGTCTCGTCAAGGACAGGCTCGGGGTGGCGGACATCACGGGAACCAAGACCATCCACTCGTCGCCCACGGTGAAGGAGGACGGCCTCCAGAAGCTCCTCGACTACGATCCGTGGCGCCGCGCCTCGCTCCTCGAAGGATTCTTTCCCCCCGGCGATCCTCCCGATCCGCTCAACCCGTGGGCGGAGGCGCGGCTCGCCTTGGGAGAACGGGCTTTCCACGCGCGCGTGTCCGCCTCGGGGACGGGGCTCGAGGCCTCGCTTCACCTCGATGCGCCCGACGGCTGGCCTCTTCGCGTGGAGAAGCGTGTCTCCATCAGCTCGGAGCAGGCCGAAGTGCGCGCGGAATACCGTCTCCACTGGCATGGTAAAGACCCGGTCGAAGGGCGCTGGGCCGTGCAGCTCAACCTCACGCTCACCGCGGGCGAGGCGGAGGGACGGTACTACCGCGTGGAGGGAAGACCGTCGCTGGGCTCGCGCGGCGCCCTCGGCGGCGCGCAGACGCTCAGCCTCGTGGACGAGTGGATCGGTGGCGAGATCGGACTCGCGTGGTCCGCGGGCGCCCACATCGGCTGGGCGCCCATCGAGACGGTGTCGCTGTCCGAGAGCGGCTTCGAGCGAATCTACCAGGGCTCGGCGCTGCTCCTGACCTGGGCCGTGACGCTCGCGCCCGGTAGCGTGTGGGAGGGATCTGTCTCCCTCGTCCCCCGCGTCCTCCCTCGGAGCCCCGGCCGTCGGCCATAGCGAAGTCTCCCGCGAAATATCGGCCGCCGTGCCCATTTCGCTTGAGCGGTGCCGGAGGCCATGCTAACCTCGCGTGAGTACGTCCGAATCCGGACGTCACCATGGCAGTGGGAAGTGACTAAACGGACGGGAGGAAGACGATGGCGCGAGAGGAGTATCTGTTCACCTCGGAGTCGGTGACCGAGGGGCATCCCGACAAGATCGCGGACCAGATCTCGGACGCGGTGCTCGACGCGATCCTCAGGCAGGATCCCACCGGGCGCGTGGCGTGCGAGACCCTGCTGACGACCGGCCTCGTGGTGGTGGCGGGCGAGATCACGACGTCCTGCTACGTGGACATCCCGAAGATCGCGCGAGAGACCATCAAGGGCGTCGGCTACACCCGGGCCAAGTTCGGCTTCGACTACGAGACCTGCGGTGTCATCACCGCCATCGACGAGCAGTCGGGCGACATCGCCATGGGCGTGGACAAGCTGGGCGCGGGAGACCAGGGGCTGATGTTCGGCTACGCCTGCACGGAGACGGAAGAGCTGATGCCGCTGCCCATCATGCTGTCGCACAAGCTGGTGCAGCGCCTCTCCCAGGTGCGTCGCAGCGGGGCCCTCGACTACCTCCGCCCCGACGGCAAGAGCCAGGTCTCGGTCCGCTATGTCGACGGCAAGCCAGTGAGCGTGGAGACGGTGGTCATCTCCACCCAGCACGGTCCCGACGCGAGCCTGGAGACGATCAGGAAGGACATCATCGAGCACGTCGTCCTGCCCACCATCCCCAAGCATCTGATCGACCCCAAGAGGGTGACGTACCACATCAACCCGACCGGGCGCTTCGTCACGGGCGGGCCCATGGGCGACACGGGCCTGACCGGGCGCAAGATCATCGTGGACACCTATGGCGGCTCCTGCCCGCACGGGGGCGGCGCCTTCTCGGGGAAGGATCCGACGAAGGTGGACCGGTCGGCATGCTACATGGCGCGCCACGTGGCCAAGAACATCGTGGCGGCCGGGCTGGCCGAGCGCGCGCAGGTGCAGGTCGCCTACGCCATCGGCGTCGCCGAGCCCGTGTCCGTCATGGTCGAGACCTTCGGCACGGGCAAGGTGCCCAACGCCAAGCTCGAGCAGATGGTCCGGCGCCACTTCGACTTCACGCCCATCGGCATCATCAAGTACCTCGACCTCCGGCGGCCCATCTATCACAAGACGGCGGCCTTCGGCCACTTCGGCCGCACCGAGCCCGAGTTCACCTGGGAGCAAACCAACCGGGTCAAGGACCTGCGGGACGACGCGGGCGTCTGAGCCCGCGACGAGACGCGATCAGGCGGCCCCGCGTCCGGCATGCCGGCGCGGGGCCGCGGCTTGACCGGGGTTCGGCTTCGCCACGATCGACTGGACGAAAGGACGACGCATGACCGAGCACGACGTGAAGGATCTCTCCCTGGCCGCGGCGGGGAAGCTGAAGATCGAGTGGGCCGAGCAATCCATGCCCGTGCTGCGCCAGGTGCGTGAGCGCTTCACCAAGGAACAGCCCCTGAAGGGGATACGCCTCGGCGCGTGCCTGCACGTGACGACCGAGACGGCGGTCCTGATGATGACGCTGAAGGCCGGAGGGGCCCAGGTCGCCCTGTGCGCCTCCAACCCGCTGTCCACTCAGGACGACACCGCGGCTGCCCTCGTCAAGGAGTACGGCATCCCGGTCTTCGCCCAGAAGGGCGAGGACAACAAGCGGTACTACAGTCACCTCGAGGCCGTCCTCAAGACGGAGCCGCAGGTGACCATGGACGACGGCGCCGATCTCATCTCCCAGCTGCACGGCGAGAGCAACGTCAGCAAGGACCTGGCCAGGAATGTGATCGGGGGCACGGAAGAGACGACCACGGGCGTGATCCGCCTGCGGGCCATGGAGAAGGAGGGGGTGCTGGCCTTCCCCGTGATCGCCGTCAACGACGCCGACACCAAGCATCTCTTCGACAATCGCTACGGCACCGGCCAGTCCACCATCGACGGCATCTTGCGCGCGACCAATGTCTTGCTCGCGGGCAAGATCGTGGTGGTAGCGGGATACGGCATGTGTGGACGGGGCGTTGCCTCGCGGGCCCACGGCATGGGCGCCCACGTGGTCGTCACGGAGACGGCGCCCATGCGCGCCCTCGAGGCAGTGATGGACGGCTACCAGGTCATGCCCATGGCCCGCGCCGCCGAGGTGGGCGACGTCTTCGTCACCGTCACCGGCAACATGGCGGTGATCCGGCAGGAGCACTTCGTGAAGATGAAGGACGGCGCCATTGTGGCCAACTCCGGGCACTTCAACGTCGAGATCGACCTCGAGGCCCTCGGAAAGCTCGCGCAGTCGCGACGCTCCATGCGGCCGTTCGTGGAAGAGCTGAGTCTGCGCGGGGGCAAGCGGATCTACGTCCTCGGCGAGGGCCGGCTCATCAACCTCGCGGCGGCAGAGGGGCATCCGGCCACCGTCATGGACATGAGCTTCGCCAACCAGGCCCTCTCCGCCGAGTACGTGGTCAAGCACGGGCGGAGCCTGGAAAAGAAGGTCTACGTGGTGCCCCGGGACATCGATCTCGAGATCGCCCGGCTGAAGCTGGCGTCCATGGACGTGCAGATTGACGTGCTGACGCCCGCCCAGGAGGAGTACCTGTCCTCCTGGACGCACGGCACGTAGCGCCGGCCCCTTTCGACCGCGTGGCTCCCGGGAGGACCCGCCCGGGCGCCGGAGGTCCTCCGCCTTGGCGATAGGACAGCGTCCGCCGCGACTGGGCTTGTGGCTTCTCCTGGCCTTCGTCCTCCTCGCCGGCGTCGGCCAGGCCGTGGCCCTCTACACCGACTGGCTCTGGTACGGCGAGGTCGGCTACACGCAGGTCTTCACCACCGTGCTGACCCTCCGGGGCTGGCTGGTGCTGGGGGCGGGCGGCATCGTCTTCGTCTTCCTCTACGCCAATCTCTGGATGGCCGCGCGCACGGCGGCTCCCGACGTGCTGTGGGAGCTCGACGATCAGCTCGGGCTGCCGGGCCGCGCCGTGCTCGAGCCCCTGATCCGGCGCGTGCTCGTTCCCGCCGTCGCCGTCATCGCGCTCCTCTCCGGCATCCGGGCCAGCGCTTCGTGGGACATGCTCCTGCGCTATCTCAATGCCACGCCCTTCGGCGTGACAGATCCACTCTTCGGGCGCGACCTCGCCTTCTTCGTCTTCGAGCTGCCCCTCTGGCGCTTCATCTACGGTGGGGCCCTGACCCTCGTGATGGGCACCCTCGTCCTGAGCATTGCCACCTATGTGCTCCTGCGCAGCCTGGTGCTGACGGCCCAGGGCCCCCGCATGGCGGTGGGCGCCCGCAATCACCTCCTGGGCCTGGCCGCCTTCGCCCTGGTCCTCCGGGCCATCGGCTTCTGGCTCGACCGCTACGAGCTTCTCTACTCGCCGCGCGGCGTGGTCTTTGGCGCTTCCTACACCGACGTCCACGCCTCCCTCCCGGCTCTGGGGGCCCTCGCTGCGATCTCGCTCCTCTGCGCGGCGGCCTGCGTGCTCCAGATCGGTCGCGGCGGCTGGGGCTTCCTGGTGGCGGGCCTCGTGGTGCTGGCCGTGGTCTGGGTAGGCGGGCTCGGCATCTACCCCGCCCTCCTCCAGCGCCTCCAGGTGACGCCAAACGAGCTGGAGGCCGAGCGGCCGTACATCAAGCACAACATCCGGATGACCCGGCAGGCCTACGGCCTCGACGGGATCAAGGAGCAGGATTTTCCCGCCGAGGACCGGCTGACCGCGGCCGCCCTCGATCGCAACAGCCTCACCATCAAGAACATCCGGCTGTGGGACCACCGGCCGCTCCTCACGAGCTTCGCCCAGCTGCAGGAGATCCGGACGTACTACAAGTTCGCCGATGTGGACGTGGACCGCTACACGCTGAACGGCGAGCTCCGGCAGATCATGCTCTCCTCGCGGGAGATGTCCTACGCGCACCTGCCGAGCCGGGTGTGGATCAACGAGCACCTGACCTTCACCCACGGCTTCGGGCTGGTGGCGGGGCCTGTCAATCGCATCACCCCCGAGGGGCTGCCCGACCTCTTCGTGCAGGACATCCCCCCCGCGGTCAAGGGCGGGATGCCCAAGATCACGCGGCCGGAGATCTACTACGGGGAGCTCAGCAACGAGTACGCCATCGTTCGCACGAAGTCCCAGGAGCTGAACTATCCGGCCGGCGATCAGAACGTGTACACGAAGTACGAAGGCCGGGGCGGCGTGCCCGTGGGAGGAGCCCTCCGCAAGCTCGCCTTCGCCCTCCGCTTCGGCGAGATCAAGATCCTCCTCTCCGACGACATCTCCGCGGAGAGCCGGGTCATGTTCTATCGCAGAGTAGGGGAGCGCGTCCGCCAGGTCGCCTCCTTCCTCCGCTTCGATCACGACCCGTACCTCGTCATCACCGACGACGGGCGGCTCGTCTGGATCGTGGACGGCTACACCGTCACCGACCGCTACCCCTTCGCCCAGCCCGAAGGCCCCATCAACTACATCCGTAACTCCGTCAAGGCGACCGTCGACGCCTTCGACGGCACCATGGCCTTCTACGTCGCCGACGCCAAGGATCCGCTGATCCGCACCTTCGCCCGGGCCTTCCCCGGGCTCTTCAAGCCCATCGAGCAGATGCCCGAGAACCTTCGCGCTCACATCCGGTACCCGGAAGACCTTTTCCGGATCCAGGCGAAGCTCTACGGCACCTACCACATGCAGGACCCGCAGGTCTTCTACAACAAGGAGGATCTCTGGAACATCCCGCGCCTGCAGCAGGACGGGCGCGACCGGGAGATCGAGCCGTACTTCACCATCATGCGGCTGCCCGGAGAGAAGCGGGAGGAGTTCGTGCTCTTGTCGGGCTTCAACCCGGCGCGGCGCGACAACATGATCGCCATCATGGCGGCGCGCATGGACACGCCCAACTATGGCGGGCTCGTCGTCTACATCTTTCCCAAGCAGAAGCTCGTCTACGGCCCGCGCCAGGTCGACGCGCGGATCAACCAGGATCCCGTCATCTCGCAGCAGATCTCGCTCTGGAACCAGCAGGGGTCACGCGTCCTCCGCGGCTCGCTCCTCGCCATCCCCATCGAGGAGTCGCTGATCTACGTCCAGCCTCTCTACCTCTCGGCCGAGCAGGGAGCCCTTCCCGAGCTCCGGCGTGTCATCGTCGCCTTCGGCAACCAGATCGCCATGGAGCCGACCCTCGAGCAGTCCCTCCAGCGCATCTTCGGCGGACGGGTGCGGGGGGACGAGGCGCCCGCGGCGAAGACTCCGGACGGCCGGCCCGCTCCCGTCGTGTCAGGGGCGCTGGCCGGACTCGTCCAGAAGGCCTGGGAGGCCTGGCAGCGCGGCCAGGAGGCGATCAAGCGGGGCGACTGGTCGGCCTATGGTCAGGCGCAAAAGGAGCTCGAAGGACTGCTCGGCCAGCTCCGGGAGGCGCGCTAGGTGCGGGCGCGGAGAAACAACGCGGCGCCCACTCCGGCGAAGACGATGTTGGCGGTCCACGCGCCCAGGAGGGGCGGGAGGAGCTCCGCCTTGGCGAAGGCGATGGCGATGGAGTGGATGACCCAGTAGCCGACGGAGATGAGAATGGCCACGCCGATCCCCATCGCGCGCCCGCCCGTGCGGGGCGAGCTCAGCGCGAAGGGGATGGCCACGAGGGCCATGATCACGTGGATGAGGGGGAAGGAGAGCTTGCGGTAGAGGTCGACGAGGTACTTGCCGACGTTGTGTCCCGTCTCCGCGAGCCGCGTGACGTAGGTCCGGAGCTCGCGGAAGCTCATGGTCTCGGGCCCCTGCTGGACCTGGATCAGGTCGTTGATCTGCTCGGGCATGGTGGCGAGACGCTCCGCGAAGGGGTCGGCGCTCACGTGGTTGCCCGGTCCCACGTGGCGGTAGACGCCGTCGGAGAGCATCCAGCCCTCGCGCGTCCAGCGCGCCTTGCGGGCGTCCAGCCGATCGGCCAGACGAAAATCCGGGGTGATGCCCACCACGAGGAGACCGTCGAGCGATCGCTCGATGGGGTCCAGCAGCTCCATGCGCATGAAGCGGGTATCGGACGACCGGTACCAGATCTGCGTCTGACGCTGGAGGTGCCGTGGCTGGTTGCCGCGGATCTTCACCCGGTCCACGTCGTCCGCCTTGCTGTTGATCACGGGGAGCACGGTCTCCTGGAGCACCACCGAGACCAGGCTGATGGAGAGGGCCACGAGGAGGACGGGCAGGCTGGCGCGGTAGAGGCTGATCCCCGCCGCCTTCATGGCGTCGAGCTCGCGCGCTTGAGTCAGGGAGAGGAAGAGGAAGACGGTCGAGATCAGCACGATGATGGGCAGCCCCTCGTACAGCGAGCCGGGGAGGCGGTAAAACAGGTGCTGGAGGATGTAGAGAAAGGGCGGCTTCACCCTGAGGAAGCGGTCGAGGTACTGGAGGAGATCGACCACGAGGATGAGCACGGCCCCCACGGCGAGGCCGGTGCCGATGTAGATCAGGTACTCGCGGACGAGATAGCGATCGATGAGGTAGGTGGAGGCGCGCGGCCCGCGAACGCCCGCGGGCTCCCGCCGCGCGCGCACGACGGGCGAGCGCCGGGGGACGAGGGTCCGCAACACCCGCGGGAGAGCGGCGCGAAGGCGTACGAGTAGTCGAGCGAAGGACAGGGGCAGACCCGCAGTGGCGCCGTAGAGCAGGATGAGACCGGCGGCGCCGAAGAGGGCATTGGGCAGCCACATGGCCAGGGTCACGGGCAACCTCTGCCGGAGGGCCAGGCCCTCGAGGAAGGTGTGGATGACGTAGTAGCCGACCACGATGGCCAGGCTCGAGCCCATGGCCAGGGTGCGGCCGCCGCGCAGGGTCCGGATGCCCAGGGGAAATCCCACCGTGACGAAAACGAGCGCGGCCACGGGCAGCGTGAAGCGCTTCTGGATCTCCACGCGGAAGGGCGTCACGATCTGTCCCTGGGGCTCGAGCTCCGCGACCGTGGCGCGCAGCTGCTCGAGCGTCATTTCCTTCTCGGGCTTCTCGATGCGCTGGGCCGCGCTCTGGGGATTCTCGAGGGGCAGGTTGAGGTCGTAGAGGCTGAAGGCGGTGAGCCGGAAGCGTCGCGCGTCGGCGGCATCGGTCTCGCTCACCGCCCCGTCGATGAAGCGCATGGTCACGCGCCGCTTCTTGGTGTCCGTGAAGAGCCGTCCCTCCCTGGCCACGATGACGCGCGAGAGCTTGGGATCGCGCTCGTCGGAGACGAGGAGCCCGCGGAGGGCGACCTGGGAGGCGCTGATGTCCTCCACGTACATGACCATCTGGTTGAACGACGCGGTGAAGGTGCGCTCCTTGATCCCCGTGGTCGCCTTGGTCTGGAGGATCTGGAAGAGCTGGTTCTGGAAGGCCCCGCTCGCCGCCGGCGCCGCGATGAGCGTGATGAACGCCACCGCGCCGCTGACCACGCAGGCGGCGAGCACGAAGGGCCGGAAGAGCCGGAGGGGACTCACCCCGGAGGCCTTGAAGGCCGCCACTTCCATGTCGGCGGCCATGCGCCCCGACACGATGAGGACGGCGACGAGAAGGGCCATGGGCAGGGTGAGGCCGAGGAAGGCGGGGAGCATGAAGGCGAGCAGACCCATGACGAGGTGGAACGGGACATTCTTGGTGATGACGAGATCGGTCAGATCGTAGACGCGATCGATGACGAGGAAGAAGGTGAGCACGCCGGCCCCGAGCACGAAGGGAGGGCCGAGCTCTTTCAGCAGATACCGGTCGAGCGTCTTCAGCACCATGCCCATTGTACGATAGGCGCATGCGCGCGCCGGCTCTTCTCGCCCTCGCCCTTGCGCTCCTCGCGGGCCTCCTCGCCACGGGCTCCGCGGGCGCGGCGGCGCCCCGGGACCGTCTGGAGCGCTTCCGCGAGCTCGCCGCGCGCCGTCTCGCCCTCGTCGAGGAGACGGGCGGACGACTCGACGCCGAGGTCCAGGACGAAATCGAGGCGCTGCTCGATGCGGAGGTGCTGGAGAGCCTGCGCAGCGGCGGCCCCTTCGCATCGCTCGAGTTCATCCGCGATCGCCTGGAGGCATTCGCCGACGCCTGGGGCGGCGCCTCGCTCCGCATCAGTCCGGCGGGCGCGGGCTTTCTCGTCGGACGCTTTCTCCTCTCGGCCAAGGGCGTGGGCAATTCCATCAGACTCTATGGCCGGAGCGACGGCGCGCCCGCCCTCATCGAGGCGTGGCGAGAGGACGGCGTGCCCGAGGTCTTTCCGTGGCCGTCGCCGCGCGCGGGCGACACGGCCATCTTCCTCGCGGCGTGGTCGGAGGCGCCCACCGGGTGGGGGAGCCGTCCCCTGCGGCTCACCCTGTGGCGCCTCCGTGGCCGCGCCCTCTCGGCGACGTGGCGGAGCGCCGAGATCTATCGCCACGGACTGTGGGCTTCCCAGCTCGCCGTGAAGGGGGAGACCGTGTTCATCCGCTACGAGCTCCGCTATCCGGGCTGGAAGCCGGGCTGCGACGTGCAGAGCGAGCAGGAGGACACGTATCGCGTCGAGCCGGGCACGGGCCGCCTCAGGCTGGTAACCCGCCAGCTCTTCAACGGCTGGCACCGGGAGCTGCAGGCGGCGGTGGCGCGCTTCTTCGCCGCGCAGGAGAAGCGAGACGCGGGAGAGATGGCCAGGCTCGTGCCCGCGGCGCGCGTCCGCAAGAAATTGCCCGCGGGTCTCGCCCCCGAGACCGCCTGCGACGTCCACAACCCGGACATGCCCAGGGTGGCGCAGGTCGCGGCGAGCGCCCCCGGAGAGAACGGACGACGCGTGCCGTGGACGCTCTGGTGGGGCCGCGCCGCGTCCGGCTGGCGCCTGAGCGACGCCGCCCCCGTGCTACGATAGATCATCATGGCTGAGATCGCGGACCGCTACGACCCGAGTATCGTCGAGTCACGCTGGTACCGCGAATGGGAAGAGCGCGGATTGTTCGGCGCCGATCCCGCCTCGCCCAAGCCCCCGTACTGCATCGTCATCCCGCCTCCCAACGTCACTGGCTCGCTGCACTGGGGGCACGCCCTCAACAACACGCTGCAGGACATCCTCATCCGCTACAAGCGCATGGACGGCTACAACGCGCTGTGGGTCCCCGGCACCGACCACGCGTCCATCGCCGTGCACGTGATCCTGGAGCGGCAGCTCGCCGCCGAAGGCAAGACCCGTCACGACATCGGGCGGGAGGCCTTCCTGGAGCGCGCCTGGAAGTGGAAGGAGGAATCCGGCGGGACCATCATCCGCCAGCTCAAGCGCCTGGGCGCCTCCTGCGACTGGTCGCGCGAGCGCTTCACCATGGATCCCGGGCTGTCCCGCGCCGTGCGCGAGACCTTCGTCCGTCTCTTCGAGGAAGGTCTCATCTACCAGGACGACTACATCGTCAACTGGTGCCCGAGCTGCCAGACCGTGCTGTCGGATCTCGAGGTGGAGCGCGAGGAGCGCGACACGGACTTCGTCTACATCAAGTACGGGCCTCTAACCCTGGGAACGGTGCGCCCGGAGACGAAGCTGGGCGACACCGCGGTGGCCGTGCACCCCAAGGACAAGCGCTACGCCAAGTACGTGGGCAAGACGCTGGAGGTGCCGTCGGTCGAGGGCACCATCACCCTGCGCGTGATCGCGGACAGCGCCGTGGATCCCAAGTTCGGGACGGGCGTCATCAAGGTCACTCCGGGCCACGATCCCATCGACTTCGAGATCGGACGGCGTCACAACCTGCCCACGCGCACGGTCATCGGCTTCGACGGACGGATGACCGCGGAGGCGGGCAAGTACGCGGGCCTCGATCGCTTCGAGGCCCGCAAGCGCATCGTCGAGGACATGCAGCAGCTCGGGCTCATCGAGCGCATCGAGCCCTACCGCCACTCCGTCGGTCTCTGCTACCGCAGCAAGACCGTGGTGGAGCCGCTCATCTCGCGCCAGTGGTACGTCAACGTCAAGCCCCTCGCCGAGGTCGCCACCAAGGCCGTGCGGGGGCGACGCATCAAGATCCTGCCCCGTCCCTGGGTCAAGACCTACTACCACTGGATGGACAACATCCGGCCCTGGTGCATCTCGCGGCAG
>QHSC01000063.1 GCA_003220345.1 Candidatus Rokuibacteriota bacterium | reverse complement strand
GCATCTCGACGACGATGTCCGGCGTGATCCCCTTGCCGTGGATGGAGCGTCCCTTGGGCGTGAAGTACTTGGCCGTGGTCAGCCGCAGGCCCGAGCCGTCGGAGAGGGGGATGATGGTCTGGACGGAGCCCTTGCCGAAGCTCTGCGTCCCCAGCACGACGGCGCGCCCCCAGTCCTGGAGCGCGCCCGCCACGATCTCGGAGGCGGAGGCGCTGCCCTGGTTGACGAGGACGATGATGGGGAAATCGCTCCAGGTGCGCTTGCCGCTGGCCTGGAAGCGCATGTTCTGGTTGCGGACGCGCCCTTCCGTGTACACCACGAGCTTGCCCGACTCGAGGAACTTCTCCGACACCTCGACGGAGGAGGTGAGCAACCCGCCGGGGTTGTTGCGCAGATCGAGCACGAGGCCCTGGATCTTCTTGCCCTTGTTGTACTTCTCGAGGGCGCCCTCGACATCCTGGCCCGTCTTCTCCTGGAACTGGCGGAGGCGGATGTACTCGATGCCGGGCTCGAGCTCGCCGCTCTTGACGGACTGCACCTGGATCAGCTCGCGCGTGATCGAGTAGTCCTTGGGCTCGTTCAAGCCCTCGCGGATGATGCTGATGACGATCTTGCTCCCGGGCTTGCCGCGCATCCGCTTGACGGCGTCGGAGAGCTGCATGTCCTTGGTCGACATGCCCTCGATCTTGACGATCCGGTCCCCCGGCAGAATGCCCGCGCGGAAGGCCGGCGTGCCCTCGATGGGCGTCACCACGGTGAGGATGTCGTCCTTGAGGGTGATCTCGATGCCCAGGCCCCCGAACTGACCCGTCGTCTCCACGCCCATCTCCCGGTACATGTCGGGATCAAGGAAGGAGGAATGCGCGTCGAGACCGCGCAGGGTGCCCTTGATGGCGCTGTACACGAGGTCCTTGGGCGGCACCTCGTCGACGTACTGGCTCTGGATGATCGAGAGCACCTCGGTGAAGAGGCGAAGATTCTCGTACGTGGCGGCCTGATCGTTGCTCTTGCTCGCCACCCCGCCGCCGAGGGACAGGGTGAGGAGGAGCAAGAGGGCCGAGATCATCAACGCCTTCTTCACGTGACGCAGGGTGCTCATCGTGGTCTCCTTGGTCCAGCCCGAGTTCGATTCGCCCGGCGCCTCAGCCGCGCGGTTTGAGCCATTGAGCGGGGTCCTGGGGACGCCCCTGGTAGCGCACCTCGAAATAGAGGCGCGGCCCCTGCAGCGAGCCCGTATCCCCCACCGTCCCGATCACCTGTCCCTGCTTGATATCGTCGCCCTCGGCCACTTTCATGTCGGCCATGTGCGCGTACAGCGTGTAGTACTCGTTGCCGTGATCGACGATCACGAGGTTGCCGTACCCCCGGAACCAGCCCGTGTAGAGCACGTGGCCCGCGTACACCGCGTGCACGCTCGAGCCCTCGGCCGCGTCGATGTCGATCCCGTTACGGAACGTCTTCGTCCCGAACCGCGGATTGACTCGCGCGCCGTACTCCTCGACCACCCGGCCCTCGGCCGGCCAGGCGAGACGACCGCGCATCGCCCCCAACCCGACTCCCGGCGTGCTCTCGCCGGGCATGGCCTTCGGCGGTTTTACCGAGGGTGGCGGAATCTTGGCCACCCGTCGCTTCTCCTGCAGGTCCCGGATGAAGGCCTCGAGGCGACGCGTCGCCTCGCTGAGCTCCCCCACCATGCGATCGTGATAGACCCGTTCGTCTTTGACCCGGGCCAGGATGACCCGCCGCTTGGCCGCCTCGCGGTCGGCCTCGGCGCGCTCCTCTTCCGCCTGGGCCCTGACCGTGGAGAGCTCTCGACGACTGAGCTCGAGGCGCGCCTTCCGGTCGGCCAGACCCTCAGAGGTGACACGATACTCTCGAATCATCCGCGCGTCCACCGTGGCGAGCGTGGTCAGGTGGCGCAGGCGGACGGACTGGGCCACGGGATCGTCGCCCGAGAGCAGGAGGGGGAGCGCGCCGCCTTGCGCCTGCAGGCGGTACATGGCCCGGAGTCGCTGGCCGAGCCCGTCTTCCTGTCCCGCCCGCTGGATCTCGAGTCGCGCGATGTCGCGCTGGAGGTCGCCGATCTCCGTCTGCGCCCGCTTGACCCGCGCGTCGAGGGCCGCCACCTGACGGCGCTTGTCCGTGAGGCGCTTGTCGATGGCCTCCAGCTCGGTCAGGAGCGAGGCCTCGCGCTTGCGCGCGTCGGCGGCCTTGGCGCGCTCTTCCTTGAGCCGCTTCTGGGTCTGCTGGAGCGTGCGCTCCTTCTCACCGAGGTCGGCGGCGTCTTTCTTCGTCTGCGCTCCCGCGGCGGACGCGGCGGCGAGCAGCAGCGCCGTGCCGATGATGCCCGCGCGCGTGAGACGGCTCATGCCGTGGCCCGGCCCCGCGCGAGAAGCCCGCCCAGGGCGCCCAGCACCGCCCCGCCCGCGATGAGGAGCAGGATCTGCGGCAGCGAGAGAAAGACGGCGCGAGCGAGACCAAGGGTCAGGTTCAGGAGCGGCTCGAGACGCGGGGCGGCCACGGCGTAGGCGGTCTCGAGCAGGGCCAGGGCCACCACCGCCCCGAGGAGCCCCTGGACCATGCCCTGGAGCAGCTGGGGCAGCCGGACGACCGCCTCGCTCGCTCCGACCAGGCGCATGATCTCCGTCTCCGCGCGCCGCACGTGCAAGACGAGGGTGGTCGCCGTGGTCACGGTCAGGATGGCCGCGAGGGCGAGCACGGCCCCCACGCCGAGCCCCACGATCTCGAAGAGCCGCTGCCACCGGGCGAGGCCCTCGACCCACTCCGCGCCGCCCTGGACGTCCTCGACCTCGGGCAAGGCGCTGAGACGCGCCGTCAGCTCCCGCGTCGCCTGCGGCGTGGTCGCGTCCTCTTCGGGCGTCACCTCGATGGAGGCGGGCAGCGGATTGCGCGGCAGCTGCTCGAGGACACCCGCTTGCGCCCCGAGGGATTGCCGCAGGGACTGGAGGGCCTGGCTCTTGGAGACGTAGCGTACGCGCTGGACGCCGGGGAGACCTTCCACTCGCCGCGTGAGATCGGCGAGTGCCCCGCCCGTGGGCTCCTCGCGGAGGAACACGACCACGCGCACGCGGTCGCGCCACTGACTCACCGCCCGACCCAGGTTGAGCGAGAGGAGCCAGAAGCCGCCGAGGGCCGTGAGGGAGAGCGTGATGAGCAGGATGGCGCTCACCCCGACCCGTCCCGCCCGCCGCAGATCCACCAGCGCCTCGCTCACGATGAAGCTGAGCACAGGGCTACCCTTCGTCCTTCAGCAAGACGCCGCCGCCCAGCTTGAGCGTGCGGCGCTTGAGCTGGGTGGCGAGGCGGGCTTGATGGGTGGCCAGGAGCACGGTGGTGCCGCGGCTGCCGATGTCCTTGATGAGGTCGAGGATCTCTCCCGCCATGGCCTCGTCGAGATTGCCCGTGGGCTCGTCCGCGAGGAGAAGCGCGGGCGACTTGACGATGGCGCGGGCCAGGGCCGCCCGCTGGGCCTCGCCCTGCGAGAGCTGCGCCGGATACGCCTGCGCTTTTGAAGAGAGCCCCACCGCCTTGAGGGCCTGGAAGGCCTTCGGGGTGATCTCGCGTCGGGGCGTCCCGAGCACGCGGAGCACGAAGGCGATGTTCTCGAAGACGGTCCGGCCGGAGAGGAGCTTGGCGTCCTGGAAGACGATGCCGAGCGAGCGCCGGAGACGGGGAACGTCCGAGCGGCGCAGGGCCCTGACGTCGAACCCCGCGACCTCGATCTCGCCCTCGGTGGCCTGCTCGTCGGCATAGAGGAGACGGAGGAGGGTGGTCTTGCCCGCCCCGCTCGTCCCGCTCAGGACGACGAACTCGCCCTTCTCGACGCTGAACGAGATGTCGCTCAGGGCGGGCAGCCTCATCGGCCCGCTTTCGAAGACTTTACAGACGTGGTGGAGCCGGATCATGGGCTCCGCCCATTCTATCTAACCCTTCAGACTTTCGGTAGTTTCTCGTCCAGGAGAGAGTTCACGACGGCCGGGCTGGCCTTGCCCGCCGTGGCCTTCATCACCTGCCCGACCAGGAAGCCGCGCGCGGCCTTCTTGCCACCCTTCCAGTCGAGGACGACCTTGGGGTGCTGCGCGAGGACCTCGTCGACCACGGCCGAGAGCTCGCCCGCGTCGGCGACCTGGGTCAGCCCTTCGCGATCGACGATGGCCCGGGCGTCTTCCCCGGAGCGGTACATCTTCTCGAAGACGTCCTTGGCGATCCTGCCGCTGATGGTGCCGTCCTCGATGAGGATGATGAGATCCGCCAGGTTCGCGGGAGGGATCGGGCATGCCGCGAGGGCGCGCTCGTCATCACCTGCCAGCTCGCGGAGGAGCTCGTTGAGCACCCAGTTCGCGGCGACCTTGGGCTTGCCGCAGGCCTGCGCGGTCGCCTCGAAATAGTCTCCGAGGGCGCGGCTGCCCGTCAGGAGATCGGCGTCATAGGCGCCGAGCCCGTACGCCTCCATGAAGCGCGCGCGGCGGGCCGCGGGCAGCTCGGGCAGCGTCGCGCCAACGCGCTCGATCCATGCCGGCTCGACGTCGAGGGGCGGCAGGTCCGGCTCCGGGAAGTATCGATAGTCGTGCGCGAACTCCTTCGAGCGCATGGAGACGGTCCGGCCCTTGTCGGGATCCCAGAGCCGCGTCTCTTGCACGATCCGCTCCCCCGTCTCGAGCGCGCGCGCCTGCCTCGTGATCTCGTACTCGAGGGCGTGCTGGACGTTCCGGAACGAGTTCATGTTCTTGATCTCGACCTTGGTGCCGTACTCCACAGCCCCGCGAGGCCGCAGCGAGATGTTCGCGTCGCAGCGGAGCGAGCCCTCCTCCATGTTGCCGTCGCAGACGCCGAGGTAGACGACGATGGCGCGCAGCGATCTCAGGTAGGCCGCCGCCTCCTCGGGAGTGCGCATGTCGGGCAGCGAGACGATCTCCATGAGAGGCACGCCCGCGCGATTGAAATCCACCTGGCTCGACGGCGCCGTCTCCAGGCTCCCTTCGTGGACGAGCTTGCCCACGTCCTCCTCGAGGTGGAGCCGCTGGATGCCGATGGCGCGCGACACGCCGCCCACCTCGACCTCGAGGCGGCCGTGCTCGGCCAGCGGCTCCTCGTACTGGCTGATCTGATAGTTCTTCGGCATGTCGGGGTAGTAGTAGTGCTTGCGGGCGAAGCGATTGTCCGCGTTCACCGAGCACTGCAGGGCGAGCGCCGTCTTGATGCCGTACTCGATGGCCCGCCGGTTGATGACGGGCAGCGTCCCCGGCATGCCCTGGCAGACGGGACAGGTCTGGGTGTTGGGAGGCGCCCCGAAGGCCGTCGAGCAGCCGCAGAACATCTTGGTCCGCGTCCGGAGCTGGGCGTGGACCTCGAGGCCGATGACGGTCTCGTAGTCCTGGGTCACGCGGTGAGCTCCGGCTTTCTCTCGTGCCACGCCGTCGCGGCCTCGTAGGCGCGCGCGACGCGAAGCACGGTCGCCTCGTCGAAGGCCTTCCCGATGATCTGGAGTCCGACGGGCAGTCCCGTCTGGGTGAAGCCCCCGGGAATCGACACGCCCGGCAGCCCGGCGAGGTTGACGGGAATGGTGAAGACGTCGTTCAGGTACATCTGCAGCGGGTCTTCCCGCTCGCCCATCTTGAAGGCCACCCCCGGCGTGGTCGGAGCCACGATCACGTCCACCCGCTCGAAGGCTCGCTGGAAATCGCGCTGCACGAGAGTCCGCACCCGGAGCGCCTTGCCGTAGTAGGCGTCGTAGTAGCCGGCGGACAGCGCGTAGGTGCCGAGCATGACGCGCCGCTTGACCTCGGCGCCGAAGCCCGCGCCGCGCGTCCGGCTGTACATGTCGATGAGGTCGCGCGCTCCCGGCACGCGCAGCCCGTACTTGACGCCGTCGTAACGCGCGAGGTTGGAGGAGGCCTCGGCGGGGGCGATGACATAGTACGCGGCCAGGCCGTACTCCGTGTGAGGCAGCGAGACACTTTGCGACTCTGCCCCCAGACCTCTCAATGTCTCGACGGCCGCGCGCACGGCCGCCTCCACTTCGGGGTCGAGGCCCTCGATGAAATACTCGGCGGGAATCCCGATGCGTAGCCCCTTCACGCCCCCCTCCAGCTCCGCCGAGTAGTCCGGCACGCCCACGTCCACCGAGGT
Organism: Candidatus Rokuibacteriota bacterium; assembly: GCA_003220345.1. GTDB lineage: Bacteria > Methylomirabilota > Methylomirabilia > Rokubacteriales > CSP1-6 > AR37. Next base: position 19,451 of record QHSC01000063.1, on the reverse strand, counting down.
CGAGTCCATCGGATCGTGCCCCGCGATGGCCTGGAGCACGAGGGCGGCGTCCCGGACGTCCTTGCCGAAGGGGCCGACCTGGTCGAGCGAGGACGCGAAGGCGACGAGACCGTAGCGGGACACGCGCCCGTACGTCGGCTTGAGGCCGACCCGGCCGCAGAAGGCGGCGGGCTGGCGAATGGAGCCGCCGGTGTCGGTGCCGAGCGTGGCGGCGGCGAGATCCGCGGCGACGGCCGCGGCGGCGCCGCCCGAGGAGCCGCCGGGCACCCGGGCGAGGTCCCAGGGATTCCGGGTGGTGAAGAAGGCGGAGTTCTCGGTGGAGGAGCCCATGGCGAACTCGTCCATGTTGAGCTTGCCCAGGATCACCGCGCCCGCGTCCAGGAGCTTGGTCACCACCGTGGCGTCATAGGGGGGCACGAAGTTCTCGAGGATCCTGGAGCTGCAGGTGGTCCGGATCCCGCGCGTGCACAGGACGTCCTTGATGGCGAGCGGAATGCCGTCGAGCAGACCGAGGGGCCGGCCCGACTGGAAGCGCGCGTCGGCGGCGGCGGCCTGGGCGAGGGCCCGATCGGCGGTCACCGTCATGTAGGCCTTGATCTTGGGATCGAGGGCCGTGATCCGGTCGAGGTAGGCGCGCGCGGCCTGCGTCGGCGTGGCTTCCTTTCGACGGAACCGCCCGGCCAATTCGTGAACGGAGAGCCCGGTCAGCATCGTCTACTCTTCGATGATCTTGGGCACGCGGAAGAGATCGCCCGCGGGATCGGGGGCATTGGCGAGCATGTCTTCGCGAGGGCAGGAGGGCGTCGGCTCGTCCTCGCGCATCACGTTGACCATGGGCACGGCGCGCGAGGTCGGGGGCACGCCCTCGGTGTCCACGGCGCGGAGCTTGTCGATGTAGGTCAGGATGCCGTCGAGCTCGCGGCGCATCTTTTCTTTCTCCGCGTCGGTGAGCGCGAGGCGCGCGAGGCGCGCGACTTGTTCCACTTCCGCGAGGGTAATCTTGGGGTCAGGCAAGGCTAGAGCTCTTCGAGGTGCGCGTATTGGAGGGACAGGCGCTTTCGACCGACGCTGGCGAAGTGGACGGTGGCGATCACGTCGGCGCCCTCGCGCTGGATGCCTACGAGCAGGCCCTCGCCCCAGCGCGCGTGGCGCAGCTTGGCGCCGACACGGAAGGGCAGGTCATCGTCTTCGGGCTCGGCGGGGGCGCTTGAGCCGGAGGGAAAGCGTGGCGCCACGGGTTCCGCGCGTCCCGCGTTGAGCAAGACGATCTGGCCCTCGGGGATCTCGAGGAGGAAGCGGGAGGGCTCGCCCACGCCATAGCCCTGGATGCGCCGGTGGAGGGCATACGACAGCCAGAGTCGCTGCTCGGCCCGCGTGATGCCGACGTAGCAGAGGCGCCGCTCCTCCTCCAGCTCCTCCGAGTCGTCCATGGAGCGGGAGTGGGGAAAGACACCCTCTTCCATGCCCGTGAGGAAGACGAGGGGAAACTCGAGGCCCTTGGCCGAGTGCAGCGTCATCAGGGTCACGCCCGCCGCGTCCTCGTCGAGGGCGTCCACGTCGGCCACGAGCGCCACGGAATCCAGGAAGGCCTCGAGGGTGACCGCGCCCGCCTCCGGGCCGGGCGCCAGCGCCTGGACGGCCTCCCGGGTGGCGATGAACTCCTCCGAGGCGGCCACGAGCTCCTCGATGTTCTCGAGCCGCGCCTCGGCCTCGGCCGTGAGCGAAGCCTTGAGCATGTCGCGATAGCCGGACGAGGCCGCGACCTCGTCGATCAGGGCGGGCACGGCCAGGGCTCCTCGCCGCTCGCCCAGCTTGGCGATGAGCTTGCCGAAGTCCTCGAGGGCCCGCCGCGCCTTGGGCGTCAGGTCGGGCGAAGGCGCCGCGCTGGCCTCCAGCAGCGAGAGGCCGCGCGCCCGGGCGCTCTCGGCCAGCCGGTCGAGGGTGGCCTTGCCGATCCCACGGCTCGGCGCCGCCACCGCGCGTCGGAAGGCGACATCGTCCAGGGGGTTGACCACGAGACGCAGATAGGCCAGGAGGTCCTTGATCTCGCGCCGCTCGTAGAAGCGCACGCCACCCACGATGAGGTACGGAATGCTCGCCCGGCGGAGGGCGTCTTCCAGGACGCGGGATTGGGCATTGGTTCGGTAGAACACCGCCACGTCTCGATAGTCGGTCCCGGACGCGTGCTGAGCGCGGATGGTCTGGGCGACCCAGCCCGCCTCCTCGTTCTCGTCCCAGGCGCGATAGACCTGGGCCCGGTCGCCCTCGGCGTTCTCCGTCCACAAGCGCTTGTCCCGGCGCGCGGTATTGTGGGCGATGACCCCGGAGGCGATGTCCAGGATGCGCTTGGTCGAGCGGTAGTTCTGCTCGAGGGGGATCACCAGGCAATCCGGGAAGTCCTTCTCGAAGTCGAGGATGTTTCGGAGATCGGCGCCACGCCAGCGATACACGGACTGATCGGGATCGCCCACCACGCAGAGGTTGCGGTGCGCCTCGGTGAGGAGCTGGACGATGCGGTACTGCGCGCGGTTCGTGTCCTGGTACTCGTCCACGAGCACGTGCGTCCACAGCGTGCGGTACCACTCGCGCGCCTCCCGCGAGGTCTCGAGCAGGCGGACCACATACAGGAGGAGGTCGTCGAAGTCCAGGCCGCCCGCCGCCCTGAGCCGATCTTCATAGACGCGATAGAGCTGGGCGATGCGCTCCTCGCGAGGCGTCCGGGCCAGCCGCTCGACCTCCTCGACAGCGAGCATGTGGTTCTTGCAATGGCTGATGCGGTGGACCACCGAGGCGGGCGTGGTCTGCCGCTCGTCCATGTCGAGCTCGCGCATGGCCTCCTTGACGATGCTCAACCGGTCGTCCTCGTCGTAGATCACGAAGGAGGGTCTCAAGCCGACGAGGGCGGCGCGCTCGCGGAGGATGCGCACGCAGGCGGAATGGAAGGTCGCGATCAGCGGGGTCCGGATCCCCGCGGGCACGACCAGATCCTCCACGCGCCGGCGCATCTCGCCCGCCGCCTTGTTCGTGAAGGTGACGGCGAGCACGTGGCGCGGGTCTACGCCTTCGACGCCGAGGAGCCAGGCGATGCGGTGGGCGATCACCCGCGTCTTGCCGCTGCCCGCGCCGGCCAGGACCAGCACCGGTCCCTTGGTCGCCTGGACGGCCTGACGCTGGACGGGATTGAGCGAGGCGAGGATGGTCTCGGGAGCGACGGTGCCACGCAGCATGGAAGCTAACGATATCACACCGGGCACTGGGCCAATTTGCTCACCAATTCTATTCAGCTCTCGCCTCGCGGCGCTCAGCTCGAAATGCCACGTTCTCGGTCGCCAGCAACGCTCAACGTACACCCACGTACGCCTCGCATTGCTGGCTCCCTCGGGCGTGGCCGTTCGAGCTGAGGGCCCTGCCCGAGGCGAGGGCTGAGTTGATCTGGCGAGCAACTTGACCCAGTGCCCAGGGTCGAGTGCTCGAGGAGTGTTCGAGACGCTACTCGACGGTGACGGACTTGGCCAGGTTGCGCGGCTGATCGACGTCGCGGCCGAGACGGACCGCGAGGTGGTAGGCGAGGAGCTGAAGGGGCACGGCCATGATGATGGGGGAGAGGAGCTCGGCGGAGACGGGCACGGCGAGCACTCGCGAGACGCGCGCCGCGATCTCCCGATCGCCCTCGTGGGCGAGGGCGATGACGCGCCCGTCGCGCGCGCGCACTTCCTCGATGGTGCCCATCATCCGGTCGTAAGAGCCGTCCCTCGGCGCGAGCGCGACGACAGGCATGCCATCGTCGATGAGGGCGATGGGCCCGTGCTTCATCTCTCCCGCGGGGTAGCCCTCGGCGTGCAGATACGAGAGCTCCTTGAGCTTGAGGGCGCCCTCGAGCGCCATGGGGTAGTGGATGCCCCGCCCGAGGAAGAGAAAGTTCTTGTAGCCGGCGAGGTCGCGCGCCAGCTCCGCGATGGCCGGCTCGCTCTCGAGAACCCGCTCGAGGAGACGCGGGAGCTCGAGGAGCCCCTGGATGTGCTTGCGCCCATCCTCGGCGGGGATGGCCCCGCGGCGCCGGCCGAGCCATAGAGCGAGGAGGTAGCAGGCGGTGAGCGTGGCCGTGAAGGTCTTGGACGAGGCGACGCCGATCTCCGGCCCCGCGTGCGTGTAGAGCAGGCCCGTGGACTCGCGGGCGAGGGCCGAGCCGACCACGTTGGTGATGCCGACGATGGGGGCGCCCTTGTCGCGGGCCGCCTTCACGGCGCCCAGGGTGTCCGCCGTCTCCCCCGACTGGGAAAGCGCGACCACGAGGGTCTCGGGGCCGAGCACCGAGTCCCGGTAGCGGTACTCCGACCCGAGGTCGACCTCGGCCGAGATCCCGGCCAGCCGCTCGATCAGGAAGCGCCCCACGAGGGCGGCGTGGTACGAGGTACCGCAGGCGACGAGGACCACGCGCCGCAGGCCCGCCACGATCTCGGGATCGAGCCCGATGTCGGGCAGGACCACGGTGCCGCCCTCGGGCGAGACGCGGCCCCGCAGCGTGTCGGCGGCCGCCCGCGGCTGCTCGTAGATCTCCTTGAGCATGAAGTGCCGGTAGCCGCCCTTCTCGGCGAGGATGGGATCCCAGAGAATGCGCGTGGGCGTGCGCGACACGGGCGCCCCCGCCAGGTCGGTGATCTCGACCCCGTGACGCGTCACCACCGCCACGTCGCCGTCTTCGAGGATGACCACGTCGCGCGTGTGGGCGAGAAGGGCGGGAATGTCGGAGGCGAGGATCGTCTCCCCCTGCCCGAGCCCGATCACCACGCTGCCCGCGCCGTGCTTGGCCGCCACGAGCCGGTCGGGCATCTGCTTCGACAGCACCCCGATCGCATAGGAGCCCGAGAGCTCGCGGAGGGCGCGGCGCACGGCCTCGTCGAGCCGCGGCGTATCCTGAAGGTGCCGCTCCACGAGGTGCGCGATCACCTCGGTATCGGTCTCCGAGGTGAAGACGTGCCCTTCCGCGGCCAGCCGCTCCTTGATGGGCAGGTAGTTCTCGATGATGCCGTTGTGGACGACCACGAGCGTGCCCGAGCCGTCGGTGTGCGGATGAGCGTTGTCGTCGGTGGGCCGCCCATGCGTCGCCCAGCGCGTGTGCCCGATGCCGATGCTGCCCTTGAGAGGCCGCTCGCGCAAGAGGCCCTCCAGCACCTTGATGCGGCCGGCCGCGCGCCGCACCTCGAGCCCCGAAGCGCCCAGCACGGCGATGCCCGCCGAGTCATAGCCGCGGTATTCGAGACGCTTGAGGCCGTCCACGATGAGCCCCACCGCGTCCTTGTCGCCGATGTAGCCGACGATGCCGCACACGACTCAGGCCTTCCCTCTCGTCTTGCCCTTCGGGCCCTTCTGCTTGCGCGCGGCCCAGCCCTCGCGAATCGCTTGCTTGCCCCTTGCCACGGCGAGCGCCCCCGGCGGCACGTCCTTCGTGATCACCGAGCCCGCCCCGACGTAGGCGCCCTCGCCGATGGTGACGGGAGCCACGAGGCTCGAGTTGGTGCCCACGAAGGCGCCTGCCCCGATGATGGTCTCGTGCTTGTGCACGCCGTCATAGTTGCAGGTGATCGCCCCCGCCCCGACATTGGCCTCGGGGCCGACCGTGGCGTCGCCGACATAGGAGAGAAGGGGCCGAGCTGCGCCTCCGCCTCGACGATGGCCTCGGAAAGAACGCAGTACGGCTTGAGGGTGACGTGGTCGCCGATACGGCTGGCGCTCACGTGGCAGCCCGTGGCGACCACGCACTCGGCCCCGATGGTGGTCGCGCCTTCCAGGATGACGCCGGGATAGATCACCGTGTCGGCCCCGACCCCTACGGTGTCGTCGACGTAGGTCGCCGCCGGATCCAGGATGGTCACGCCCTCGCGCATGAGGCGCTCGAGGGTGCGGCGCCTGAGGATCGAGGCGACCTCCGCGAGCTGGCTCCGGTCATTGATGCCCAGGCATTCCCGCGGATCCGTCGCCTTCACCGCTTCGACGGTGGCGCCGCTCCGGGCCAGGATGCCGATCACGTCGGTCAGGTAGTATTCGCCCTGCTCGTTCTGGGGCACGACCTGGCCGAGGGCCGGCCACAGGGACTTGGCGTCGAAGCAGTAGACGCTCGTGCCGATCTCGTGGATGTCCCGCTGCGCCGGCGTGGCGTCCCGGTGCTCGACGATACCGACGGGGCGACCGCCCTCGCGGATCACCCGACCATAGCCCGTGGCATCCGGCAGCTCGGCGGTGAGGAGCGTGGCCGCCGCGCCCGTCTTTCCGTGGTGCTCGACGAGCGCCTGGATCATGTCCTGCGACATGAGGGGCTGATCGCCCGGGAGGACGAGGATCGCGCCCTCGCCGCAGGCGCCATGGGCCTGGAGCACCGCGTGTCCGGTGCCGAGGCGCTCCTTTTGCTCGACGTAGGCGAGATCCTTCGCGTCTCCCACCGCGGCCCGGACCTCGGAAGCGCCGTGCCCGATGACGAGGACCACGCGAGCGCCGAGGGCGCGACTCAGCCGCACCGGATAGTCGACGAGCGGGCGACCGGACACGCGGTGGAGCGCCTTGGGCAGCTTGGAGCGCATGCGCTTCGAGTCGCCGGCCGCGAGGATGACTGCAGTGAGCGCCTTCATGTTCGTAACCTAGGTTAGCACGGCGCATGCCAAGGGCCGGAGACAGGGCACCGTGGGCCGAAGTAACGGGTTGGCGAGGCCTTATCGCGCATGGTCGACATGCCGCAAGGCATGTCGAGGATCAGCGAGGACGAAGATGAGACAGGACCCTGACAATTCTGTTGGGTAGAGGAGACGCGAGCTCCACGGGCTCGCCTGTGACGGGGTGAAGAAACGACAGCCCGGCGGCGTGGAGGGCCACACCCCCCAGGCCCTTGACCAGGTCCTCTGGCAGCGCCTCGTCCGACCGCGCACGACGGCCTCCATAGGTCTCGTCCCCGAGGAGCGGGTGTCCGATCGATGCCAGGTGCACCCTGATCTGGTGAGTGCGGCCCGTCTCGAGCCTGCATTCGAGGAAAGTGAAGGCCCGGAAGCGCTCGAGCACGCGAAAGCGCGTGACCGCCCGCCGGCCCGTCCCCGCCCGCGCCACCGCCATTCGCACTCGCGAGCGCGGATCGCGGGCGATCGGCGCATCGATCACGCCTTCCTCCTTGCGGATCGCGCCATGCGCGAGGCAGAGGTACCGTCGCGAGACGGTGCGTCGCTGGAGCTGCGCGGTGAGCGAGTCGTAGGCCCGGGAGGTCTTGGCCAGCGCGATCAGCCCCGAGGTGCCCTTGTCGAGCCGGTGGACGATGCCGGGCCGGCGCGGGCCGCCCACCCCCGCGATGCCCGGCGCATGGGCGAGCGCCGCCGCGGCGAGCGTGCCCGTGCGCGCACCCGCGCCCGGATGGGTGACGATGCCGGCGGGCTTGTCCACCACGAGGACCTCGTCGTCCTCGAAGACGATGGCCAGGGGGATCGCCTCCGGGACCATCTCCTCGGGTGGCGGGGACGGAATCTCGGCCTCGACCCGCTCGCCGGAACGGAGTCGGCGCGAGGCCTTGAGGGCGGGCGCATCGTCGACGCGAATGCGGCCGGCATCCACCAGGGCCTTGATGCGGGTGCGCGAGAGGTCGGGCAGCCGCTCGGCGAGCCAGAGGTCGAGGCGCCGGCCCGCCTCGGCGCCTGCCACCGTGGCCGCCACGCGCCGGGCGGCCACGCTCGTCATGCGCGCGGCGGCGAGGTCATCAGCATGCGCAGGGCCAGGAGGGCCACGCCCACGCTGATGGCCGAGTCGGCGACATTGAAGGCGGGCCAGTGCCAGCCGCGCCAGTGGAAATCGAGAAAATCGACGACGGCGCCGAAGCGCGCCCTGTCGATGAGATTGCCGGCCGCGCCGCCGAAGATCAGTCCCATGGCGATGGCGGCCGGCTTCCCGCCGTCGGGAAGCAGCTTGACGGCGAGCGCCGCCAGCACTCCCAGCGCGCCCAGGGAGAGGACGGCCACCACCCAGCGCCACGTCGGCGGCACGGCCGAGAGCATGCCGAAGGCCAGCCCGGGATTCATGATGAGGGTCAAGGAGAAGAATCGGTCGATGACCGGGACGGGGACGCCGGAGGGCAGGCGGGTGAGGGCGAGCCACTTGACCACCTGGTCGAGGATCACGACGATCCCCGCCAGGGCCGCGACGAGCTTCATGCGCGAGCGCGCACCACCGGCAGGCAGCGCCCGCAGAGCGCGGGATGAGCGGGATCGGCGCCCACACCCTCACTCCAGGTCCAGCAGCGCTCGCAGCGCTTCCAGCCGAGCGCGGCGGCGGGGATGACCTCGAGCACGAACCCGGGAATGTCCTGGCCCTCGTAGCGGGTCCCGCCCTCCGCGGGCGGGGCGACGCCGAAGCGCACGGCGGAGACGTTGAAGAGGGTGGCGAGGAGGCCGTCGCCCTTGGCCTCGAGGAGCGGCCGCCATTCCTCCTCCGGAGTGGAGACGAGGAAGACCACCGCGTCCACCGCCTTGCCGATCCGTCCCTGCTGGCGCGCGGCCTCCAGGGCGCGGGAGACCTCGCCGCGCACCTCGAGCAGGCGCTCCCACTCCCCGCGCAACCGCTCGTTGATCCACTCGCCGCGCTCCTCGGGAAAGGTGACCAGGTGCACGCTCTCGGGCTTGCCGCGGCCCGGGATGTGTGACCAGACCTCGTCGGCGGTGAAGCTCAGGATGGGGGCGAGGAATCGCGCGAGGGCCGTGAGGACCTCGAAGCACACCGTCTGAGCGGCGCGCCGCTTCGGATCATCGGGGGCGGAGACGTAGAGCCGGTCCTTGATGATGTCGAGATAGAGGGCGGAGAGGTCCACCGCGCAGAAATTGTGCGTGGCGTGGAAGACCACGTGGAACTGGTACTCCTCGTAGGCTCGGCGCGCGCGCGCGATGAGCTCGCCCAGGCGCAGGAGGGCCCAGCGATCGAGCTCCTCCATGCGGTCATAGGCGATCCGGTCGCGCTCGGGATCGAAGTCGGCGAGGGTGCCGAGGAGGAACCGGCACGTGTTCCGGATGCGCCGGTAGGCATCGGCGAGCCGGTTGAGGATCTCGTCGGAGAGGCGGATGTCCTCCGCATAGTCCTCGGCGGCCACCCACAGGCGCAGGACATCGGCTCCGAACTTCGGAAGGAGCTCGTCGGGGGCGATGTTGTTGTCCTGAGACTTCGACATCTTCCGTCCGCCACCGTCCACCACGAATCCATGCGTGAGCACGGAGCTGTACGGGGCACGGTCGCGGGTGCCCACCGCCTCGAGCAACGAGGAATGGAACCACCCGCGGTGCTGGTCCGAGCCCTCGAGGTACATCTCGGCCGGCCACCTGAGCTCCGGTCGCTTTTCGAGGACGGCGGCATGACTGCAGCCCGAGTCGAACCAGACGTCGAGGATGTCGCTCTCCTTGCGAAATTCGCTACTCCCACACTTCGGACAGGACGCTCCCGGAGGCACGAGCTCCTTGGCATCTCTCGAGTACCACTCGTCGGCGCCCGTGCCTGCTTCCATGATCCCGGCCACGTGCTCCACCACGCCCTGGTCGAGGAGCAACGTGTCGCACGCCGCGCAATAGAAGGCGACGATGGGCACACCCCACACCCGCTGGCGCGAGATCACCCACTCCGGTCGATGCGCGACCATGTTGTAAATACGCTCCTGGCCCCATTCCGGGATCCAGCGCACGTGGTTCTGGATGGCTTCGAGGGCGCCCTGCCGGAGCGAGGGCTTCTGCTGCGTGGCGAGATCCAGCGCGATGAACCATTGCTCCGTCGCCCGGAACAAAGTCGGATTCTTGCAGCGCCAGCAATGGGGATAGGTGTGGACGAGCGGCACCTGGCTCACGAGGGCGCCCTCGGCGCGCAGGCGTTCGACGATCTTCGGGTTGGCCTCCCACACCGTCATGCCCCCGAAGCCTGTCACCTCGGGCAGGAAGCGCCCATCGTCGTCCACGGGGTTGTAGATCTTCAGTCCGGCCGCCCGCCCGAGCTCGTAGTCCTCCTCGCCGTGGCCGGGGGCGATGTGAACGAGGCCCGTGCCCGCGTCCATGGCCACGAAGTCGGCCGTGAGCACTGGCGCCTCGCGATCGATCCACGGGTGCCGCGCCACTGAGCCCGCGAGCGCTTCGCCGGAGACGGCGAGGTCCGTCTCGCGTGTCCGTCCCTCGAGACCCGGGAGCGCCGCGAAGGCCTCGGCGAGCGGGCGCGCCACCACGAGGACCTCACCATCCACCTCCAGCGCGGTGTAGGTCGCTCCCGGATGGACGGCGATGGCCAGGTTGGCGGGCAGCGTCCACGGCGTCGTGGTCCAGATGACGAGAGACGCGCGCCGGCTTCCGAGCGCCCGCTTGAGCTCAGGCGACGGGGAGACGAGCGGGAACTTGACGTAGACGGACGGCGTGGTCTGCTCCTCGTACTCGACCTCGGCCTGGGCGAGCGCCGTCTTGCAGTGCATGCACCAGTGCACGGGCTTGAGGCCCTTGTGCACGAGACCGCGCCCGACAAACCGTCCGAACTCCCGGGCGATGGTCGCCTGATAGGCCGGGGCCATGGTCAGGTACGGATCGTTCCAGTCGCCGAAGATACCCAGGCGCTTGAACTCCCCGCGCTGGATGTCGATGAACTTGGCGGCGTACTCGCGACAGCGCCGCCGCTTCTCGATGGGATCCATGGCCCGGCGCACGTCCACGCTCGCCGTGTCGAGGCCGAGCTCCACGTCCACCTGGTGCTCGATGGGCAGTCCGTGGCAGTCCCACCCGGGCACGTACGGTGAGTTGTGCCCCAGCATGCTGCGCGACTTGACCACGAAGTCCTTGAGCACCTTGTTGAGCAGGGTGCCCATGTGAATGTGGCCATTGGCATAGGGCGGGCCGTCATGGAGGATCCACAGCGGCCGGGACGCCGACGCCTTGCGCAGGCGCCCGTAGATGTCCATCTCCTGCCACCGCTTGAGCATGTCTGGCTCGAGCTTGGGCAGGTTGGCCTTCATGGGAAAAGACGTCTTTGGAAGGTTCAGGGTGTCCTTGTAGTCCATTGAGGTCAAAACGTAACACCGATAGGCGTTTAGGGCAAGGAACGCGCCCGCCTACCCGCCCAAAATCCTGCCGACGGCGACGTCTTGGTAGCTTTCGTGGCGGCACGAGATCCGCCGACATTGCGATCCGACGTCTTTCCTGGCGTCACGAAATTCGCCGACGTGGGCCTCTCGATCTCTTTCCTGGCGCGCATTCAGGGGTTCTCTCCGACACGCCGACTGTCCCCTGTGAGGGGGACATCATGAACCGTGAAAACGTGAAGCCAATGCAGAGCACCCGGGCCACCTGGGGACTCTTTCTCTTCGTGGGATTGCTGGTCTTCTCTGGTTGCGCCTCGGCCGGACCGAGCGCCCAGTCCGTCGGTCAGCCTCTGGTCTTTCAGAAGGGGCAGATCGCGCCGCAGTCGTATCTCTCTTCCGTGATCGTCGTCAAGGGTGGCTGCCAGCCGTTCGGAGCCGCCTGCACCATCTCCGGCCCCACGGGCGCCACCATCATCCTGCCGCGGACGGAAGGCATGCCGGAGTGGCTCTACGAGGTCTTCGCCCACGAGATGTGTCACGCGCTGGCCGGGGTGAAGGGGCACACGGGCAAGGCCGATCCGTGCCACAACGAAGACGGCGGCGTGATCCGGGCGCACGCGGCCCAGGTAGACCTGACGAGCTTTAGGCCCCGCTAGGCAGGCGAGCGTTTTCGAACTAGCGGGGAGAAAGCTCGACGATGCCGCGGGCATTGTCGATGGTGACGCGGAAGTGATTCAGGAAGTCTCGCCCAAGGAGTCCCTGAGAGCCCGGGCGGCGCGTCTCCGACTCGTAGGAGACGACGCGCAGCGGACCCACACGCGCCCCGCCCACTTCGAGGCTCTCCAGGATGACCGCATAGGCGGATGACGAGCCCGTGACGCCCTGGAGCTGGATCCTCGGGGCGTCGCGATAGCTGACCCCGAGACCCATCAGCGCGGTGGGACTGACCATGGTCGCGTCCGCGCCCGTATCCAGCATCAGCTGCGCCAATCCCCGGCCATTGATCCGGACCGTCACCATGATGGGACGGCCAGGTGTGAACGCGATCCGCGTCACTCCCCCCACGACCTCCGCGAGGGCCGGTCCCGAGGGCGGAGCCGGGACGTCCACGGCTCCGATGGCGCTGCTCCGGTCGCGGTAACGCTCGGGCACGCTCTCCGGTCCCTGCCCGAAGTGTGTCTCTCCCTGCGCGTCGGTCCATCGATAGAGCTGCGCGGAGACAGCTGATGCCAGCATGAAGGTGAGGGCGAGGGCGGCGAGGATCAAGCGGGCCGGCCGCCGCGTCGTGGGCACGGCGCTCTACCGGGGCGAGAGGGTGACGACGCCGGCCGTCGAGTCGATGTTGACGGTGAACTGATCGAGGAAATCGCGACCGAGTAGCCCGTCGCCGTTGCCAAACTCGATGTCGTGGGCGGCCACGCGCAGAGGGCCCGAGCGCGCGGCGCCCACCTCGATGCTCTGCACGGGAACGAAGAGGACATTGGCGGTGCCGGTGGCGCCCTTGACGGAGCCGCGCAGGCTGTCCTGCACGCCGATGCCCAGCCCGGCGAGGACGCGCGGATTGATCACGGTCACCGACGCGCCCGTGTCGAGCATGAGCTGGATCGATCCGCTGCCGTTGACCCTGGCCGTGACCATGATGGGCTTGCCGGGGGTGAAGGAGATGCGGGTGGCCTTGCTCGCCTCGGGCGAAACCGACGTCGCGGTCGGAGCGGTCGCGGGGAGCTCCGGATATGCCAGGAGCTGGGCCCGCGAGCGGTGGCGCTCCGGGACGCTGTCGAGACCCTGGGAATAGTGGGCGGCACCCTGGTCGTCCGTCCACCGGTACATCTGCGCCCATGCAGGGCTCCCCCAGCACAGAAGCGCCGCCGCGAGGGCGACCAGGAGGCCGAGCGTCTTGCTCAAGCTCATCACGAGCCGATTATAGCGTGGCGGCCTCATTTTCAGGGGCGTTCAGGACAGGGGCGGGGCGCCCGGCTCCAGCGATTCCAGGCCGTCTCGTAGACCACCATCTCGTCCGCCCCCGCCACGGTGTTGCGCTCGAGCCGCACGCGATAGACGGGCGTGAAGCGGTCTCCGCGAGAGGCCAGCTCCGGGAACCACGCCGGGAAGATGATCAGGTAGTCGGGGCACGCGCGCTCGAGATACCTGAGCACGCCCTTCTCCCCTTCCCGACGGTAGGGAATGATGGCGGGCGTGACCAGTCCCATCACGTCCACGGCTTCTCGCCGTCCCAGGTACACGATGGCGCCGACATCGTTGAGAGCCAGCCGCGCGCCGGGGGGCGTGTGCTCGCTGACCCAGTGGCCGAGATGGACCTGCATCGCGTCGATGTTCTGCACGGCCCACGCGTAGCGCCCGGCCCCCGACCACAGCGGCACGACTGATGCCGCGAGGAACAAGACGACTATTGCCCGCCGTAACCACCCCTGATCCGAAGGAGACAAGGCCGTGACAGCGACGCAGATCGCGAGTGGGAGGAGTTGAATCGAATAGCGTCCCTCCTGAAAGGCGGGGCCGCGATAGGGCGCGAGGAGCGCCATGCCCAGGGGATGAAGCAGGAGGATCGAGGCAGGAAGGAGGGCAGATCGGCCATGGCGGCGCCAGAGCATCCAGAGGCCGGGAAGGATGAGGATGGGCAGGAGGACATCGACCGACACGAGCCAGGCCGCCCACTCCGCCTCGAATCGCCAGGGCCGCCCGAACAGGGTCTCGGCCACCGGCTCCCGGGTGCCCGCGAGCAGACCGACGAGCCCGCCCTCGATCTTGGCGGCGGCGGTCGCGGGAAGCGGCGTCCCCGCCGTCCAGAGATTGAACGCGATCCAGGGCGAAAGCACGGCGACGGGAATGCCGAGAGAGGCGAGGCTCCGCTTCAGGGTCAGCGGGCCGCCGAGCCAGAGCAAGGGCACGAGCAGCACCGACTCCGGGCGAGCGAGCGCGGCCGCGCCGATGAGGAGCCCGGCGAGCGTGACGCGGCCCGAGGCATGAGCGCAGAGCGCTCCCGTGACGAGGAGGGCGGCCAGCGTCACCTCCATCCCGGAGAGCGCTCCCCACGCCATCGGCGCGCTCAACGCCGTCGCGAGCCCGGCGCCAAGCCCCAGGAGGGGCTCGCCCGTCCACTGCATGGCGAGCCGACGGGCCATCCATGCGCTGCCCACCGCGGCGGCCACGCCCGCGACCTTGACCCACGCGAGGTGAGCGCCCGCGATCGCGAAGAGCCCAGCGAGGAGGAGGGTCCAGAGGGGCGCCGTCGAGCCCGGAACGGAGACGCCGAGGTTGTAAGTGAAGCCCCGTCCCTCGGCGAGATTGCGCGCGAACTGGAGATGGATCCACGAGTCGTCGAGGGGAAAGCCAGAGGCGCCCAGGGGTCCCGCGATCTGACGCTCGCGGAGAAGATAGAGGCCGAGGGCGGCGGCGAGCCCCGCCAGGATCAGCCCGGCGGCCGCGCGGCCCTTCAACGGGCGGGGCGAACGAAGCTGTAGCCCGCGTACTCCACGCGCCCCCGGCCGAGCGGCAAGACATAGAGGTATCGGCCATAGGGCAGCTGCACTTCCAGGAGTCCCGGCGGGCGCGGCTCTTCCGGGTCCCAGTGGTCCACGAACCACACGAGCTGTCGGACGCGCCGTGGCACCTCGATGGTCGAGCTGAGGGACAGGATCATGGTCGCCGACGACTGGGGCGCGTAGAAGCCGCGCGGCGGCTCGCCGACCTGCAGCTGGTAGATCGCGTACTCCGGCATGTAGAACATCGCGTGGCGGAGCCACGGGTAGGAGCGCCGGTTGCCGAGCTCCGTGACGAGCGCGGTGTCCGAGGGATCGTAGACGGCGCGGATGGTGTCGACGTAGGTCCGGATGACCGCTTCGTGCTCGCGCAGGGCCGCCGCCGTGCGACTCATGATCCAGTCGTGGGCCTCGTCCTTCGCGCGCCAGACCCACGCGTCGCCCGTGCGGTTGTTGAACTCGCGCGGCACGGGGCGCGCGCTCACGAAGAAGCCCGTGCTGACGACGCAGAGCGGGACGAGGGCGGCCGCCGTCAACCCCCAGCGCCAGTTGGGCCGGCGGAGCCGCTCCGAGCCCGCGGCCACCGCCTCGACGAGCACGCGGCTCAGGAGGATCACGAGCGCGGGGAGAAACGTCAGCACGTAGCCGGCCTGACCGAAGTGCACGAGCGTGTAGAACACTGCGGGCGGAGCGACCCAGACGGCGAGGAACCATTCCGGGCGTCCCCAGCCTGCTCGGCGCAGGTAGAGGGGCAGGGCCGCGGCCGCCAGGGCCAGAGGGCCGAGGCCGATCACCACCGAAGCCAGGACATAGCGAGCCTGCGCGAGGGTGACATCCAGCGAGCCGCCCAGCACCGAGGTGGGGAGAACCACGGAGCCGTAGAGCTGGCTCGAGGCGCGCAAGTAGGCCTCGAGTCCTCCCGTCAGCCAGAGCATGGGCAGGAGCCAGGTCAGCACGGCGCCACCCATGACGAGCAGCCCCCGCCCGATCCTCCCGAGCCGGCGAATGCCCCGCTGTTCGAGTTGAGCGGCGGCCATCGGCAGGCGCGAGACGAGGTCTGAATTGATCGCGCAGGCGAGCCACAGGGGGAAGAGCAAGACGAGCACGGACTGGCGGATCCCGCCCACGAGGCCGAGGGCGAGGGCGCCCGCGTAGAGCTGACGCGTGTCCCCTCGAAGGGCGCCCCAGGTGAACCAGGCGACGAGCACGGCGCCGAAGGCTTCCCCCGCATACGTGAGACCGACGGACCCGTAGAACCAGAAGAGCGGGCTCACCGCAAGGAGCGCGGCGGCGGCGGCGGCCGTCACCCGATCGTAGAGCGCGCGAGCGAGCCAGTACACCATGAACGTCGTGGCTGCGCTGAAGAGCATGGCCAGGGTGACGTAGGCCATGTTGGGATCGCCGAGCGAGGCGTTGAGGAGGCGGCCGAGGGCGACATAGAGCAGGTACCCGGGAGGGTGGGGCTGGTGCTTGGCGACGTCGAACTCCCGGAGGGCGAGCGCGAACTGCACGGCGTCCCAGTTGTAGAGCATGCGCGCCCGGTACGGCCAGCGAGAGACGAGGGTGAGCGCGGCGAGCCCGCCGGCGATCCACGTGTCTCCGTGCCTCAGGAGGTGAGCGCGGGCGCCTTCGGCCCATGTCCGGGCCGGGCTCACGCGCGCCCCCAGACGCGATCCGCCGCTCCGAAGATGGCCGAGGAGTCGCCGAGCGAGGCGCGGGCGATGCGGAGATCGCGCGACATGAGGGTCGCGTGCGCGCGCACCTGACGCTCGATGGCTCCGATGAGCGCGGGCACCGCGGTCATGATCCCCCCGCCCAGGACGAGCAGCTCGGGATTGAGAAGAGTGACGTAGTTGGCGATGGCCGATCCCAGATACCGCTCGGCGTCGTCCCAGATCCGGCGCGCGAACTCGTCTCCCGCCGCGGCGGCGCGGGCCACGAGGGCGGCCGTCGCCCGCCTGGCGTCGCCGCCCGTGTCGTCCTTGAGACTGGTCGCCGTGCCGTCGACGAGCGCCGTCTCCACACGCCGCATGAATCCCTGGCCCGAGGCATAGGCCTCGACGCAGCCGCGCTGACCGCACACACAGGGTATGCCGTCCGGGACGATCTGGGTGTGACCGAGCTCGCCCGCGGCATTGCTCGCGCCCTTGAGGAGCAGGCCGTCCATCACCGCGCCCGAGCCGACTCCCGTGCCGACGAAGACGGCGATGAGGCTCTTGGTTCCCCGCCCCACCCCGAATCGGTACTCGCCCCAGGCCGCCGCGCGCACGTCGTTCTCCACGTAGGTGGGCAGACCGAACGCGGATTCGATCTCGTCACGAAGGGGGACATCGTCCCACTGGAGATTGGGCGCGAAGACGACGGCCTGGGTCACGGGATGAATCTGCCCGGCGGCGGCGATCCCGATGCCGGCCACCCGCGCGGGGTCGGTAGAGTCGAGCAGCCGGCTGATGACGCGCTTGAGATTGGCGAGGACACCGGACGCGCCCTTCCAGGCCTCGGTCTGCACTTCGAGGCGGCCGAGAAGCTCGCCCTCCCCGCTGAGGAGACCGCCGCGCAGCTTGCTCCCGCCGAGGTCGATGCCGACGGCACTCCGATCGGAGGACACGAGCAATCGCGCGGCGGTGTCTGAGTCGAGGGG
Source organism: Candidatus Rokuibacteriota bacterium (assembly GCA_003220345.1). Lineage (GTDB taxonomy): Bacteria > Methylomirabilota > Methylomirabilia > Rokubacteriales > CSP1-6 > AR37. Next base: position 2,251 of record QHSC01000063.1, on the reverse strand, counting down.
CAGCGGTGCGATCAGACCTTCTTGTCTTCGTCCTTCTTCGCTGTGGACGGGGTCTCGTCCACCGGGTCCGTCACGCCCTTCTTGAACTCCTTCACGCTCGATCCGAGGGAACGGGCGAGTCCGGGCAGCTTATTGGCCCCGAAGAGGACCAGGATGATCACGAGAATGACCAGCAGCTCCTGCATTCCCAACCCAAACATGGCGCGGCTCCTTTCCTTTGCTAGAGCGCCCTTACCCTACGCGCCCGACCCCGCCTTGTCAACGCAGGCGGCTGAAAAAGGCCCATCTGCTTCGTTGTCGCCCTCGACTGCGTGCTCAACGTACAGAGAGTACGCCTCGCACGCAGCCTTCGGGCGACGCCTCGCATCTGGACCTTTTTGAGCCGCCTGCGGTGGCCCGGGGTCGTCAGGGGGTGCGGAGGACGCGACGCTCGCCCTGGCGGACGGTCACGCGCTGGGCGTCGAAGTACTCCATGAGGGGAATGGCGTACTTGCGGCTGATGCCCAGGAGATCCTTCACGTCGCCCGGACCGATGTCCTTCTTGAGGTGGAGATGGGCCACCAGCTTGTCCTGGATCTCCTGGAGAGCCGCCGAGTGGAAGAAGATCGACTCCTTGACGCGCACCAGGCGCCGGTCGGCGATCAGGAGCTGGAAGAGCTGGTGCTTCTCGGTGCCCTTGACCCCGAGCCGGCCCAGGGCTTCCTCGGGGCTCGGGGGGGCGGCCCCCGCCCGGCGAAAATCGGCCTCGAGGCCGTCGACCACGCGCTGCTGGTCGGGGGTGAGGCGGATCTCGTGAGAGGCGAGCCGCATCTGGTCACGCTCGCTCCGCACGAGGCCCTCGGCCTCGAGGGTGGACACGAGCTGGGTGAAGACCTTCTCCTGCGCGTGCCCGGCGCGGCTCCGGAGCTCCTCCCGCGAGATCCCGCCACGCAGAGGGTTCTGGGCATGAAAGGCCTGGAGGAGTGACAATGTCTGCTCGCGCAGCCGCTGGCTCGCCTCGCGGTGCACGTACCACTCGCGATCCACGGGCGTGATCGCCTGCCCGCGCGAAAGCTCCTCGAGGAGCACGCGCAGCCGCTCGGGGCCGAAGGGCGTGCGGGCTCGGAGATCGGCCGCGCGCAGGCCGGCCGCGCCGGCCTGGCGGAGGTGCTCCTCGACGACCTGGGCGGCGGTGCCCCGCTCCAGCAGGCGCAGGTGCTCCAGGAGGGCGTCGCCTTTTCGCTTGAAGCGCGGCGGCGAGATGTCCAGCACGGTGCCGCCGCCGATGGTGACGATGGGCGAGTACGAGCGGATGACGTAGCGATCGCCGGGCAGCGCGCAGACGCGCGCCTCGAGTCGGAAGCGGCCGTAGGCGACGCTGCCCGGCTCGATCACCTGCGGGCCCACGAGCAGCACCCGCGCCATCACTTCCTGGGTGCCCACGTGAAAGCGCACCCGATCGCGCGTCTTGAGCGGCCGCGGCGCGTCGGCGAGGAGCTCGAGCGAAGCATCGACGAGGAGCGTGGGGAGGAGCGCTCCGGGCGGCGCCACGACGTCACCCCGCTCGAGAGACGCGCGCTCCACGCCCTGGAGGTTGACCGCGGTGCGCTGACCCGCCTGCGCCGCCTCGACGGGCCGGCCATGCACCTGGAGCCCGCGGACCTTGGCCTGAAGGCCGCGGGGGAAGACTTCCGTCCGGTCGTCCGCGCCGAGACGTCCCGCCATGAGGGTGCCCGTGACCACGGTGCCGAAGCCCTTCACGGTGAAGACGCGGTCGATGGGCAGCCGCGCCGTCTGATCGGTGCCCCGCTCGGGAACGCGGGCCGCGAGCTCGGCGAGCGTCCGCCGCAGCTCGGGCAGCCCCTGCCCCGTCTTGACGGAGATGGGCACGATGGGGCAGCCCGCGAAGAAGGTGTCCGCGAGGAGTCGCGTGACGTCGTCCTTGACCAGCTCGATCCAGTCGGGCTCGACGAGATCCGTCTTGGTGAGGGCGACCATGCCCGCCTTGATGCGCAGGAGCTGACAGATGGCGAGGTGCTCGCGCGTCTGGGGCATCACGCCCTCGTCGGCCGCGATGACGAGGAGCGCGAGATCGATGCCGCCCACCCCCGCCAGCATGTTCTTGACGAACCGCTCGTGGCCCGGTACGTCCACGATCTCGATGGTGAGGCCGTCCGGCTCTTCGAGGAAGGCGAAGCCGAGGTCGATCGTTATGCCTCGCGCCTTCTCCTCGGGCAGCCGGTCGGTATCGGTGCCGGTCAGCGCCTTGACG
>QHSC01000353.1 GCA_003220345.1 Candidatus Rokuibacteriota bacterium | reverse complement strand
GAAAAGGTGCGGCGGTATCTGGGGCTGATTTGCAAGTCCGGCGAGGACGCTTCGCAGCTGGTGCGGCGTATGCGGGAATTCTATCGCCAGCGGAACCACGTCGAGGTCTTCAAGCCCGTGAACCTAAACGACGTAGCCACGATGGCAGTGTCGCTCACCGAGCCGAAGTGGCGGACGCAGGCCCGAGCCGACGGGAGCAAGATCGAGGTGGAGACGAGGCTGACGGAGATCCCGCTCGTCCGCGGCAATGAGGCCGAGCTGCGGGACGTCCTGATTAACCTGATCTTCAACGCCGTGGATGCGATGCCGCACGGGGGTCGGCTAATGATCGGGACGGGCGTGGACGACACGCATGGCACGGTGCTCGTCGAAGTCCGCGACACCGGCTCCGGAATGGCGGAGGACGTCCGCCGGCGATGTCTCGAGCCATTCTTCACGACCAAGGGGGAGCGCGGCACGGGGCTGGGATTGGCGATGGCATACGGGATTCTCCAACGCCACGGCGGGTCGATCGAGATCGAGAGCGAGCTGGGGAAAGGCACGACATTCCAACTCCGACTGCCGGTCGGGTCCGGGGAGGATGCACCGGGGTCTGGACCGGGCGCAAGCGCGGCAACTCGCCCACTTCGGATACTGTTCGTCGAAGACGAGCCGGTGCCGCTCGAGGTTGTGGTCGACTGTCTGAGGGGTGACGGACACGCCGTGGAGACCGCGACCAACGGCCGAGAGGGTCTCCAGAAGTTTCAGGCGGGGTGGTTCGACGTGGTCGTAACGGACTGGGCGATGCCCGAGATGAGCGGTCTCGAGCTCGCGTCGACGATCACGCGACTAGCTCCCAGGAAACCCGTGATCATCATGCTGACAGGCTTCGGTGGCGAGACGGAGACGGGCACCAACAGGCCGCCCGGGGTCGACTTCGTCATCGACAAGCCGGTCACTCTGGAGAAGTTTCGGAAAGCGCTGTCAATCGTGACGTAGACCCACGCGATGGAGACGCTGAGTCCAGCGGGGCACCCGAAAGCCTGGACGGTGTCCCTGAGCATGTTCAGGTCGCGCACCCCGGAACACCTGTCAGTGAGCCAACCGACGATCGACGACGCGCACAGATGAGATGGCTCACCGATTCAGACAACATCTACCTCGAAGGTCAGCCGAGTCGATTTCGGTGATTGCAGTCCCGTGATTTGAACCAGTGGTTCCGGGCGACTTGCGTACTCGGTCTGGGGGACTGAAAGTCGCGTTTCAGTCCCGGATCTCGGTGCCGGTAAGGGAATCAAACGCGACTTTCAGTCTCCCGCCTGCGCATTTGTCTGGAACGGTCGGTTCAGATCCGAGGTCTGTGCTACTTGCCGGCCGACGGGCCCGTCGGGTTCAAGTAACGCCGTGCGCGGCCCGTCCGCCCGGCTCGTCCGCGCGGCTAGCCTACGACGACGTTGACGATCTTGCCCGGCACGTATACGAACTTTCTGATTGGCCGGCCCGCCACGTGCGAAGCGACCCCGTCGGCGCTGAGAGCTGCCGTGCGCGCCGCCTCCGCGGAGGCCGCGTGCGACAGCACCACGCGTCCGCGGACTCGGCCGTTCACCTGGACGGCGATCTCGACGGTGTCCTCCTGGCAGAGCGCCTCGTCCCAGGTGGGCCAGGCCCGATGGGCGAGCGTGCCCGTGCGCTCCACGTCGTGCCCGCCCGTCTGCCATAGCTCCTCGGCGACATGCGGGGCGAACGGCGCGACGAGCAGGATCAGCGTCCTCACCGCCTCGCGCGGCAGGGGGTCGGGCAGATCGCTCAGGTGGTTGAGCAGTTCCATCATGCCGCTGATGGCGGTGTTGAAGCGCAACGCCTCGATGTCGCGCGTAACTCTCTTGGCGGTCTGGTGCAGCAGGCGGCGTGTGGACTCGTCGATGGCGTCGCCCAGCGGCCGTATCCCCGTCGCGTACAGCCGGTCCCGGAAGCGTCTCACACCCTGGATCTGGGACGACTGCCAGGGCTTGACCGCTTCCAGTGGGCCCATGAACATCTCATAGAGGCGGAGCACGTCGGCCCCGTGCGCGCGGACAATGTCATCGGGGTTGATGACGTTGCCGCGCGACTTGCTCATTTTCTCGCTGTCGTCCCCCAGAATCGTCCCCTGGTGCACCACCTTCGTGAACGGCTCGGCGTGTTGCACCATCCCCAGATCGAAGAGCACCTTGTGCCAGAAGCGCGCATAGAGCAGGTGCAGCACGGCGTGCTCGGAGCCGCCGACGTATAGGTCCACCGGCATCCACGCGTCGTAGGCCGCGCGTGACCAGGGCTCGCGGTGGTTCTCGGGATCGAGAAAACGGAGGTAGTACCAGCACGAGCCGGCCCACTGCGGCATGGTGTTGGTCTCGCGCGCGTACCAGTGACCGCCCCTCTGGAAGAAGCGCCACGCCACCGCGCGCGCGAGCGGCCCGGCCGGATCCTCGCCGGGGCGAAAGTCTCCGAGCTCGGGCAGCTCGAGCGGGAGCTGGGACTCGTCGACGGCGATGGGCTGATCGTAGCGGATCCGGTGAGGGTCACCCCGCCTCGGATCGGCGAAAGGCTCGGCCAGCTCGACGGGGAAATAGATGGGGATGGGCTCACCCCAGTAGCGCTGCCGCGAGAAGATCCAGTCGCGCAACCGGTACGTCACCGTCCGCGCGCCGCGCCCCAACTTCTGCAGCGTCTCGACGACCGCGCGCTTGCACTCAACCGTTGTCAGCCCGTCGAACTCGCCGCTGTGAAGGTTGATGCCGTCGTCCCCGTAGGCCGCTTCGAGCGGCGCACGCGGCATACCGTCCGGGCTCACCACCTCGACGATGGGCAAGTCGAACGTCTTGGCGAAGGCGAAGTCGCGCTGGTCGTGCGCAGGCACAGCCATCACCGCGCCCGTCCCGTAGCTGCCGACGACATAGTCGGCGACCCAGATTGGCACGCGGACACCCGTGATGGGGTGCAGCGCGAAGGCGCCCGTGGGCACGCCCGTCTTCTGCGGAGTACCGGCGATGCGGTCCAGATCGCTCTTGCGCGCGGCCGCCTCGACATACGCGCGCACCTCGTCCCGATGCTCCGAGGTCGTGACCTTCGAGACGAGCGTGTGCTCCGGCGCCAGCACAACATAGGTGACTCCCATGAGCGTGTCTGGACGCGTGGTGAACACCCCGATGTCGGCGTCCGCGTGGTCGGCCACGGCGAAGTGGACGTCGGCACCCTCAGAGCGTCCGATCCAGCGCCGCTGCGCGGTCAGCGTACCGCCCGGCCAGTCGACCAGCTTCAGGTCCTCGGCCAGCCGGTCGGCGTAGGCGGTGATGCGCAGCATCCACTGCCGGAGCGGGGTGCGCACGACCGGGTAGCCGCCGATCTCGCTCTTGCCGTCGATGACCTCCTCGTTGGCCAGCACCGTCCCGAGCCCAGGACACCAGTTGACCGGGATTTCGTCCTGGTACGCGAGCCCGCGCTCGAACAGCTTGAGGAAGATCCACTGCGTCCAGCGGAGGTACTGAGGGTCCGTCGTGTCGATCTCGCGCGCCCAGTCGTAGCTGAAGCCCAACATCTTCAACTGACGCTTGAACGTGGCGACATTCTCGCGCGTCGTCGCGGTCGGGTGCGTGCTCGTGCGGATGGCGTGCTGCTCGGCCGGTAGCCCGAACGCGTCCCAGCCCATCGGGTGCAGCACGTCGTAGCCGCGCATCCGGAGGTGCCGGCAGACGATGTCGGTCGCTGTGTACCCCTCGGGGTGGCCGACGTGGAGTCCGGCCGCCGAGGGGTACGGGAACATGTCAAGGACATACCGCTTCTCTCGGCCCGGGCGACGTACCGCCCGGAACGTCGCATGCTCGTGCCAGAAACGCTGCCAGCGCGGTTCCACCTCACCATGGTCGTACCGGGCCGGCTCGGCGCGGCCTGCCTTGCGAGCCACGGGAGCCTCCTTTCGCTCGAAACAAAAACGCCCCTCCAAGCTACGGGAGAGGCGTTGCGCGCGCGCCGCGGAGGCGCGCGCCTAGGTCAGAAGCAGGGTCGCGGTCGGAGCGCTGATCTCCTTCATGTGGCCGACATTCTCGCTGCGCGGCCTGTCGATGTCAACTCGACGCCAGCTGAGCATGGCGGTCTTTCTCGACCTCATCGATCGACGAGCAGCAGCCCTGCGCGAGCCCGAGCGGGCGCCGTAGCGATCGCCGAATGCGTTCCGAGGCCGTCGCCACGAGCGTGGCGCGGCAACGGGCGGGGCGGGAGACCCGCGTGTCACTCGGGGGAGATCGCACCCGTCATGGACACGTTGAAGATGCCATGCGAGGCACCATTGAACGACTCACCGATAACCCAATCCGCTGTGGCGCTCTGAACTATCGTGTGCGGTCCGGCCCAGAGCGTCGAGCCTTCCAACAGGGCGAAGTGAGACGCGCAGGCCATCTTGATGAGTACCTTCTTCGTGCTCGCCACCTCGTCGTAGAGTTGTTGCTCCCAAGCCGTTAGCACTTGTGTGTCCAAGAGTCCTGACAGGATCAAAATTGGCGTCGTGACATGCACCGCGTTCTCCTTGTTCCAGCCCCAGAGCGTGGCGTTCGGAAAT
>QHSC01000078.1 GCA_003220345.1 Candidatus Rokuibacteriota bacterium | reverse complement strand
CGTACTACTGGGTGTGGATTCCCAGTGGCAGTGGGGGCATGGCCCCGCCGCCGCCACCGCCGCTGCCTCGTTAGGGCTCGCCGCCACGTGAAGCATCGCTCTCGCGTATCGAGGGCCAGGCTGGAGCGGAACGGCGCGCAGGGGGTGGGGAGCCCTGCGCGCCGCGATCGACGACGCGAGTACGACGGGTCTTGACCGACGCTCAGGTAGCCAATGGCCATCGTCCAGGCGATCCTGGCCCTCATCAGCCGCTCGCTCGGGAGCATCCTGTCGTCGCTCTTCGGGTGGGCGGTGGTGGCGCTCTTCGGCCAGACCACTAGCCGCGAAAAGGCGTGGCTTTCGGGCCTGGTCGGCGCTGCTGCGGCTTGGCCGATCCTCCTGCTGGGCATCGTGTGGCCGCGGCTCGCCGCGCTGGTCCTTGCCTTCGTCCCCCTTCCCTCACGGATTCCTACCTGGTCGATTCGCCTGGTCTGGGTCCTCTTGGCCCTTGCCGTCCCCTTCGCGCTCGGGATCGCGCTGGCCGCTCGGGCCCGGGGCGTCCCGCCGACGATTCCTGGGACGGCGCCCGCCACCCGATTGCCTGGCGGATTGGACCCAGTCCGGATGACCCCGATCCCTCACTCGCCGCTGAGCCGATCCAAAGGCGTGCGGCTGCTCGGGGGAATTCCGATCACGCTCGCGATAGCCGCCTCGTTCTTCATCGTCTTCGTCACGACCCCCGTGCGGCGGCTGCTGGCCATTGTCCGTCGTCAGGTCGACGTGCAGGTGCCGCTGGTCACGGATGCGCGGGGCTACGAGCTCGTGGCCAAGGAAGTGGCGGTCACCTTGACGAGGCACGGGTTCGAAGTCCACGCCGTCGAGCCCCCATGGTGGGTGACCGCGCCCTCGAAGATCTTGTTCACGTTCGGCGGTCCCAGCTTTCGCGACTATGTTCCCGAGCGCCTCGCCTGCCTGCGGGGGCCTCGGCTCGAGGTAGTGCTCTACGCCAACGGTCTCGCCATGCGGGGGTCCGCGCAGGACACGGCATGGGCGCATGGACTCCTGGTGGAGGCTCTGACCGCTGCCCCCGCCTATCAGACGTTCGACCCGGGCGCCCAGGACATCGAACGTCAGATTCGCAGCGTGTGGGCGGTATTTCGCCAGAACCCGGCGGCTCATGTCGGGGCAGCCGCATTGGAGGCGCGCCTCGACGAGATCACCCGCGAGATCCGCAATCTGCCTGTCGATTATAAAGAATGGCAGATCGTCTACCGTCAGGCGCTGCAACTCGACCGCGCTCTGCGGGGCGAGAAACAGATGCTGGAGGCCACGGTCGTCGCGGACAGGCTCGAGACGCACGAGTCAACCCAGGAGGCTCACATGACGCCGGAGAGTGCAGAAACCAGGGCGCTATCGGTGGGAACGCTCATCAACGAGATCATGGGAAAGGTCACCCTTCTCGCGAAGAAGGAGATCGAGCTGGCCAAAGTCGAGGTCAAGGCCGATATGGAGTCCGAGCTGGCGATGGCCAAGGGCCTGGCCATCGCCGTCCTCGTGACCGTGCTCGGCCTGAACATGCTTCTGGTCGCGCTCGTCTTTGCCCTGGCCACCGTCATGCCCGGCTGGCTGGCCGCCCTGCTCATCGGAGGCGGCCTCGTCGTGATCGGGGGCATTCTCGGCTACGTCAGCTGGACACGCCGCGTGACCAGTCCACTCGCCCTCACGCGCAAGACCATCAGAGAGGACAGCCAATGGGTGAAGGAGCGACTCGCATGAAAGCGATAGCGAGCGACAATGGCCGGGCGGTGAGCATGCCTCCCCGCGAGGCCGCCCGTCAGCTGGAGAGTGAGATCGCCGCGGTTCGCGAGGAGCTCTCGGCCCTCGTGGCGGAGCTCGACCGCCGGCGGCACGAAGCATTCGACGTCAAGCTCCAGGTCAGGCGCCACGGCCTCGAGCTGGCTCTCACCGGCGTGGCGCTCGTCGCCGCCGCGTCCGGCTTCGTCTGGCTCAGGAGCCGGCGGTCGAGGCGTCGGGCGGGATGGCGCGGCCAGCTCGAGCGACTGCGCGAAGCCGTGATTCCACCACGCAAGTCCGGTCGTCGGGCCGAGGCCCCGAGAGCCGTGACCAGCATTCTCACCGCCGCCGCCAACGCCGGGGCGGCCGTCCTCATCAAGAGGGGGCTGGAGCGCGCCCTGCGGGGACCCTTGAGCCGTACGAGGGGAACGACGCTAATCCCACGTCCGTTTCGTGCCTTGGCTCGTCGGCCGAGGGACCGCGCCGCTTTCAACTCCGAGCCCGTCGCGGCCCCCGTCAACGACATTCAGTAGAGACTCGAGATCTCGCGGAGGTCCATCAGATGAAATGCCCGAAGTGCAAGGCTGACATTCCGGCAAAGCAGAAAGCGAAGGGCGATCAGTCCAGCAAGGGCCCTACCCCTACCGTGGAAGACGCCGAACACGCCGACGCGCCTCCCGCCCCCTGTCCGCAATGCGGGTGGAGCGTCATGTGGAATGAGTAGGAGGGGGTTTCTCGTGAACGCGGCGCGGAAGCGGCCCTCTAGCCGATCGTTCTGACCGGGCTGCGGCGCGCATACCAGCAGGGCCGGTAGCCTGCATGAGGCAAGAGCGACCGGACGCAGATCTCTGCCTGGGGCTGGTCCCAGAAGATCTCGACCCGGCCGTCCTTGCGGAGCGTCGCGTAGTAGAAGGTCTCGGCGCCCATCACCTCTGTCTCGGCTCGACGCATCCGGTATCGCACCAGGACGTCCTCGACCACGTAGACGACGGCGAGGGCCACCAGGGCCAAGACGGCCAGGCGGAGCGCGACGACGGTCAGCCGGTCCGCTCGGCTTCTCAGAGCTGGTCTCCCCCGAGCGTGTTGCGCAGGCGCGGATCGAGCCAGTCGCGCAGATGGTCGCCGATTAGGTTGACGGCGAGGACCGTGACGAAGATGGCCAGCCCGGGAAAGGCCGTCAGCCACCATGCCGTGCTCAGATAGAGGCGCCCGCCGTTCAGCATTCGCCCCCAGGTGACCACCCGCGGCTCCACGCCGAGTCCCAGGAAGGAGAGCGTCGCCTCCAGGATGATCATGTTGGCCACGGCGAAGACGGCGACGACGATGACGGGGGACAGAACGTTCGGGAGCACGTGCCGGACCATGATCCGCGCATCGCCGGCGCCCGTGGCCCGCGCGGCCTGCACGAAGTCGCGGCTCTTGATGGTCAGGGCCTCGCCCCGCGTCAGGCGCGCGTAGAGCGTCCAGCCCGTCACGCTGAGCGTGAGAATGACGTTCCAGAGCCCCGGCCCGAGCACGGCCACCACCGCGATGGCGAGCAGGATGGTGGGCACGGCGAGCTGGATGTCGGTGATGCGCATCAGCACGTCGTCCGTCCGGCGGCCGGCGTATCCGGCGACCAGACCGACGAGCACGCCCACCGGGCACGAGACGCCCACCGCGATCACGCCCACCAGGAGCGAGATGCGCGCGCCGAAGATGAGCCGGCTCAGGATGTCGCGCCCGACCTCGTCGGTGCCGAGCAGGTGCGTGAGCCCGGGAGCCTGGAGGCGCTGGGCGATGTCCTGCTCGTTCGGGCCATACGGCGACAGCGCCTCGGCGAGCGCGGCCGCGACCACGATGACGCCGACGGCCGACGCGGACAGCCAGAAGGCGAGCCCGCGCTGCCTCACGCCGCCTCCGAGCGCAGGCGCGGATCGAGCGCGGCGTAGGCCAGATCCACCACCACGCTCACGGCGACGAAGATGAGGGAGACCACCAGCACCACACCCTGCACCACGGGAAAATCGCGGTTGAAGATCGCCTCGACCACGAGGCGGCCGATACCCGGCCACGCGAAGATCGTCTCGGTCACCACGGCCCCTCCGAGGAGCTGGGCGAACTGGAGGCCGAGCAGGGTCACGATGGGGATGGCGGCGTTCCGCAGGGCGTGGAGGGCGAGGACGCGGGGCTCGGCCAGGCCCTTGGCGCGGGCGGTCCGGACGTAGTCCTGCCCCAGCACCTCGAGCATGCTCGAGCGTACCAGCCGGGCCAGCCGGCCCAGGATGATGGTGGAGAGGCTGAGGGCGGGGAGCACGAGATGGGCGAGCGAGCCGCGCCCGAAGACGGGCAGCCAGCGGAGTCTCACCCCGAAGAGCGCGATGAGCAGGAGGGCGAGCCAGAAGATCGGCATCGCCTGCCCCGCCACGGCGCCCACCATGGCCAGGCGGTCCACGGGTGAGCCGCGCTTGACGGCGGAGACGATGCCCAGCGGCACTGCGGTCACGACCGCGAGGAGGAGGGCGGCCAGGGTCAGCTCCACCGTCGCGGGCAGGCGCTCGGCGATGAGGGTGGCCACGGGGCGCTGGCTGCGCAGGGAGACGCCGAGGTCACCCTGGGCCGCGCGAACCAGATACTGCGCGAGCTGCTGGTAGAGCGGCCGGTCGAAGCCGAGGGCCCGCCGGGTGGTGTCGACCACGTCGGGTGGCGCATCGCTCGAGACCATCAAGAGCACGGGATCGCCAGAGAGGTGCACGAGCACGAACACGAGCACCGACACCCCGAAGGCCACGATACCGGCCTGACCGAGACGGCGAAGCAGGAAGGGAAGCGCCTCAGGCCTCCACGTAGGCGTCGCGGGCCCAGATGAAGTCGTCGGGGCGGATCCTGAAGGCCTTGACCTTCTTCGACATGCCCGTGAGCAGCTCGAGCTGCCAGAGGAAGAGCCACACCGCCTCCTCGTGCAGCCCCTTGAGAGCCTGCGCGGCCAGCTCGCGCCGTCGCTTGGGATCGAACGTCTGCTCGTAGTCTCGGATCGCCTTGAGGAGATCGCCCGAGGCGTCGAAATAGCGGAAGGTCGCGAAGTCCGGCTTGAAGCGCTGCACGGTGTAGGAGGCGTCCCAGGTGCCGTTGATGAACGCGTAGTAGAAGGCGTCCCGGAACTGCGATCCGGCCGACCGCTTGTTGTACTCCGCCCACTCCAGGAGCTGGATCTTGGTCCTGACGCCCACCTTGTCCCAGTAGCCGGCGATGACCTGGGCCATCTCCTCGGCAAGCGTCCACCGGCCGATGGACTGCCAGAGCTGGAGATCGAAGCCATTGCCGTACCCCGCCTCCGCGAGGAGGGCCTTGGCGCGCCCCGGGTCATAGGGATACGGGCCAGGGTCGAAGGTGTTCATGACATTGCGGCCGGTCACCGTGTTCAAGAGCTGGCCCCGTCCCGCGAAGAGATTCTTGATGATGGCCTGGCGGTCCACGGCGAGGTTGAGGGCCTGGCGCACGCGCCGGTCTTTGAGAGGCGGGGACTCCCTGGCATTGAGCAGGACTCCGTGAGTCAGCGAGCTGAGCTCGGCATAGACCTGCAATCCGGGATCCGTCTCCACCGTGGAGAGGAGCGGCACGGGAAGGTTCAGCATCACGTCGATGTCCCCGCGTTGCAGGGCGGCCACGCGCGTGGCCGCATCGGGAATCACCTGCCAGACGATCCGCGCCGACGGCGGCTTGGGACCCCAGTACGCGGGGTTGGCCTCCACGACGACGCGGTCGCCGACCACGTGCTCCACGAAGCGGTAGGGTCCCGTGCCGATGAAGCGGTCGGTGACGAATCTCTCGCGATAGTCGCCGAGCCCCTTGGCGGGCGCGATGTTCAAGGACTCCGCGGCGAGCCGGCTCGGCACCATGGGGTCGGGGATCCGGGTGGTGATGCGCACCGTGTGCGGATCGACCGCCTGGACCTCCTGGCCGAAGCTGGGCGGCCACGTCAGCTTGGCCAGCGTGTTCAGCTTGGAGGTTATGGCGCGCTCGATGGTGAACTTGACCGACTCGGCCGTGAACTCCTCGCCGTTGTGGAACTTGATCCCGCGGCGCAGCTTCACTTCCCACGTCGTGGGGTTCACGTTGCGCCACGACTCCGCGAGCAGCGGCTTGAGCTCCATGGTCTGGGGGTCGCGCGTGAGGAGTCCCTCGCCCATGAGCCCGAGGATGGAGCCGCTCAGCACCGAGCGGAGCTGGTGCGGGTCGATGGTCTCCGGAGTCGAGGGCAGCGCGATGGTCAGCGTCGACTTGCGCGCCTGCGCCTCCGCGCCACGCGGAGCCAGGGCGACGGCCGCCGCGGCGCCCGCCTGCTTGAGCCAGTCTCGGCGAGTCTGCATTCCGTCCTCCCGATGCGGGTCTGAGCGTCCGCGCGTCACATCGCCGGCGTGTATGCGGGTCAATCTAGCATGGGAGGAGCGAGAGGGATTGGTATAGTCCGCCCAGATGAGGATCGAGGTGCTCCTGACGGCCGTCGTGGGACTGGGCGCGCTGTCGATCGACATGTTCCTGCCCTCGCTGCCCGCCATTGCCCACGGATTCAGCGCCCCGCCCGCCACGGCTCAGCTGACAGTCACGCTCTTCCTGGCCACGCTGGCCGCGTGCCAGCTCGTCTACGGGCCGCTCTCCGATCGCTTCGGTCGCCGCTGGGTGCTGATCGGCGGCCTCGGCCTCTACGCCACCGCCGGGCTCGTGTGCGCTTCCGCCTCCACCATGGGCACGCTCATCGCCGCCCGCGTCTTGCAGGCGCTCGGCGCGGCCAGCGGGCCCGTGGTGGCGCGCGCCGTGGTGCGCGACCTCTACGAGCGAGAGCGCGCCGCCCGCGTCCTCGCCTACATGGGCACCGCGCAGGCCCTCACACCCATCCTGGCGCCCGTGCTCGGCGGATACATCCACGAGCGCTTGGGCTGGCGCGCCGTCTTCTTCGTTCAGGCGGGATTCGGCGGGCTCTTCCTGCTTCTCGCCGCGGCATTGCTCCGCGAGACCAACATCCGCCGAGATCCCACCGCGCTGCAGCCCGCGCAGCTCTTGCAGAACATCGCCACCCTGCTCAGCGACAAGGCGTATCTCGCCTATGCGCTGGCCAATGCCCTCATGTTCGGCGGCCAGTTTGCCTTCATCTCCGGCTCGGCCTTCGTGCTCATCACCCTGCTCGGCGTCGCCCCGAGCGTGTTCGGGCGCTCCTTCGGCGCCGTCGCCGTCGGGCTCATGGCCGGTAACTTCCTCTCCGGGCGCTTCGGGCCGCGCCTCGGGCTCGACCGCACCATCCTGTGCGGCACCTCGCTGGGCGCGGTGGCCGGCCTCACGATGGCGGGCATGGCGTGGAGCGGGGTCCTCACGCTCCCGTCGGTGATCGTGCCGATGTTCTGCTTCGCGGTGGGGCTCGGCCTGACCTTGCCCAATGGCGCGGCGGGCGCCATCGGCCCCTTCCCTCGGATGGCGGGGCTGGCGGCGGCGGTGCTCGGCTTCATCCAGCTGACCGGGTCAGCCGTCTACAGCATCGCGGTGGGACATCTCTACGACGGAACGGCGCGTCCCATGACCACGGCCATCGCCCTAGCGGGGACGCTGGCCTGCCTGTGCTTCTGGCGCCTCAGGGGCTTTTAAGTCAGGGGGGAGCGTCGCCGCTCCTCCCCCGACACCCCCCCACCGGTCACGCGTGAGGTTCGGCCCTCTTCCTGCTCTTAAGAACCCTCGCCCGCGCTTCGGGCCGCTTCTTTTTCGGCCATCTTGCGCTTGAGCTCTTCCGGAGTCAGCCGCACGATGTCCTCGTTCTGGTGCGCGTAGACCTTGTGGGTCGAGGTGTCGAGGCGCTCGAGACCGGCGCGCCCGGAGAGCACGTCGTCCTTCCAGCGCTGATGCGCGGCCTCGCGCCCGTGGAACTCGGGCATGACCTCGCGCGCGAAGAGCTCGAGGCTGGCGCAGATGTCCTCGTGTGGCGTGCGGCCGGTCTGGTTGAGGAGGATGACCTGGTCCACGTGCGCGGCCTCGAACTCGCGCAGCCGTCGTCTGATCGTGTCGGGGGACCCGATCAGGCCCGCGCGTAGCGTCTCCTGCGCCTTGGGGGTGTGTCGCCACTCCTGGTAGAGCTGCCACATGTTGCCGCGACCAGGCTCGGCCATGCCGTGCTTGCCGTAGTGCGAGAGGCAGAAGACGAAGAAGGTCCAGCCCGCGGCCTTGGCCTGCGCTTCCTCGTCGGTGGGCGCGCACATGAAGGCGCTGACCATGGCGACGTTGGCATTGGTCGGATAGTCGGCGAGCTTGGCCGGACGATCGATGAGGTTGGCGTAGTACTCGCTGACCCAGGCGCGCGCGGCCTCCGGCGTCACGAACTGGAAGCCGAGGGCGCCCATGCCCCACTGCCCCGCGCTGCCGATGGTCGTGATGTTCGAACAGGCGACCCAGAGGGGCGGGTGCGGCTTCTGGAAGGGTTTGGGAATGACATTCCGCGCGGGGAAATCGAAGAACTGCCCGTGGAACTCGACGGCCTCCTGGGTGAAGCACGGGATGAGGACCCGCACCGCTTCCTCCCACACGTCGCGCTTGTCGCGCACGCGCCGCCCGAAGGGATGGAGCTCCACGGGCCCCTGCCCTTCGCCGAGCCCCAGCTCCACGCGACCCCCGCTCAGGAGATCGAGGGTGGCCACGCGCTCCGCCACGCGAATCGGATGATTGGTGGGAAGCTGGATGATGCCGTGGCCGAGACGGATGCGGCGCGTGCGCTGGCTGGCCGCCCCGAGGAAGACTTCCGGCGCGGAGGAGTGCGAGTACTCCTCCAGGAAGTGGTGCTCGACCTCCCACGCGTAGTCGTAGCCCAGCCGGTCGGCCAGCTCGATCTGGGTCAGCGAGTCCTGCAGGAGCCGATGCTCGCTGTCGAAGGCCCACGGTCGCGGTAGCTGGTGCTCGTAGAAGATCCCGAACTTCATGTCGGCAAATCTAGCATGAGTGGGCGGCGAAGCGCGGAGCGCTCAGGTGACGACGCCGGCGACGCCTTCGTGGACCATCGGTCGGAGAGGGCCGAACTGGCCCTGGGTAGGCTCCGCTCAGCAGAACCACGCCTCGGTCAGCCTGGGAGGGCGCCGCCGGTCGGGGGCCAGTGCCGGCTCGACATCGAGCGGGCGCCCCGCCGCCGAGCGGGCAAGCGTCTTGACCTTGTAGAAGGTCGCGCCGGCGTCCTCGCTGACGGAGCCTTCCACGACGCGGCTCGCCCGCCGCTGGAGATCGTCCATGCGGGGGTCGGGATGGCTCCAGCGATAGCTGAAGGACGCGCGGTCGAGCGGCCCGAGAGAGGGCCGGATCGCCTCCCGGCTCAGGAGCGCGGAGCCGGGCGGCACGAGAAGACGGAGGGTGAGCTGGACGGGATCGACGTGATCGATCAGCCCTTCCCGCTCGATGAAGTCGAGCATGTCCAGATAGTCTTCGAGGGTCGTCCAGGGCGTGAAGGCCACCCAGGTGGGACGGAAGGCGATGCCCGCCTGCCTGACGATCCGGAGGGCGGGCAGGATGTCCGCCCGCGTGTGTCCCTTCTCGAGGTTCGCGAGTACGGTGTCGCTGAGCGACTCCACCGCCGAGATCATGAAGAGGCAGCCGAGCTGCCGGAGCTCGGGCAGGAGCTCCGGTCGCCTCAGGATGTGCTCCACCTTGGCCGTGAAGTCGAAGGTGAGAGACGGCCACGCCGCGTGAACGGCGCGCGTCACCGCCATCGAGTGGCCCGGCCCATTGAGGAAATCCGGGTCCCCGAAGGTGATGTGGGTGGCGCCGGCACGCACGAGCCGGTCGATGTCCGCAAGAACGACCTCCTGCGGAACCACGAAAAAACGCCCGCCGTAGACGGGCGGGATCGGGCAGTGCAAGCAATGGTGGAGGCACCCGCGGCTGGCCTCGACGTAGCCGACGAGACGACGCGACCCGTTTTCCTCCAGGTGAGCATAGCTCTTGAGCGCGGGCAGCGTGTCCCGGCTCGGGGGGAGAAAGGCCATCCGTTTCAGCACGGGCCTCGCGGGATGGTCTCTCAGATGAACGCCTTCGATGGGTCCGGAACGCCCCGTCTCGAGCGCCTCCACCAGCGCGACCAGCGCCGCCTCGAACTCACCGCCGAGGACGGAATCGCCGCCGTTGGCGAGCAGGTAGTCGGCGTTCAGCGAGGCGTAGAGCCCGTAGAAGCACACGTGGCAGCCGGGATTCACGCGCCGCACTTCTTCCGCCACTCGCGTGCCGAGCCGGAGGGCCGTGTGCATGGGGACGGAGATGGCCACGAGCCGCGCGCGCGTCACGCGGCCGGGATCGAATGGCTCCACGGAGAGGTCGAGAGCCGCGGGCGCGAAGCCGGCGCGCTCGAGAAAGGCGAGCGGTGAGGCCAGGGCCAGCGGCTGGTGGCCGAGCTCGTAGCAGGACAGCAGGAGAACCGCCCCGTCTGCTCTCAGTGGGGCGGCCACCGTTTCCGGCACGGCAGGTCTCTCGATCGATTTCATCTCAGCGTGCGCCTGATCGAGTATACCTGCTGGCCGGACGGCTCGCCGGACAGACGCGGAGATGAGCTATCCTTGCCGCACGAGTCGATACCCGCC
Source organism: Candidatus Rokuibacteriota bacterium (assembly GCA_003220345.1). Classification (GTDB taxonomy): domain Bacteria; phylum Methylomirabilota; class Methylomirabilia; order Rokubacteriales; family CSP1-6; genus AR37. Next base: position 123,926 of record QHSC01000078.1, on the reverse strand, counting down.
TCCTGGAGGACCCATGCTCCAATTGCGGCCGAATTGCGAATGTTGCGACCGGGACCTTGCTCCGGATTCGCCCGAGGCGCGCATCTGCTCTTTCGAGTGCACCTTCTGCGCGACATGCGCGGACGGGACACTGCGCGGTCGCTGTCCGAATTGCGGGGGTGAGCTGGTCCGTCGGCCCATACGTCCCGTGGACGCGCTGACCAAGCATCCCGCGTCGACGGCTCGGGTGGTCAGACATTCGCCGTGCGCGTCAATGGAATGAGACCGGAGGAATGAGACCGGAGGAATGAGCCCGGAGCGATGAGCCCGGAGCATACCGCCATGCAGTTTCCGCGAGACCCGTTGGCAGCCGTGACCCATCCGGATCCGTATCCGTACTATGCGAGCCTGGTCGCGGAGAGGCCCTTCTATCGCGATGAGGCGCTCGGCCTGTGGGTCGCCTCGAGCGCGGCCGCCGTGACCGCGGTATTGACCAGCGATCTCTGCCGGGTGCGCCCGCCCGCCGAGCCCGTTCCCCGGGCGCTCCTGGGATCGCCGGCCGGCGACATCTTCGGACATCTCGTTCGGATGAACGACGGTCCGGGTCACTGCCCCTTCAAGCAGGCCGTCTCCGCTACTCTCGATTCGGTCGACAGGACTCAGGCTGCCGAGCAGAGCAAGACCTCGGCGCGAATTCTCTGGGACGAGCTCGAGCCCGCGGCCGAGCCCCGTCGACTCACGGAGTTTGCCTTCGGGCTGCCCGTCTTCGTCGTGGGGAGTCTGCTCGGTGTTGCTCGAGACAGGCTGACTGAGACCGCGCGGTGGACCGGCGACTTCGTGCGTTGCCTGTCACCGCTCAGCACGCCCGAGCAGATCGAGCAGAGCAAGACGGCGGCAGGCCATCTCCTCGATCTCTTTCGCTCTCTCCTGGCCGGACAGCGGACGGGAGGTCTTCTGGGCACCCTCGCCGCGGAGGCGCGACGGCTCGGGCGCGAGGACGTCGACGTGATCGTCGCCAACGGCATTGGCTTTCTCTCCCAGTCCTACGAAGCGACCGCCGGGCTTCTCGGCAATACCGTCCTGGCCTTGATCTCGCACCCGGGCGCCCGCGAGCAGGTCACGGGCGATTCGGACCTTCTCGGCCACGTCGTTCAAGAGGTACTTCGATACGACCCGCCCGTCCAGAACACGCGCCGCTTCCTCGCAGGCTCGGGCGAGCTCTTCGGACGGCAGGTGAAGGAAGGCGATGCGGTCCTGGTCGTCTTGGCGGCGGCCAATCGCGACCCCGCGGCAAATCCGGATCCCGGTCGTTTCGAGGCGCTCCGGGCGAGCCGCCGCCACTTCACCTTCGGCGCCGGCCCGCACGAGTGCCCGGGTGAGGCCCTTGCCGCGAGCATCGTGGAGGCAGGCGTGCGTCAGCTCCTGGCGTCCGGACTTCGAGTCGAGGATCTCGCGAGGCCGCCGAGATACCGGGTGTCGGGCAACGCGCGCGTCCCGATCTGGTAGGTAGATTCCATACTCTTTACGGTATCTTACGACACATACTTCAGAACTCGGGCGAGCCATGTCCTTGGCCCGTCCGGCGCGCGCGCGAACTTGTGCCGGGACGGCGTGCGGTGTAATGTTCCGCGAAGTGGTCCGACGCCCCACACGGAGGCTCATGATGACGCCCAGCCGCGCCCTCGCATCGATCATCGCCGTCACGATGGCCCTCGCCCTCTGGGTGGCGCCCGTCGCCGCCCAGCCGGCGGGGACGCTCGTGGTCGGACTCGTCGCCGAGCCGGTCAACCTCGATCCGCCCCAGGTCACCGACCTCAACTCGAACCGCGTGGGACGACGCATCGTCGAGACCCTGGTCACCTTCCCCGAGGAGAGCACGCAGATCGTGCCAGGCCTCGCGGAGTCCTGGACCATCTCGAAGGACGGACTCCAGTACACCTTCAAGCTCCGGCGGGGCATCACCTTCCATGACGGCACGCCGCTGAACGCCGAGGCCGTCAAGTTCTCCATCGAGCGCCAGATCAATCCCAACCATCCCGCCTACAAGCTGGGCAAGTACCCCTTCGCGAACTTCTTCTTCGGCAACGTGAAGGCCGTCGAGGTGCTGAGCGAGGAGCGGGTGGCCTTCCTCCTCAACGAGGCGCGGGCCTCCTTCATCGCGGTCCTGGCCCAGGGCGCGGCCTCGATCGTGAGCCCAACGGCGGTGATGAAGTGGGGCCCGGACTATCCAACCCATCCGGTGGGAACGGGCCCCTTCCGCTTCGCCTCCTGGGACCGCGGCCAGCGTGTGGTCCTGGAGAAGAACCCGACGTACTGGAAATATCCCGTCAAGGTGGAGCGCGTGATCTACCGCCCCATCGTGGAGGATCAGGCGCGCCTGACCGAGCTTCTCACGGGCACCCTCGACGTCATCGTGGGCGTGCCCGCCGACTTCGTGAGCCAGCTCGAGCAGAACGCGAAGATCACGCTCCTCAAGCAGGTGGGGGCGCATGTCTGGTACCTCGGCATGAACAACCAGAAGAAGCCCTTCGACGACAAGCGGGTGCGCCAGGCGCTGAACTACGCGGTCAACAAGGACGCCATCGTGAAGGACGTTCTCAAGGGCACGGGCGCCGCGTCACGCGGCCCCGTGCTTCCGGGCACCTGGGGAGCGGATCCCGCGCTCAAGCCCTATCCGTACGACCCCGAGCGGGCGAAGAAGCTCCTGGCCGAGGCGGGCTATCCGAGCGGCTTCTCGACGACTCTGTGGGTGCCGGAGTCGGGCTCGGGCATGCAGGCGCCCGTGGCCATGAGCACGGTCATGCAGTCGAACCTCAAGGCCGTGGGCGTCAACGTCAGCCTGCAGACCATGGAGTGGGGCGCCTATCTCGCCAAGCTCCGCACCAAGGAGCAGGAGCTGTTCGCGCTGTCGTGGATGGCGGGCACGGAAGATCCCGACATGGTCATGTACCCGCTCCTGCACTCGAGCCAGTGGACGCCCGTCGGCCCCAACCGCGCCCTCTACAAGAACGCGCGCTTCGACACCCTCCTCCAGCAGGCGCGCCTCACCACCGACCAGGCCAAGCGCGCCCAGCTCTACAGGGAGGCGCAGCGCGTCCTCGTCGACGACGCGCCGTGGGTGTTCGTCGACCACGAGATCCAGATCGCGGCCCTCTCGAAGCGGGTGCAGGGCTTCAAGCTCCACCCGAGCTTCGACCTGCGCGTGGAGACGATCTCGCTGAAGTGAGCCCGCGCCCTTGAGGGCCTACATCGCGCGGCGCGTGCTCCTGCTCGTGCCCGTCCTGCTTGGCGTCTCCATCGTCGTCTTCATGGTGCTGCATCTCTCCCCGGGCGATCCCGCCGAGATCATGCTGGGCTCCCAGGCGACCCAGGAAGATCTCGCGCGTCTCCGGCGCGAGCTCGGCCTGACAGAGCCGCTGCACGTCCAGTACCTCCGCTGGATGGGCCACGTCCTCCGCGGGGATCTCGGGCGATCGCTCTGGATGAAACGCCCCGTCCTCGACGAGGTGCTCCACCGATTCCAGGCCACCCTCGTCCTGACGGGCAGCAGCCTGTTGCTGTCGACGCTCGGCGGTCTCGCCCTCGGCATCGCCTCCGCCGTGCGCCCGCACTCGCTGCTGGACCGGCTGAGCGCCGTCACCTCCCTCTTCGGCGCCAGCATGCCCGTGTTCTGGCTCGGCATCGTCCTCATGGTCGTCTTCTCGCTCTGGCTCGGCTGGCTTCCCGCCTCCGGCATGTGGGCGCCCTATGGCGGCGGCGACCTGCGCGATCTCGCCACCCACCTCGTGCTGCCCGCGGTCACCCTGGCCGCGGCCTCCATGACCATCATCGCCCGCCTGACGAGGAGCACCATGCTCGACGTCCTCGGCCAGGACTACATCCGGACGGCGCGGGCCAAGGGACTGATCGAGGGGCGCGTGGTCGTCCGCCACGGGCTCAAGAACGCCCTCATCCCCATCGTCACCGTGGTCGGCGTCCAGGCGGGCTATCTCCTGGGCGGCGCCGTCCTCACGGAGACCGTCTTCGCCTGGCCCGGGGTGGGGCTGCTCATGGTCCAGGGCATCCTGGCCCGCGACTTTCCCCTCGTCCAGGGCTGCGTCCTCGTCATCGCGCTGACCTTCGTCCTCATCAACCTCGCCGTCGATCTGCTCTACGTGTACCTCGATCCGCGCATCCACTATGAATAGACGGCTCCTCAGGAACCGTCTGGCCGTCCTTGCCTTCCTCGTCATCCTGGGCGCGGCCGCCACCGCCTTCCTCGCTCCGCACCTGCCCCTCGGCGATCCCGACGCCGTGGACACGCCGAATCGCCTGCATCCACCCCTGACGGCCGGGCACTGGCTCGGCACCGACGAGTTCGGCCGGGACCTGCTCGCGCGCCTCATCTGGGGGGCGCGCGTCTCGCTCCTCGCGGGCGTGGCCACGGCGGGGGCGGCGATGCTGATCGGGGTCGTGCTCGGGATCGTCGGCGGCTACTACTCGGGCTGGACGGAGACGGTCGTCATGCGGCTGACGGACATCCTCATGGCCTTTCCGTACATCCTCCTCGCCATCGCCATCGTGGCCGGGCTCGGCCCCGGCCTCCGCAACGCGATGATCGCCATCACCATCGTGGGGTTCCCGATCTACACGCGGCTCGTGCGCGGCATCGTGCTGTCCGTGCGCGAGCGCGAGTTCGTGGAGGCCGCGCGCGCCCTCGGCAGCCCGGACCGCTTCATCCTCGTCCGTCACATCGTCCCACAGCTCCTCTCACCCGTCATCGTCGCCTTCAGCCTCGACGTCGGCGCGAAGATCCTGGCCACGGCCGGCCTCTCGTTCCTCGGGCTGGGCAGCCAGCCGCCCACCGCCGACTGGGGCAGCATGCTCGCGACGGGACGCCAGTTCGTGATCTTGAGCCCGCATGTGGTCATGCTGCCCGGGTTGGCGATCTTCGTGATCGTCCTCGCCCTGAACCTGGTGGGCGACGCCCTGCGCGACCTCCTCGACCCGCGGACGTATTCCCGCTAGGCGAGCGCGCGCGCCTTGGGAGACTTTGGGGGCCGCGACTAGCTCGAGGAGCGAGGCTGCGCGGCGATGTCGGTCAGGACTTTCGGCGGCGCGGGCTTGACGAGAAAGTGGTCGAATCCCGCCTGCGTGGCGCGCGCGCGGTCCTCTTCTCGCCCGTAGCCAGTGAGGGCGACCAGCACGACCTTGGCGAGCTCCACGCTCTGGCGTAGCTGCCGGGCCGTCTCGAAGCCATCCATCCCCGGCATGCCGACGTCGAGGAACACGACTTCGGGCAGAAAGGCGGCGGCGATCTTCAAGGTGGAAGGGCCATCGTGAGCGACCTGCACGTCGTGTCCGGCCACCCGGAGCAGGATGGCAAGAGTCTCCGCGCCGTCGACATCGTCGTCGACCACGAGAATTCGGCGGGAGCCGATCTTCCCGGCCGAAACATCCTTCGACATCTCCTGCCCCATGGTCACCTGGGCCCCTTGCGTCCGCAAAAGACCTGCTGGGCACTCGAAGAGCAGCCAGCCAAGGCCGCGAGAAGTGTAGTCCACTCGCCGAGAACTTGTCTGTCGAACACCGAACACGGGAGTCCCTCCTGGATGGGACGGGCTCCGCGAACGTGCGTCACCGGCGGAAGAAGCGGTCGAACTCACTTCGAATGATGCGGTAGCACTCACATGTGGCCGTTTCCAGACCAGCGCGATTCAGAATGGTGATACGGCCGCGGCGGTACCGGATCAGGCCCGCCCTCTGCAGGGACCCCGCGGCCTGATTGGCGCTGCCACGATTCACCCCAAGCATCTGGGAGAGAAACTCCTGGGTGGACCGGAGCTCATTCGAGCCCGAGAGGTCCTCGGAGGCCAGCAGCCAACGACAGAGACGTTGGCGTGTCGTGTGGAACTGATTGCAGGCGCTCGACTGGGCGAGCTGGACGATCAGGGCATGCACGTAGTGCAAGAGGAGCTTGTGGAGAGGCCCGCAGCGATCGAACTCCCTCCGGAGCACATCGGCCTTCATTCTCCACGCCGTGCCCGCCCCCTGCACCACGACTCTGTAGGGAAGCGCATGCGATTTGAGAACGATGGGGACACCGACGACACCCTCGCTGCCGACCAGGCTGACCTCGATGGACGTCCCATCCTCGGCCTGGGAGAGGATGGAGACGACGGCCGTCTCCGGGAAGTACGCCGATTGCATGGTCCCACCCGGCTCGTAGAGGATCTGGCCGGCCTTCAGCGTCGTGGGCACCAGGTCGGAGGCGATCCGCGCATACTCCTTGCGCGGCAGACCGGCCAGGATGCGATTTCGGACGAACTCCACTTTTTGCGTGCCGTCGGGCAGGATGCTCTCCTTCGCCGGCAGATGACCCTTCCACGCGCCATGCACCGGCAAGCTGTGGGGACCGCCGGGTACTCTATACTGTCGCGCAGGCGATGTCTGTCGCTTACCCGACATAGGTGACTCTGCGGAGCAACGGGGAGGCATTGCGGATGCGAATCCGACGGCCGAGCCCGGTGGGCGCCGCCGCGCCGAACTTCCGTCGGCGGAGACTTGGCCAGAAGTTCATCGAGCCCAGATTCCTGCGCAGGCGCCGATCTGTTTCCCGATCAGGGCGGAAGCGTGTAGCGCCGTTCGATGGCCACCCTGATCAGGGCACGGCTCTCCCTTGGAGGAAGGCTCGTGTCTTCTTCCACGCTCACCGCCTCGGAGGCGAGCGCCTCGTCCTTGATCGCCTCGCGGAACCAGCGGGAATAGTCCTTGAGGCGAAGATGATGGAGCCACGTCTCGTCGTCGACTCCCTCGGCCAGCTGAACGTAGAGGGCGAGGTTCTGAGCCCGCAGGTTGAGCCGTCCGGCGGGGCCGCGGAAGTAGAAGCTCTTGTCCTCGCCCAGCTCGCCCGTGGCGTACTTGCGCACGTGACGCCGATGCTCTCCCTGGGGCGGCGCCGTGCGGAACCACACGGGATCGTGAGGTCGCGGCCGCCGCGTCCACAGGAGCGCCTCTCCGGGCTCCTTCGTGCCGGGGAGCGTGAGCGGCGGCTGGGCGCCCACGACCTCGCCGAAGGCCCGGAGCGTGTCGTCGGACGACTTCCCGATGGCGACCACGATGTCGATGGAGGAGAGCACGGCCGGGGCCACGTGCTCGGGGTGCACGGTGATGAGCATCATGCCCGAGAGCGTCCGGGGAAGCGTCACCGAGACGAGCTCGGAGGACGCGGGCAGTAGGTGATGGGCCTCGTCCACCACGATCCAGTGGGGCCGGCCCGTGCGCGACCGCAAATCTTGAAGTCCGGGCAAGAGGCGCGAGAAGAAGGCCGGGCGCTCGTCGAGCCCGAGCCCGAGGAGGTTGACCACCACGTTGCGGTTCGGCTGCTCGAGCACGTCCAGGGCCCCCGCCACCGTGGGAGCGCGCTGCTTGTCTCCGAGCACAATGGCGTTCTCGAGCAGGGCATAGTCGCCCTCGGGGTCGACGATGCAGAACTGGTAGCGCCGCTCAGCCAGACGCTCGAGCACGCCGGTCGCGATCGTCGACTTTCCGCTCCCCGACGAGCCGGCGATCAGGACGCCGAGGCCATAGGGGTTCAGGCGGACCTCCTCGCTCGTCTCGCGGGTGCCGAGGAGGATGGCGTGCCGGGACAGCCGGCCTTCCAGGTCGGCGAGGTCGCCGTCGATGAGCTTCTCCATCAGCTCGGTGACGCCGGCACCGTTCGGCTCCCGGGTCACCCAGTCGGCGCGCTCCTGGATGAGAGGGAGCGCGTTGGCCACCGCCACGCCGCACTCGCAGAGCCGGAGGAAGGCGTGGTCGTTCTCCGCGTCGCCCACGCCCACGCAGTTGTGCGGGGAGAGTCCCAGCTCGAGCAGCGCGGCTTCGAGCCCCGTCGCCTTGTTCACTCCGGACGGCAGGATCATGACCGCGCCCTTGTTGAAGATGACCTGGAGCTCGAGCCCGAGGTCCCGGATGGTCTCGAGCACAGCCGTCTCGTGAGGCTGCCAGGTCGCCACCAGGCAATGCCCCACGGAGAGCGGAGAGATCCCGCGGGCGCGGAGCGCGGAGATGAGCTCGGGGGGTGGGGCTTCCCCGAGCGTCTTGTGCTCTCGGCTGGCCGGGCGGTAGACGACTCCGCCGTTCTCGGCGACCACGCGGTCGAACACCTCGACGTCCGGAAAGATGGCGAGCAGATCCTCGATCTCCCGCCCCGTCACCAGGACGACCTTGCGGCCCGAGTCGCAAAGCCGGTGAAGGGCGGCCATCGTCTCACCCGAGACCGTGCCCTCGGTGGCCAGGGTTCCGTCGAAGTCGCAGGCGAGGACGAGGTAGCGCATGAGTCGAGCCTCAGTCCGCCGCGGAGAGCTCGTCGCGCCGCGAGCGCGCGAGCCCCGCGATGGCCTGGGTGAGCACGGAGGGCTTGATGGGCTTGGCCAGGTGCATCTGGTAGCCGGCGGAGAGGGCCCGGCGCTCGTTGTCGACGCCCGCGTAGGCGGTCAAGGCAATCCCCGGGGTCGTGCTCCCGTGGTCCCGGGGCCGCTGGCGGAGCTGGCGGATGAGATCGTACCCGTCCTGACCCGGCATGCCGATATCGCTCACCATCACGTCGAACCGCTCGCGTTCCAGGAGATCCAGGGCTTCCCCGACGGAGCCGGCCGTCGCGACGCGAGCGCCTGCCGATCGCAGGAGGGACGCGAGCGCTTCCTGCGCTCCCGGCTCGTCCTCGACCACGAGGAGGCGAAGACCCTGGACCGGCGCCGTCTGCTTGTCGTCGTCGCGTCCCCGCGACTCGGCAAGGACGGCGATGGCCGGGGCGAGGGGCAGCTCCACGAAGAATGTGGCGCCCTTCCCCTTGCCCGGGCTCTCCGCCCAGATCCGCCCGCCATGCAGCTCCACGAGCTGACGCGCGATGGACAGGCCGAGCCCCAGTCCAGGCGCGGTCCTGCTACTGCTCGTATCGGCCTGGCGGAATCTCTCGAAGATGTGCGGGAGAAACTCGGGGGCAATTCCCTCGCCGTCGTCCTTCACGATGAGCCGCGCGTGCGAGTCCGTCCTCCTGAGAGAGACCTCGACCTTTCCGCCCTTGGGCGTGAACTTGATCGCGTTGGAGAGGAGGTTCGAGGCGACCTGCTGCAGCCGGCTGGAATCGCCGGTGACGGCCAGGGACCCCTCCGCGAGCCTCAGCTCCAGGGTGATCCCTTTGGCGGTCACCGCGAGCCGAACCGAATCCAGGGCCGCCGTCAGGATCGGACCGAGGGGAACCGTCACCACTTCCATGCGAAGCTTGCCCGCTTCGATGCGCGCGACGTCGAGGAGGTCGTCGATGAGCTTGGTCTGCGTGTCCGCGGCGCGCTTGATGAACTCCAGGGCGCGGGCGATCTGCGGGTGGTCTCCGGCCCGGGGGCGGAGCACCTCCAGCCAGAGCTGGATGGAGTTCAATGGGTTCCGGAGCTCGTGGGACACCACGCCGAAGAACTCGTCCTTGGCATGGCTGGCGCTCTCCGCGGCGATCCGCGCCGCCTGTATCCGCTCCATGAGCTCTTCCCGGCGCTCGGCCACCCGCTTGAGGTCCGTGGTGTCGGTGATGAACCCGACGTGGCTCACCACTGTGTCGCGCCAGTTGCGCACCGGCCTCGCCTGAGCCGTCACCCATCTCGTTTCGCTGTCGGGTCGTAGCAGTCGATACTCCGTCGCGAAATCGCACTGGAGCTTGATCGCGTCGTCCCAGTGGCGGGTGACACGCTCGCGGTCGTCCTCGTGAAGGGCGTCGACCCAGCCCGCGCCCGTCGCGTGCTGCCGGGAGATTCCCGTGATGGCGCACCACTGGTCATTCACGTACACGTAGCCGCCCCCCGCGTCGGTCTGGAACAGGCCGGCAGGGGCCAACTGCGCCAGCACCTCGAAGCGCGCCTCGTTCACGCGACGGTCGGCCGCGGCCTGATGCAGGACTCGGGCGACCTCGTCCACTTCGCTGATACGGAGGCCGCGCTCGTCGGGAGGCGGAGAACTGCCGCCCGAGAAGGCCGACGAGAGCCTGGCCAGGGCCGAGATGGGGCGAGCCGCATTCCGACTCAAGAGCAAGGCCAGCCCGCCCGCGAGGGCGATGGCGAGGACGACGCCGCCGGCCGTGAGCAGCGTCGATTTCCACAGCACGCTGTTGACGGCCGCCACCGGCACGCCCGTGGCCATTGTCCATCCGCTCACGGCGGACCGGCTGTGCGCCGAGTACAACCGCTCGCCCTCGAGACCCGTCGTCCGGTACGCGGCGAGCGTGCTCTCGCGGCTCCGTTCTCGCAGGTCGGGCGCGGCGGACTTGCCCACCCACCGAGCATTGTCGAGGGTGCGAGCGATGATGTGTCCGTCCTGGTCGAGGAGCGTCATGGTCGCATCGGCCGCGACGGGATAGGTTTGCAAGAAGCTCAGCCACGACGCGGCGTCGAGCTCCGCGAGGAGCACGTACTGGATCCCCTCCCGACTCGCGACGGGAACCCCGATGAAGGTCCTGAACTCTCCGGGGCCGGGCCCCTCGAGAAGCCGAGAGACGATGGGCCGGCGAGCCCTGATGGCCTGTTGCAGCGTCGCCCTGTCGACTCGCTGGCGGAGCGGCGACCCGAAGGGCCGCCGCACGTCGAAGACCTCTCGCCCCGAGGCCTCCGCGAGAATGATGGTCTGCCAGCCCTTTTCCTGATCACGCACCCGCCGGGCGCGGGCGTAGAAAATTGCGAGGTCCTCCGTGTCCAGCGACGCCGACCGGGCGAGGATCTCGAGCACCCGCATGCTTCCGAGCAACTCCCTGTCGAGGGCGATGGACATGCCCTTGACACGCTCGCTGAATCTCAGGTCCTGCGCCGACTGCTGCGTCTTCCACAAGACGCCCGTGATGAGCGCGGAAAACACCACGAGAGGAAGGAGGGCGGCCGCGGTGAGGACGAAAAGATACGAGCGGATCTTCACGGGACTCGCGTGGAGGCGGCGACGCAGGCGGGGATCGAGCCCGCACCCGTTGAGAGTGCCAAGGCGGGATCACGATGGCCGCTCGGGATGCTAGAGGGCATGAGAGTCGGGAACCCTGCGGTCCTTGCGCCATACGCCGCATCATCTGTGCCAAAACGTCTGCATCATTGTCGAGCGAGAATTGGCCATCTCGCGGTCATTTGCCAAGGGCAAGACACCGTGCCGGGAGGTTCCCCACGTCACGATTACCCGGTCGGGATGGCAAAACTGACATACTCGGAAAATCGATCCGCGCTCTTCTTGACGAGGCTACCGTCCTGCGAGGCTGGCAACGATCGTGGTCAGCTCGACGGGCTGCACCGGCTTGGGCACGTGCATGCTGTAGCCCGCAGAAATCGTGCGCAGGCGATCCTCGACGCGTCCGTACGCCGTGAGCGCGACGGCGGGCGTGGCGCCACCGCTCGAGCGGTCGAGCGTGCGCACCTTGCGGATGAGCGCATAGCCGTCCTCGCCGGGCATTTCGATGTCGGAGATCAGCACGTCCGGGCGCTCCTGACGCAGCAGCTCCAGAGCTTCCGCCGCTGAGCGAGAGGTCGTGACCACCGCCCCCACTCCGCTCAGGATGGCGGAGGCAAGATCGAGCGAGTCCTGGTCGTCGTCCACGACGAGGACACGCAGGCCGTCGAGGCGCGGGCCCGCCAGCGCGCGCGCCACCAGGGCCGCCGTCGGATGCTCTCCCGGCTCCGTCGCCGCCGGGGCCTGCGCGATGGTCAGAGGCAGCTTCACCGTGAACGTCGCGCCTTTCCCGGAGCCGGGGCTGTAGGCGGAGACGATCCCGCCGTGAAGCTCCGTCAAGTACTTGACGAGAGCCAGGCCGAGCCCGAGTCCTTCATGCTGTCGCGTCGTGGAGCTATCCCCTTGCCGGAATCGCTCGAAGAGATACGGCAGCAGCTCGGGACCGATACCCTGTCCCGTATCGCTGACCACGAACTCGACATGCGAGTTGACCCGCTGCAGGTGCACCTGGATCTGACCGCCCCGCGGCGTGAATTTCACGGCGTTGCTCACGAGGTTCCAGACCACCTGCTGCAGCCGGTTCGGATCTCCCGTGATTGGCCCCGCCCGAGGATCGAGAGCGGTCTGAAGCCGTATGCCCTTGGCGGCGGCGGCGGGGCTCATCGAATCGAGGGCCGCCCTCACCACCGAGGCGAGATCGACATGCTGCACATCGAGCCGCATCTTCCCCGACACGATGCGGGACACGTCGAGGAGGTCGTCGATGAGCTGCACCTGGGCATTGGCGTTCCGCACGATCGCGTCGAGCCCGCGCGCCGCCGTCGCCTCGTCGATCCCGCCCGATTTCAGGATGTTCGCCCACCCGTACACGGCATTGAGCGGGGTGCGCAGCTCGTGGGACAACACAGCGAGGAACTCGTCCTTGGCGCGGCTCGCCGCCTCCGCCTCCGCGCGCGCCTCCTGCTCGCGCGCGAGAAGGACCATGCGTTCGCGCTCCAGCCGGTTCCGGCCGCTGATGTCGCGCGCGATCTTCGAGACGCCGATGATCTCGCCCGTCGTCGAGCGCACGGGAGACACCGTCAGGGAGATGTCCACCATCGTTCCATCCTTGCGCACGCGCACCGTCTCGAAATCGCTGATGGCCCTGCCTTGCCGGATCCGCGCCAGCACCTCGTCCTCCTCGTGCAAGCGCTCGGGCGGGATGATGATCGTGATGGACCGTCCCACCGCCTCCGCCGCCGTGTATCCGAACAGCTTCTCGGCCGCGGGGTTCCAGGATCGGATGATCCCGCCGAGATCCTTGCTCACGATGGCGTCGGCCGAGGAGCGCACGAGGGCCGTGAGATGGAACGACGCCAGCTCTCCCTGCTTCCTCTCCGTGATGTCCTGCAGGTAGATGGCGAGCCCCGCCCGCGAGGGAAACATCCGCACCTCGGACCAGATCCCGCGCGGCTCGTCGTAGAACTCCACGTACCGGGAGATGTTCTCCGCCGCGGCGCGGCGCGCCTCGGCCTCGAAGGCGCTTCCCACGAGGTCGGGAAACTCGCTCCAGATGCACTTGCCCAGGAGCTCCGCGCGTGATCGACGCATCAGCTGGGCGGCCCGGTCGTTGACGAACCGGTAGCGCCACTGGTCGTCCAGCACGATGAACCCGTCGCTGATGCTCTCCAGCAGGCGGCCGAGCTGCTGCTCCCGGCGCTGGATCACCTCGTTCAAGACGCTGATGGCCGCGCCGATGAAGACGAAGATGGCGAGCGCGATGAGATCGCTGGGGGCGCCGATGTGGAAGGAGCCCGTGGGGGGGATCCACAAGTACGCGGCGGCGGCCGCGCAGAGGGCGGTGGCGACGAGTCCGGGGCCAAGCCCGCCCAGCCAGGCCGCCAGGAGGATGGCGGGATACGCGGTCAGGTAGGGAAATCTGAAGCCCCAGAGAAAGTTCAGGGAGGCCCTCGCCAGTATGGAGCCCACCGCGCACAGGACAGCGATGGCATAGAGAGCCGCGGGGTGAAGCTGGAAGCGTCGCATCGCGAATACAATATCTCCGGACCAGGCAGGGGTGCCCGGGTATTTGACGGTCTCGACCGCCCGACGATCACCGAGCGGACGGAGCTCGGTGTCGCGAACAGCCGCCAGGATCGTCAGAGGCGCGTCACCGCCCGAGTCGTCCAGCGCCGCGCAGCGACCAGCGCCCACACGGCCTCCACCAGGCCGAAGGGCCACGCGCCCTGCAGAAAGCCGTAGAGCGATCCCAGGGCGCAGGCTCCCGCGAAGGCCAGGATGAACCAGCGGCTCCGATCCTCGAGGGCGTAGAAGACGAGCATGGCGGTGACCGCCACGAGCCCGAAGAGCGTCAGCGAATCGGGCACGACACGCGCTACGCGAACTCTACCTGGGCGCTCATGGCCACGGTGCCTTCCGGGGTCACCGCCCAGAGCTCGGCGCCTCCGCCGTCCGCGCTTGGCCGGCCCCGCAGCTCGAAGGGCGCCGTGTCGAAGAGGGGCGCGCGCGCCTGGGTCGTGTACGTGCGAAACACGCGCCCGGGGTTGTGATCGCGCGCGAAGTCGACGAGGAGCGTGGAGGTGAGCGGTCCGTGCACCACGAGGCCCGGATAGCCCTCGACGTCCATGGCCCAGGCGCGATCGTAGTGGATGCGATGGCTGTTGAAGGTCAGGGCCGAGAAGCGGAAGAGCAGGATGGGATCGGGAACGACACGCCGCCGCCACGGGACGTCGACGGGGGCATCCTCGCGCCGGGGCGCCTGGTTCCGCTCCCCCGCCCTGATCTCCTCGCGGAACACCGTTCGTCGCTCTTCCTCGAGGGCGAGCCCGCCGGGCGCGTACACGCTGTGGATCACGGTGGCGAAGACCAGGGTGCCCGTGCCGCCAGACTTCATGGCGAGGTCGGCCAGCTCGGTCTCTCGTCTCAGCTCCTCCCCGATGCGAACCGGCTCGTGAAAGCGGAGCCGCTCGCCCGCGAACATCCTCCGGGGCAGCGGCATGGGTGGGACCACTCCCGCGTCGAGCGGACTGCCATCGGGCCGTAGCTCGTCCTGGCGGAACTTGGGCAGGAAGTACAGGCCGAGCCAGCCTGGGGGGAGCGGATCTCCGGGCCGCAGCTCGGGTTCGGGGCGGCCGAAGGCGAGGCGGAGCAGGTTCGCGGGGCCGGGTGTGACGACGTCGGTGGAGATGGCGCGCCGCCCGACGTGCTGCCGGAGATCCTGAGGGCTCAGCGACGCAGTGACCATGTCGACTCCTCTCGCCTGCGCCGGCGCGGGCGCGGACGGCGCTGTCTCACTCACGGCGGTGTCCTGAATGTTCGGAGAACGTACTCCCTGTTCTCCGGGTACCAGAGATTCCCCAGGTGCCCGCCATAGGGATAGAGCTTCACCTGATCGCCCAGTGTCTCCTTGAGCTCCTCCAGGGATTTCCGGTCGACCAGGAAATCATCGGCGTTGTGCATGATGTGCACTCTGGCATTGCCGCGTATCTGATCGAGAATCGGCGCCAGGGACCCCCGCTTGTTGAAGCTGTCCAGGTCGGCATCGGGGGCGCCCGCCTGAGCTCTCCACAACGGCACGCCGATCTTTTCGCTGTAGTCCTTGAACAGGAAGCCCTTGGCTTCCTCCAGGCGCTTTCTCGCCTGATCCCTGGGAGTCTTGAGCACGCCCTGATCGTTGATCCCCTGGCTGACATAGACGAGCTCGGGGAGCAGGATCTCCAGATCCTCGGCGATCAGGAACTGGAGCTCCTCTCGCGTGAAGACCCCGAAAGCCTTGGTGAACCTCGCGAAGACCGCCGGGTCGTCCCGCCTGTCCTTGGAAAAGGACTCGACGATGCCCAGGGCTTTGACGAGGAGGCCCTTGGACTTGCTCGGGCCCAGCTTCTCCTGGAGGGCAGACCATTCGTCGACCTTCTCCAGGGCGTAGGAGAGATCGAGGGGCGGGTTGATGAGCAGATACGTGTCGATGCCGATCTTGCGCTCCTGGGCATCGATCACGCTCAGGTGGGCCCCCTCGAGGGCCCCCAGGCTTGCCCCGAGGAAGTTGATTCTCGTAATCTTCACGTTGTATCGAGCTTTCAGAATGTCCAGAGTCTTTTGCATGGCTTCATAGAGATCGCGGACGTCTTCCGGAACATAGCCGGGGGCGCCGCTTCGGCTGGCCGCCAGCGCGAAGTTCCAGCTCATGGGGGACGGGAGGATGACGATGTGAGAGCCTTCGGCATGGAAGAGGCCGGCGAAGTAGGTCGCGAGGCCGAAGTATGGGTTGGTGCCGATGCCGGAGAGAATGAAGAGCAAGGGGGCGGGTCGGTTCTGGCGATAGAGCGTGACCTTCAGCTCGCCGCGCCCTTCCAGAGCGGGGAGCTGGTCCCTGCCGGGGAGACCCGGCACGTGGACTATCTGCCGTTTGAGCTTGGGAGTGAGGTCGTCGGAATTCAGGATGGCGGCGGTGGTGGTCGCCACGTAGGGGTCGCGATACGGATACTTGTAGTCCTCGGCTCGGACCGTGCTCCATGACAGACAGACCAGGATCAAGAGGATCGGCGGCACACGCAAGGTCACAAGCTGTCGCCGTCTCCCGTCGCGTCGCGCTCGCATCATCTTGGCGGTCTTTCCTCCTGGATGCTTCACTGCGTGGCCCGGCGGGCCAGGCCCGGCGCCTTGCGCCGGCCTCCCGCCACCCCAGACAACATACCTCATGACGACGGGAGTCAGCCGGCGCATTCCCCGGTGGGTGAAGCTGGCCTACACCGTCTTCGTGGCCATCCTCGTACCGTGGTACTGGGTCACGTATACCCCGTGGAACTTTCTTTACTTCTGTGACATCGCCCTGCTCGTCACCGGCGTGGCCATCTGGATCGAGAGCCCGCTCCTCGTCAGCATGCAGGCGGTGGCCATCACGCTGCCGCAGATGCTGTGGGTGGTCGACCTGCTGTGCCGGCTCGTGGCGGGCGTGCACGTGACGGGCGTCACCAACTACATGTTCGAGGGGAGCCTTCCCCTGTTTCTGCGGGGGCTCTCCCTGTTTCACGGATGGCTTCCCTTCGTGCTGTTGTGGCTGCTCTCCCGACTGGGCTACGACCGACGGGCGCTCCCCCTCCAGGCCCTGGCCGCCGTCATCGTTCTCCTCATCTCGTATCTTCTCGCCCCCGCTCCACCTCCCCCACCCTCGCACCCGAACTGGGCGGTGAACATCAACTATGTCTACGGCTTCGATGACAAGCATCCCCAGACGTGGATGGCGCCGCGACGGTGGCTGCTGCTGATGATGGCGTTCAACGTGCTCGCGCTCTACGTGCCGACCCACCTTGTCCTGGGGCGCGTCTTTGGCGCCCCTACGCCCCCAAGAAGTAGCGGCGCGGATCGAAGAGGCGGATGAGGGCGAGCTCGTCGGCCGTCGGCGCCTCGAAGAGCCGCAGCGCGGGAGCGACGCCCAGCTCCCAGCCACAGGCCGCGCGGGCGGCGTCCACGGCGGCGGCCTCCGCGCGATCGCCGAAGGTGCCCGTGAGGCGGAGCGTCCCGTCATCCCCGTGCTTCTCGTAGAGGCCGAGATCGGAGACCACGGCGCGTACCGTGCGGCCCGGCGCCGTGATGTAGGGCACCTTGTCCACGAAGCGTCGGGGCGACTGCTGGAGGCAGACCACCACCTCGCGCGAGGAGGAGGTGATGTCGTTGGCGCCGCCCGAGCCCGTGACGTAGGTCACGCCCGGAATGATGGTCGAGTTGATGTTGCCGTGCTTGTCGATCTGTCCCGCGGCCAGCGATCCCAGGCAGGCGTTGTGCCGGCCACCCATGAACACCCCCATGACGTGCAGGATGTCCGTGAGCATCTTGGCCGAGGGAAAATTGCGAAAGGAGAACACGAAGGGCTCGGCGGGCCGTGGGAGGTAGCCGACCATGCCCGTCTCGGCCATGAGCTCGACGTCGACGCCGTCCCGCTTGAGCTCGTACGCGGCCAGCCAGGCGGCGAGGTTGGAGTTGCCCACGCCGGCCAGGAAGCTCCGGTAGCCGTGCGCGCGGACCTTCTCGGCGAGGACGCGCGCCGCCGCCACCACCATCCACTCGGATGAAGAGGCGGGGGATCCAGGCTCCGGCAGCGTCGCGGATAGCGACTCGAGCTCGGAGACCCACGCGTCGGTGTGGGCGCGGCCCTTGGTCTCCATGATCCGCCCATAGCCGAGCTTGGCCAGATAGCTCGCCTGGTCCGGCACGTCGAGGATCCACTCCTTGATCCAGGCCTCCGCCGGCCCGGGCTCACGGAAGGCCCGCCGGCACTCGAGGATCCATTCCAGATCTTCCGCATACCCTTCCAGCTCGGCGATCCCCATGCCGTACATGCCGCCGGGATGACATCCCTGCGGCGCCTCGACCACGGCCTGAACGTACTGCGAGGGAAGCTTGACGAGACCCGAATGGCGCCGGATGAAGTCGGTGGAGACGATGCGCTCGACGGAGACGACGGCGCCGCGCCGGGCGGCCATGGCGCCGTACAGGTTCTCGTTGAGCGGTGCCGCCGTCAGCACATTGCCCGCGCGGTCGGCCGCCCAGGCGTGAATGAGGGCCACGTCGGGCACGAGCGCGCGGACGTAGCCCACGCGCTCCTCTCCCCCGAAGGGATCGTCGGCGACCATGAAGTCCCCGTCCCTCGCGTTGTCCTCTTCCATGGAGGAGCCGAGGAGCGACTTCGTGGTGAGGAAGGGCACGCCCATGGCGCCGGCGAGGAGCCGCAGCGGCATGGTCAGCATCGACCAGTTCTGGACCTCCAGCCTGCCCTCCAGGACGGCCCGGGAGATCAAGGGCTGCGGCGTGGGGAAGGGATAGCCCTCGCCCATGAAGGTGGTGATGACGCGGCGGACGAGGCCGCCATGGATGAGGGCGGTCCACGGAGATCCGACGCCGATGGCCGCGAGCGTGAAGTCGGGGCGCCTGCCCCACCACTGGCGCGTGACCTCGCGGACGAGCACGTTGGCGCGCCCGTGGGCGGCCCCGACGTAGACCGTGTCGCCGGCCCGGACGTGCCGGCGCACCGCCTCCGCGAGGGTGGTGACCTTGTCGGGCCCCTCGTGGAGGGGCAGCTCGAGGCGCCGCCGGATGACGTCGTGGTACGCCGCATCCATCACGCGGCCACCCGCCTCGGCGTGAGCACGCGCGTCCTCAGGCGCTCGGGCACCCAGGCCGCGAGCCGCCGGGCCGTGGCGAGGGTGGCGTCGAGGGACGCGGCCTCGAATGGCCAGTGCTTGAGCAGCAAGGGGCGGCCGAGGAGACTGACGAGTCGATCGAGGACGAGGGCAACCAGGACCGCATCGTCGAGCCAGCCGAAAAACGGAATGAAATCGGGAATCAGGTCGAGCGGCGTCACCAAGTACACGGCCAGGGCGGCGAGGAGGAGCTTGGCCCGCCCCGGCACCGCGCGGTCCGCCATCAGCGCCGTCAGCATGCCCGCCAGACGCGGGAGGAGCAGCGAGAAGGCTTTCATGGCAAGCGGCTAGGGCAGCCCCTCGGCCAGCACCTCCGCGATGTCGCGGGCCTTGATCTTGTCGCCCACGCCCTTGCCCTTGACCCCGTCCTCGAACATGGTGAGACAGAAGGGGCACGCGGAGGCCAGGATGTCCGGGTTCACCTCCATGGCCTGCTCGACACGGATCTGGTTCACGCGACGCCCCTCGTTCTCCTCCATCCACACGCGGCCGCCCCCGCCCCCGCAGCACATGCCCTTGGAGCGAGACAGCTTCATCTCCGCCAGCTCGCCCCGCGTGGCGGAGGCAAGCACGCGCCGCGGCTCCTCGTACACGTCGTTGTACCGGCCGAGATTGCAGGCGTCGTGATAGGTGATCCGCTCCGTCCGCTCGCGCGGCACCTTCAGCCGTCCCGACTGCACCAGCTCGTCGAGGAGCTGGCTGTGGTGGATGACCTTGAACCGCCCGTCGAAATCAGGGTACTCGTTCCGGATGGTGTTGAAGCAGTGGGGGCAGGCCGTGACGATGGTCTGGAACTTGTACTGCTTCAGCGTCTCGATGTTGCCCTGGGCGAGCGTCTGGTAGAGGTACTCGTGCCCCAGCCGCCGCGCCGGCTCGCCCGTGCACTTCTCCTCGTTGCCCAGGATGGCGAAGTCCACTCCCGCCGCCTGCATGAGCTTGACGAAGGCCCGCGCCACCTTCTTGTTCCGCTCGTCGAAGGAGCCGTAGCAGCCGACCCAGTAGAGATACTCCGCCTCGCGCACGTCGCTCATGAGCCGCAAGCCGAGATCGCCGGCCCACTCCGCCCGCGTCTGCCAGGACATCTGCCACGGATTGCCGTTCGTCTCGAGATTGCGGAAGGCGGGCTGCAGCTCCGCGGGGAACCGCGATTCCGTGAGGACGAGCCAGCGCCGCATGTCCACGATCTTGGGCACGTGCTCGATGAAGACGGGACAGGCGTCCACGCACCAGCGGCAGGTCGTGCAGGCCCAGAGGACGTTGTCGTGGATGACGTCGCCGACCATTGGCCTCGCGGAGGGCTTCTCGGCGGCCGGCTTGTCGCCCGCCTGATGTCCGTGCTTGGCGTGGCCCCCCGCGCTCTCGAGGAGAAAGTCCTGAAGATTCAGGATGAGCCACTTCGGATCGAGCTCCTTGCCGCTGATGTTGGCCGGGCACCCGGAGGTGCAGCGGCCGCATTCGGTGCAGTTGTACGTGTCGAAGAGATCCTTCCAGCTGAAGTCGTTGAGGCTGCCCACACCGAAGGTCTCGGCTTCCTCGAGGTTCACCGTCTGGAACTGGCCCTTGGGCCTCTGCGAGGCGAAGAAGACGTTGAAGGGCGCGGCCATGATGTGCAGGTGCTTGGAGTACGGCAGGTACACGAGGAAGCTCAGGAGGAGCACCGCGTGGAGCCACCACGACACGTGGAAGACGGCGGTGACCGCCCCCGCCGGCAGGTGGGCGAGCACGCCCGCGAGGGCGCTCCCCGCGAACTGCCAGTGGTCAGAGGGCGCGGGAGCGAGCACGATCCGGCCCGCGTCCGCCGCCAGGTCCGTGATCATGAGCCCGAAGATCAGGAGCAGGATGAAGAGACCCTCGGGGGAGAGGGTGAGGCGGCGGGGCTTCGTCACCAGCCGGCGGTAGGCCGCGTAGGCGATGGCCGCGATGACGGCCACGCTGAAGGCGTCCTCGAGGATCAGGTAGTGCGGCGTGTTGGAGAGAAGCGGGAGGTGGAACCCTTCGGCCATCCCCTGCCCGAAGAACTCGACCGTCCCGAGCGTGAGGACGACGAAGCCCCAGAAGATCGTGGCATGCATGAGCCCGGGCCAGAAGTCGTTCTGCAGGAGCCTCGCCTGGCCGAACACGTAGACGAGGACCGCGACCAGTCGCTGGGGCACCTTGTCCCATCGCGCGGCCGGCTTCCCCGCCAGCATGAGCCGGAGGAGAAAGATCGCCCTTTGCGCGAAGAGCACGAGCGCGACGGCGATCAGCGCGTAGAACGGGAGCCAGCCGGGGACGACCCCATACCACTGGTGAGACGGCGACATTTCAGCGGAACCTCCGTAATGGGCGGATGTTGGGCCTCATAGTGCGGGGCCGCCTCCGGGGTGTCAAGGCGGCCGGAGCATCGTGGAGAGGATCCGGGAGACGGCGGAGTAGGAATCGAGCGCGCCGTCGGCGACCGCGTCGAAGACGCGGGCGATGGCGCGGTCCTGCTCGACGCGCCCGAGCACCTCGCTCGCGAAGCGCTCGACGAGGAGGGTCCGCAGCTCCGCGCGCCGCCGCGCCTGCCGGCGCTTCTCGAGGGCGCCGCCCGCCTCGAGGACGGCCCGGTGCCGCTTGACCTCCGCGAGAAGCTCCGTCACCCCGACGTCGCTGACGGCCTGGGTGGCGAGCACCGGCGTCTCCCAGTCGATGTCCTTGGGCGAAGCGCTGCTCGAGTAGTGCAGGTGCATCGAGAATCGCAGCTCGGCCATGAGGACGTGGGCGCCGTCACGGTCGGCCTTGTTGACGACGAAGATGTCGGCGACCTCCATCAGCCCCGCTTTCATCGCCTGGACAGAGTCGCCCGACTCGGGGACGAGGGCGACCACCGTCGTGTCGGCGAGCTTCACGATGTCGAGCTCGGTCTGTCCCACCCCCACCGTCTCCACGAGCACCCAGGGAAACCCGAACGCGTCCATGAGCTTGAGCACGTCGCCCGTGGCGCCGGCGAGGCCGCCGAGGCTGCCGCGCGTGGCCATGCTGCGGATGAACACCTCGGGATCCAGGGTGTGGGCCTGCATGCGGATGCGGTCGCCCAGGACGGCGCCCCCCGTGAACGGGCTCGACGGATCCACCGCGAGCACGCCGACGGCGGCGCCTTCCGCGCGGAGATGGCTCGTGAGGCGGTCGACGAGGGTGGACTTGCCCGCTCCCGGCGGCCCGGTGATCCCGAGGACATGGGCGCGGCCCAGCCGCGGCTGGATGGCGCGCATGATCTCGGGTATTTCCGGTCCGCGGTTCTCGACCCGCGTGATGAGGCGGGCGAGGGCGAGGCGGTCGCCCGCGAGCATTCGCTCGACGAGGGTGTGCGGAGGGGCGGGTGCGGCGGCGGGCACCCGAAGATTCTAGCAGATTCGCCTTCGCGCCCCGGAGCGCCCTGCCGGCTATTGCTTGGCGAAGGTCAGGTCCGTCTCGATGGCGATCTCGTTGGAGAGCTTCAGGAACATGAGCTGGGGGATGGTGATGCCGTGATTGCTGAAGGTCGTGCCGAGCTTGGACCGTACCTTGATGTTCTCGCTGGCAAACCCGAAGCGCTTCTGAGCCTCCACCTGCTCGGGGGTGAGCTTGATATAGGTCACGCGCGCGTCGGCCACCGTCTCCACGGGCTTCTGCTTGATGGTGAGGATGCCCTTGACCTTGGCCGGAACTTCCTTGCCCGGCTCCAGCGGCCCCGCCATCTCGATGCTCTTGATCTCGAAGACGGCGAACTTGTTCGCCTCGTTGGCGGCGATGTCGAGGTATTGCGGCCCCTGCATGTCCGCGTCGCGCTTGGCGACGCCGGTGTTCAGCGTGGTCAGGTCGACCTTGATGGTTCCGCTGGCGGTGCCGGGCTTGAACGGATCAACCGTCAGATTGCCTGTCACGGCGGGGCCGGCCGTGTTGCCCACCACGGTCTCGAGTGGCGCATCCGTCTTGAACGTCGCGCGTGAGTAGTTCGACAGCATCTTGAGATTGATGGGCTCCGCCCGTGCCCAGGCCGGCACGGCGACGACCAGGACGAGCATAGTCATGACGAGGCGTCCGATCATGGGGCGTGTCCCTCCAGGGGTGAGTGGGTTCGCACCACGGAAGCGCGTGCGACGGTAACTCAGGATCCCGTGCCCTGGTTCCCGGCCACCGCCCCGACCGTGTCGTCTCCGAGGCGTGCCTCCATGACGAGGGCGTCTTCCCCCGTGTCGAAATAGTAGCCGCTCCGCCGACCGATGATCTGGAATCCGAGGCTGCCATAGAGCGCGACGGCGGGGGCATTGCCCGGACGCACCTCGAGGAAGGCCAGGGTCACGCCCCGGGCCACGGCCTCCGAGAGGGCGGCGACGAGGATGGCGCGGCCCACGCCGCGATGGCGCCAGTCCGGATGCACGGCAAGGTTGGTGATGTGGACCTCGTGGCCGATCTCCCAGAGGCAGAGGTATCCGACCACCTGGCGCTCGGCGCGCATCACCGAGCAACGCGCCACGCGGTTCTGCTGGATCTCGTAGCGGAAGGCCGCCGGCGTCCACGGCGTGGGGAAGGACACGCGCTCGATGGCCACGACCTCGTCGAGGTCGGCCAGGGTCATGGGAGCGAGCCGGAGCTTGACGTCCATGGTGCTCATGACGTTCGCCGGGCCTTGAGCTCGGCCTCCGAGGGTCGGAGGTAGAGCGGCGCGATGTCGTCGGCGTGCCACCCCTCACCCGCTTCGAGAGCACGCCGTCCGAGCTGGGCGACCACGGCGGGCGACGGCATGCGCTGGGCGGGCGGCGCCACCCGGCAGCCTTCACCAAGCCGCGCGAGCCATGGCCGGCAGGCGGCGATGCCGTCTCCCAGCAAGATCACGGGCGGCTCGAGGAGGGCCGCGGCCGCCTCGGGAGAGAGGGCCAGATAGTCCCATTCCCTGACCATGGCCCGGCCGTCCCATCGATACCGGGAGAGATAGACCTCGCCCTTGCGCGCGTCGAGGATGGGGCAGACGGGGGTGTCGGCAAAGGGCAGGCGGCCTGCGAGCGCGTCGAGCGTCGGCACGGCCGCGATGGGCAGATCGAGGGCAAGGCCGAGTCCCTTGGCCGTGGCAATGCCGACTCGCAGGCCCGTGAAGGAGCCCGGCCCGATGGATACCGCCAGGCCGTCCAGGTCATGCGGGGACAGCCCACAGTCCGCGACCAGGCGGTCGACGGCGGCCATGAGTCGCTCGGAATGGGTCACCGCGACGTCGAGCGTGACCTCTCCCAGCAGGCGTTCGCCGTCGACGAGGGCGGCCCCGCCTGAGAGGGTGGCGCTCTCGAGCGCGAGGACCTTCATGGCGCTGGAAGTCTACCACGTGGCACTGGGCCAATTTGCTCGCCATACCCACTCAGCCCTCGCCTCACGGCAAAGCCGTTCGGCTCGAACGGCCACGTTCTCGGTCGCCAGCAACGCTCAACGTACAATCGTCTCAGCTCTCGCCTCGTGGCTTCGCCCCTCAGCTCGAAATGCCACGTACGCCTCGCATTGCTGGCTCCCTCGGGCGTGGCCGTTCGAGCTGAGGGCGCAGCCCTAGGCGAGGGCTGAGTCGGTCTGGCGAGCAACTTGACCCAGTGCCTGGCGCCCGACCGACCCATGCTCGGCTATCTTTAGGGATTGACAAGGGTGTGCCGGGGCCGTAATCCTTACAATTCCATGGCCCCGCCGCCCTCGAAAGAAACTGCCCGGATGGACGCAGAGGTTCGCGAGAAGATCCATCTGGAGATCCTGAAGCGGACGGGCGCCTATCACGCCAACGACCACATCCTCCTGCCCTCGGGCCAGCACACGAGCGAGTTCATCGAGAAGACGCTCGTGACCACGGAAGCCTCCTTCACCGAGGGGCTGGGGGCGGTCATCGCCAAGCACTTCGCCCAGTGGCCCATCGACGTCGTGCTCTCCACGGGCCCCGGCGCCCTCATCCTCTCCCACTGCGTGGCGCGCGCGCATCCCTCCCGGCCCACCCTCATGTACGGCACCAAGGGCGTCTCCGCCGGCAAGCGCAAGGTCACCCTCCCCGCCGAGTTCCACCGGCTCATCCGACCCGCCACCAAGGTGCTGATCGTCGAAGATCTGGTCAGCTCCGGGACCACGGTCAAGCTCTTGAGCGATCTCGTGGAGGAGCTGGGCGGGCAGGTCATTGGCATCGGCGCCCTGTGGCGCCGGACGAAGAAGTCCGAGGTCGCCGGCAAGGAGATCTTCAGCCTCGTGAGCCGGGATTTCCCGACGTATCCGCCCGATCAATGTCCCATGTGCAAGAAGGGCGTCGCCCTCAACCAGGAATTCGTGAAGCGTCGCGAGCATCGTCGCCCCTCTTCCGCTCGCGAGAGAAACTGAGCGTCTCGTCCCCAAGATGTAGCGCCCGAGAGAGCGGCGCGACCCCGCCCATTGTATTTTCCCCTTGACAGGTCTCCGGACCCTCCCCCAGAATTCCCGCAGCAGTCACCAACCGCGGGACGCGCGGGACGGGAAAGGGGGTGACACGATGGCGAAGAAGAAGAAGGCCTCCAAGAAAAAGAAGAAGTAAGCCGCCGATACCGGCGCTCGGCCCTGTCGGCCCCATCCCGGCAGGGCCGATCCATGTCGGCGACCGATCTCCCTCCCCCGCCATGAGCCCATGCGAAGGCCTACGGGCTCCTCTTCGTCGTCATCGTCCTCTGGGTGGGGACCTTTCCCGCGAGCAACATCGCGGCTGGTGCTTCTGGTCGAAGGCTGGCCGCCCCTGGCGCAGGCGGGCTGGGGGGCGTCCTCCTCTCGGCGCCGGCATGGTGATAGCCGGCGTGGGGCTCACCCCCCGGGCTAGAATCGTCCGATGGCCGAAGTGGACAGATTCTGGAGGCGAGTACCTTGGATCCTGGTCGTCGGCAACCTTGTCGGCGCCCTCCTGACCTTCCTCTATTTCAGGGTCATCGATCTTCCCTCGGCGGGCCCGGCGCGGGATCTCGGACTGTGGGAGATCGGCTATTTCGTGGTGGGCTTCTCCGCCCTCGTTGCCGTGGCCTGGGTGTGGGTGCGCAAGTGGATATCCCCACTCGTCAAGGTGCAGGCAATCGTCGCCGACCTGCCGGAAGCCGAGGCCCGGCTGGCGAAGCAGCGGGCGCTCATGCTTCCTCCCATGCTCGCGATGGTGAGCTTTGTCGCCTGGATCGCGGCGGGTGTCATCTGGGGCGTGCTCTGGCCCATGATCGCGGGCTTCTTCGCGCCCGAGCGGGCATGGCGAACGGTGTTCGGCATCACGGGGGTGGCGGGCAGCGTGTCCACCGCCTTCGTCTTCCTCGTGACGGAGCATCAGTGGCGGCGGGCCATGCCCCACTTCTTCCCGCGGGGCGACGTCAGCGGGGTTACCGGCGCCGTCCGCCTCTCGGTCAGGATGCGGCTCCTCGTCATCTTCCTGCTGATCAGCGTCATCCCTCTCGCCGTCCTGGGCACCATCGCCTACGCGCGCGCCCTGTCGCTCGCGGGCGTCGATGCCGCCGCAGCCTTCCATCTCGTCGGCGAGCTACGGCTGATCATCGCCTTCATCGTGGGCGTGGGGATCGTGGCCGCCGCCGGGCTGGCGATCTTCACGGCGCGCAGCGTGGCCGATCCCCTCCGACGCCTCGAGCGCGAGATGGCCGCGGTGGGCCGCGGCGAGCTCGACGGCCGCGTCCCCGTGGAGGCCAATGACGAGATCGGCGCCGTGGGCGAGGGCTTCAACCGCATGCTCGAGGGGCTGCGCGAGCGCGAGGTCATCCGGGAGACCTTCGGCAAGTACGTCACCCGCGAAGTGCGCGACGAGATCCTGGCCGGGCGGGCGAGCTTCGACGGCCAGCTGGAGGAGGTGACCGTGCTCTTCGCCGACCTCCGCGACTTCACGCCGTGGGTGGAGCGGACCGAGCCTCGGGAAGTGGTGCGCGATCTCAACGAGTACTTCACCGAGATGGAGGCGGCCATCCGCGGCGAGCGCGGCCTCGTCCTCCAGTACATCGGCGACGAGATCGAGGCGGTCTTCGGCGCTCCCCTGCATGCGGGCGACCACGCGGACCGGGCCCTTCGCGCCGCCCGCGAGATGCGCCGGCGCCTTGCCGAGCTCAATGCCCGGCGGGCCGGGGCGGGCAAGCCTCCCCTCCGCAACGGCATCGGCATTCACACGGGCACCGTCCTCGCCGGCAACATCGGGAGCGCGGAGCGGCTGACGTATGCCCTGGTGGGAGACGCAGTCAACCTCGCCTCGCGCATCCAGGGGCTCAACAAGGAGCTCGGCACCGACATCCTGCTCAGCGAGGCCACGCGAGGCCGGCTGAGCAACGGCGGAGGGCTGGAGACGCTCCCCGCCGTGCGGGTGAAGGGCAGGTCGGTCGAGGTCAGCGTCTTCAGCGTCAGCTGAGGCGAGCGGGCCGGTCCAGCTACTTCTTGGGCGCCGGCTTGACCGGTTTGGGCGCCTTCGACTTGTCCCCGTCCTTGATGAGCCCTTTCACCTCGTCCATGAACTGTGAGATGTCCTTGAACTGGCGGTAGACGGAGGCGAAGCGGACGTACGCGACCTGGTCGAGCTTCTGCAGGTGCTCCATCACGATCTCGCCCATCTCGAGGCTCGTGATCTCCTTCTCCGCCCGCTCGTGCAGGCGCGCCTCGATGTCGGCCACCACGTCGTCCACCGCCTGGACGCCCACCGAGCGCTTCTCGCACGACTTCAGGATGGAGCCGCGGAGCTTCTGGCGATCGAAGGGCTCGCGCCGGCCGTCCCGCTTGACCACGTGGGGGAGCACGTCCTCGATGTACTCGTAGGTGGTGTAGCGGCGGTGGCACTTGAGACACTCGCGGCGGCGGCGGATGAACTCGCCCTCGCGCCCGACGCGCGAATCGACGACGCGGTCCTCGGTGTGTCCGCAGAATGGACACTTCACGGGGTCACCTCAGCCGCTCCGCGTAGAGCGGGAATCGTGAAGTCAGCTCCTCCACCTCGCCACGCACCTTCGCCTCCGCCGTGGCATTGCCGAGACTGCCGAGCACGCCGTCGATGAGGGCGGCGATCTGCGCCATCTCCGGCTCGCGCATGCCGCGCGTGGTCACGGCGGGCGTGCCCAGACGCACCCCACTCGTGACCATGGGCCCCTTGGTGTCGAAGGGGATGCCGTTCTTGTTCACGGTGATCCACGCCCGGTCGAGCGCTTCCTGCGCGTCCTTGCCGGTGATGCCCTTGGGCGTCAGGTCGACGAGGAGGAGATGCGTGTCGGTGCCGCCCGAGACCAGGCGGTAGCCCAGGGCCAGCAAGGCCTCGGCAAGCGCCTTGGCGTTCTTGATGATCTGGGCCTGGTAGACCCGCCACTCGGGCGTCTGGGCCTCGCGGAAGGCCACGGCCTTGGCGGCGATCACGTGCATGAGGGGGCCGCCCTGGATGCCCGGCAGCACGGTGCGGTCCAGATCCTTCGCGTAGGCGCTCCGGCACATGACCATGCCACCGCGCGGCCCGCGAAGAGTCTTGTGGGTGGTGGTGGTGACGAAGTCGGCATAGGGCACGGGCGACGGATGGAGGCCTGCGGCCACCAGGCCCGCGGGGTGCGCGATGTCGGCCATGAGGGCGGCCCCCGCCTCGTCGGCGATCTCGCGGAACGGCTTGAAGTCGATGGCGCGGGGGAAGGCCGAGCCACCCGCGATGATGAGCTTCGGGCGGTGCTGCTTGGCCAGGTCTCGCACCTGGTCGAGATCGATCCGCTCCGTGTCCCGGGTGACGCCGTACGGCACGATGGTGTAGAGCCGCCCCGAGAAGTTCATGGGGCTTCCCGCCGTGAGATGGCCGCCGTGGGCGAGATTGGGCCCAAGGACCACATCTCCCGGCTTGAGCAAGGTGAAGTACACCGCCATGTTCGCCTGGGAGCCCGAGTGGGGCTGGACATTGACGTGCTCGGCGCCGAAGAGCGCCTTCGCGCGGGAGATGGCGAGGTTCTCGGCCACGTCCACGATCTCGCAGCCGCCGTAGTAGCGCTTGCCCGGATAGCCCTCGGCGTACTTGTTGGTCATCACCGAGCCCGTCGCCTCCAGCACGGCCTCGGAGACGAAGTTCTCGGAAGCGATCAGCTCGAGGTTGCGCGACTGACGGACGGTCTCGTCCCGGATGGCCCGGGCGATCTCGGGGTCCACGTGCTCGAGCCCGCTCATGTCCCGGCCCGCGCGCGCATGAGCCCGCGCTCCATCTCCGAGATCTTGTCCACCCGCAGGGCGTGGCGGCCCCCCGCGAACGATGTCTCGAGCCAGGCCCGCAGGATGTCTAGCCCCGTCTCGCGCCCCGTCAGCCGTCCCCCCAGGGCGAGGACGTTGGCGTCGTTGTGCTCGCGGCTCATGCGCGCGGTGAAGACGTCGCCGCAGAGGGCCGCCCGGATCCCGGGTACCTTGTTGGCGGCGATGGTCATGCCGATGCCCGTGCCGCAGACGAGGAGACCACGATCGACCTTGCCGACGGAGACGGCCTCGGCGACCTGAGCAGCGTAGTCGGGATAGTCGACGGAGTCGGGGCCGTGGGCGCCGAAGTCCAGGACCTGGTAGCCGGCATCCATGAGCCAGGCCTTGAGGGCTTCCTTGAGCTCCCAGCCGGCGTGATCGGCTCCGAGGGCAACCGCGAGCATCGCGCCTGACATTACGCTCCCTCGGGCCTGAGTGTCAATACGCCCCCATATGTGGGGCCCGGTCGCTACTCTAACAGTCGCTCCATGACCAGGACGTCCACCCACCGACCGTCGAGGAGACCCTGCTCGTGGTAGATGCCCACCGGGGCGAAGCCCATGCGCTCGTAGAGGGCAACCCCGGCCTTGTTGGTCGGGAAGCACGCGAGGACGAGCTTGTGGAAGTGGAGCCCTCGGCCGAGCTCGACCAGGCGCTCGAGGAGCACGCGGCCCGCGCCCCGGCCGCGCCAGCTCCGCTCGACGTACACGGAGATGTCGGCCACATGGTCGTAGGCTCGGCGCGGGTTGAAGGGGTTGAGGCTGCTCCACCCGATGATCTGCCCGCGCGCCTCGGCCACGACGACCGGATAGCGCGTCCCGCGCGAGGCTAGCCAGCGACGCCGCTCCTCGGCATCGCGCAGCTCGGTCTCCAGGGTGGCCACGCGATCGTCGATGCCCTGGTTGTAGATGGTGCAGATGCCCGGGGCATCGTCGAGCGCGGCGAAGCGGACGTGCATGGGCTCCATGTGGTCATCCTCCTTCTCCGGATCATGACGGATGGATGGCCATCAATAAAATAGATTGTTTTTATACAAATCATTATAAATACTCATAGCAATGGCCGTCAGCCCCGCCCACCTGCGCACGCTGCACGAGATCGCCCGCCTCGGGAGCTTCTCCCGGGCCGCGGACTCTCTCCACCTGAGCCAGCCCGCCGTCAGCCTCCACGTGCGCCAGCTCGAGGACGGCCTGGGGCTGCCCCTCCTCGAGCGCATGGGCAGGCGGGCCGCGCTCACCCGGGCGGGGGCGGTCCTCCTGGAGCACGGCGGGCGGGCCCTCGACGCCCTGGAGGCGGCAGCGGCCCGGGTGCGGGCGCTTCGGGGAGTGGTGGCCGGCCGGGTCCGCGTGGGCACCGGCGCCACGGCCAGCATCTACCTCCTCCCGCCTATCCTGCGGCGCCTTCGCGCGCGCTATCCCGACCTCGAGCTCGTCATCGTGACGGGCAACACGCCGGAGATCGCCAAGGCGGTGGCCGAGAACGCCCTCGACGTCGCCGTGGTCACGCTTCCCGTCCGCTCAAGACAGCTCGTGGTGACGCCCTTCTACACGGACCGCCTGGTCGCCATCGCCCCCCCCGCGCGCCGGCGGCGGCGCCCCCGCGCCTTCACGCCCGGGCACCTGGCGCGCGAGCCCCTCATCCTCTACGAGCGCGGAGGCACCATTCGCCAGGTCATCGAGGGATGGTTCCGGCGCGGCCGGGTGACGCCGCGCGTGGCCATGGAGCTGGGGAATGGCGAGGCCATCAAGGAGCTCGTCAGCGCGGGGCTCGGGCCCTCCATCACCTCGGCGATCTCCGTCCGGGCCGAGGCGCGCGCGGGCACGCTGCGGGTCATTCCGCTCTCCCCGCCCCTGGTCAGGCGGCTCGGCATCATCAGGCGGCGCGACAAGCCTCTGAGCCCGCCCCTGCAGGCCCTGCTCCAGGCCCTCCAGAGGCGGGCGCGTCGGCGCCCTGCTCGCGAGCGGCCCGCTAAGCTCGCGCGGGGCCGCCGGCCTTCACGCGCGAAAGCAGGATGAGGCCGACCAGGAAGAAGGTGCCGACGGCGAGGATCCCCGCCCGCTGGTTGCCGCCCGCGGCGTGCGAGATGCCGCCAAAGACGAGCGGCCCCATGATCGCCGCGCTCTTGCCGCACAGCGAGTAGAAGCCGAACAGCTCCGCTTCCATGCCCGCGGGGCAGAGGCCAGCCAGGAAGGCGCGGCTGGCCGCCTGCACGGCGCCGAGACCAGTGCCCGCCAGCACGGCCAGCGCCCAGAACTGCCCCTGCGTCTCCACGAAGTAGGCGGCGATCACGACGGCCGTCCACTGGCAGAGGGTGACCATGACCACGCGCTTCGGGCCGAGCTTGTCGGTGGGCCAGGCCCAGGCCAGCGCGCCCAGGAGCGCCGAGACCTGGACCACGATGTAGAGGACGATGAGCTGGCCCATGGGGAACCCGAGGGTCTGGGCGGCGAAGATGGCGGAGAAGCCCACCACCGTGTTCACGCCGTCCTCGTAGATGAAGTAGGCACCAAGGAAGCGGCGCAGGTCGGGCATGCGCAGGATCTTGCGTGCAGTGGACAGCACCTCGGCCCCCCCTTCCCGCGCGGCCTGCCACACGGAGATGCGTCCGCGGTGAGGCTCGGGAAGGAAGATGAAGGCGGGGAGGGAGAACACGGTGAAGAGGGCGGCGGTGGCCAGGAAGGCCCCCCCGTAGTTCTTGGCCTGGACGAACGGGTAGGCGGAGAGAAGGGCCACGATGGAGCCCGCGTAGCCGGTGGCGAAGCCCCAGCCGGAGACGCGGCCTTGATGGCTCGGTGGGGCCAGATCGGGCAGGTAGGCGTTGTAGTAGACGAGCGCACCCTCGTAGCCGACATTGCCCAGCACCCCCAGGATGAAGCCCCACATCACCATGCCCGGATGCACGGTGGCCATGAGGGCGGTAGAGAGGACGGCGAGGGAGGTGAAGGCGATGAAGAGAGGGCGGCGAATGCCCGCGCGATCGGCGAGCCCGCCCAGGAAGGGCGACGTGACGGCGACCGCGCCCATGGAGACCGAGATCACCCGACCCCACCAGAGGTCCCCCGCCCCGCTCTGATTGCCCACCACGGCCATCGCGTAGTACGTGGCGTAGATGGTGGCGAAGATGACGGCCGCGAAGGAGGAATTGGCGAAGTCGTAGAGCGCCCAGGCGACGATGCGCCCGGGCCTCATGAGGCGCTCCCGTCCAGCACGGGCTCCGGCACCCGGCGCAGGAGTTCCTGGAACTCCTCCATGATCGCCTGTCGCCGCGCCAGCAAGTGGCCGCGGAGATCACGGTCGACGAGCACGGCGAGGAGCCCGCGGGCCTCGCGCCGCATCCGCTCGAGGCGCTCCGTCCAGGCGAGCGCGAAGAAGCCCGCGGGCAGGAGCGAGAGGAGGAAAACGGCGACGAGTGAGGATCCGCCCAGGCGCCAGGCCGCCCAGGCCTCCAGAGCCCAGGCGGCGGGATAGAGCACGAGCCCCGCCATGACCTTGTAGGTGGCGAGCACGTCTTCCTCGGGCCGGAGCGCGCGGACGGCGAGCGCGGTCAGCTTGTACGGCAGGAGATGGATGATCACGCCCCAGAGGGCCAGGGGCAGCCCCAGGAGCAGCGCGCTCCCTTCGCGGAAGGCGTAGCGCACCACGGGACCCGCCCGGTACCCGCGCGAGAGGTCGCGGTCGGTGAGACCGGCGCGCTCGAGATCCTCGACGTGGCGCTCGACGCTCGAGCGCAGGGCGGCCACGCGGATGGGCTCGACGGCGGCGAGGTAATGATAGGCGCGCGCGGCCCGCTGCCGCCACGCCGCGCGATCCTTCGGCTCGCGCGCGGCCTCCGGCATCTCTTCGCGCCAGATGGACTCGGCCGCGTGGACGAGATCCAGGATGCGGCGATCATGCGCCTCGACGATGAGCCGCTGGAGAGCCTCTCCGAGCCGCTCGGTCAGCCGCCGCACCGCCACGTCGGCCCCTCTCGTCGGCAGCGCGGCCAGGTCCGCCGTCGGCACGGGCTCTCCCACCAGGACCAGCGCCGACCCAGCCCGGAAGGTGCCCGGCTCGCGGAACATGAGCCCGACGGGGAGCAGGGTCGCGGCGGGTCCGGAATCGCGCGCGGCGCCCAGGAGGAGCCGCGCCGTGCCCGTGCGCAGCGGCATCAGCGCGGGCTCGGGCTGGCTCACGCCCTCGGGAAAGATCAGGATCGCGTCTCCCATGGCGAGGGCGCGCTCCGCCGCGCTGAACATGGCCTCGTTGTCGATCGCGCCGCTCCGCTCGTCCTGGCGTCGGTGAACCGGAATGGCCCCGGATAGCCGCGTGAGCGGGCCGATGATCGGGTGGCGGAAGAGCGGCGCCTTGGCCACGGGACGGAGGCGTCGCGGCAGGGCGGCCACCAGGAGGATCCCGTCCATCAGGCCCTGGTTGTGGTTGGCGGCGACCACGAGCGGCCCCGAGAGGGGCAGGCGCTCGAGCCCCGCCACCTCGACGCGCCGGTAGAACACGGCGACCAGGAAGCGCGCGAGAGCTCGGAAGACGCGGTAGCCGGCAGGCTCAGCCAAGGCTGACGAGCTGGCCGTCCCGGGCGACCTCGACGCGCCACCCGGGCCGGGCCGCGATGAGGGCCTGCAGAGCCGAGGCGGCGTCGGGCTCGCCGTGCACGATATAGGTCGCGCCCGGGGGCTGGGTGAAGCCGCCGAGCCAGCGCATGATCTCGGCCTGGTCGGCGTGCGCGGAGTAGGAGTCGCTGACCATGATGGTCGCGCGCACGGGCACGTCCTGGCCGAACATCTTGAGCGCGCGCGCGCCGTCCTTGAGGAGACGGCCTCGGGTACCCGCGGCCTGGTAGCCCACGAAGAGCACGGTGGTCTGCGGCTCCGGCAAGCGCCGGAGGAAGTGGTGGAGGATGCGCCCGCCCGTGGCCATGCCGCTTCCCGCGATGATGATGCCGGGCCCGTCGGTGTCGTTCAGCCGCTTGGAGTCTTCCACTGTCCGCGAGATTCTGAGCCCCTTGGGTCCGAAGGGGCGCGCCCCCGAGGCCTCGACCCGCGCGAGATCCTCGTCGTGCTCCTCGGGGTGCCCCGCGTAGATGGCCGTGGCCTGGATGGCCATGGGGCTGTCGAGATAGATGGGCAGTGAGGGGATGCGCCCCGCGTCTTCCAGCTCGCGGAGATCGTAGAGGATCTCCTGCGAGCGCCCCACCGCGAAGGCGGGGATGAGGAGCCAGCCCCGCTGCACCGCCGCGCGCGCCACGGCGCTGGCCAGCTTGTCGTGGTGATCGTCGGCGGGATGCAGGCGGTTCCCGTAGGTAGACTCCACGAGCAGCACATCGGCCGCGGGCACGGGATCGGGGTCACGCATGATGGGCACGCCGTAGCGCCCGAGATCGCCCGAGAACACCACGACGCGCCCGTCGATCCTGACCTCGATGAGCCCCGCCCCCACGATGTGGCCGGAGTTGAGAAAGCGCGCCGTCACTCCCGCGCTCGGACTGAACGATCCGTTGAAGCCGACGGGACGCACCAGGCGCAGCACGCGCGCGGCATCATCCGCCGTGAAGAGGGGCAGCGCGGGATCGTGCTTGGACGTGTGGTGGCGATTGGCGAACTCCGCCTCCTCTTCCTGGAGGTGCGCGGCGTCGGGCAGCATGATCTTGAGAAGATCGGCGGTGCCGCGCGTGCAGTAGATGGGCCCCGTGAAGCCCTCCTTGCCGAGCCGCGGCAGGAAGCCCGAGTGGTCGATGTGGGCGTGGCTCAGCAGGACGGCCTGGATGGACGGCGCGGGCACGGGAAACCGCGCCCAGTTGCGCAGGCGCAGCTCCTTGAGTCCCTGGAAGAGGCCGCAGTCCATGAGGAGCCGGCTCGCGCCGCTCTCGAGAAGATGACGGGAGCCGGTGACCGTGCCCGCGGCGCCGAGGAAGCGGAGCGTCGCGCTCACGGGCGGGGCGGGGCGAGGCGCGCCCGACGTGCGGATGATGGCGCATGGGCCCCCGCTCCCCGCGGGAAGTCGAAGGTCTCGAGGGAGGCGCCCTCCACTCCCGCCCGCACGAGGGCACCCGTGTCGAGCCGCCCTTCCATCGCCTCGATCTCCTCGCGCCCGAGGCGGGTGGCCGGATGGGCGGGGGTGAAGAGCGTGCAGCAGTCGGCATCCGGCTCGATGGAGGTCTCGAACGTATCGAGCCGCTGCGCGGCTTCCGTGATCTC
Organism: Candidatus Rokuibacteriota bacterium; assembly: GCA_003220345.1. GTDB lineage: Bacteria > Methylomirabilota > Methylomirabilia > Rokubacteriales > CSP1-6 > AR37. The sequence goes on along the minus strand of QHSC01000078.1, from coordinate 88,918 downwards.
GATCTTGTCCATGCCGATCAGGGGCCGCAGCACCGGCATGGTGGCGGCCTCGTCGATGCGCGCCAGGTTGTGGAGCGTCTGCGAGGCGACCTGGCCCAGGCTCTCCCCCGTCACGAGGGCGAGGGCCCCCGTCTGGCGCGCCAGCGCCTCGGCGATCCTGACCATGAGCCGGCGATAGGCGACCACGCGGGCCATGGGCCGGACGGCCAGCACGACTTCTCGTTGAATCTCCCCGAACGGAACCAGGTAGAGATGCGAGACGTACTGCCACTGCGTCAGCCGTCGCGCGAGCTCGCGGGCCTTGCCGATCGAGGTATCGGGCAGGTACGGCACGCTGTGGAAGTGCACGAAGTGGACACGGCACCCGCGCTTCATCATGCGCCAGGCCGCCACGGGCGAGTCGATGCCGCCCGACAGGAGCGCCATCACCGTGCCCCCCGAGCCCACGGGCAGCCCGCCCGCCCCCGGCCGCCGGTCCGCGTAGACGAAGGCCTCGTGCGGGAGCACCTCGACGTGGACGTTGAGCTCGGCGTGCTCGAGGTCGACGCGGGCCTGCGGCCTCACCTTCAGCACGTGCGCGCCCAGCTCGCGGTTGATCTCGACCGAGGTGAGCGGGAAGGTCTTGAAGGCGCGCCGCGCGCTGATCCGGAACGACGAGAACGGCCGCACCCCGATGACGTGGTCGACCGCTCGCTTCAGCGACTCCGTGGAGGAGCCCGTGCGGACGGCCAGGGCGAGATTGGCGATGCCGCACACCCGGTCGAGTCGCTCGCGCGCCGCCTCCGCATGCTCGTGACCCTCGAGATCGAGCACGATACGCCCGGGCCGCTGGACAACGGTGACGGGGCCGAGATCGCTCACCGCCCGCGCGATGTTCTCCTGGAGTCTCCGCAGGAAGAGCGGGCGATTGCCGCGCTTGAGGCTGATCTCGTGATAGTGGACGATGACGCAGGGGTGCAGCTCGGCGTGGGTCATGCCTCGCCCGCCGACGGCTTCGGGTGCTTGGGGCGCCGACGATACATGGTCTTCGGCACCTCCACCTTGGGCGGCTTGCGCGGCATGGGCTTGCGAACCTGGGCGTGCAGCGGCTTCTTGCGCTTCACCCGCTCAGTATATGCCACCTGGAAAAGTGTTAATGTCCGCCCGCAGCCCGACCGCCTTGTACATCTTCACACCGCTCCAGGCGCCTCTCGAGATCCCGTCGTGGAGCGCCCAGCTCCGGCCGCGCACCGTGCGACCCGCTTCCGGCACGCGGAACGGTGTGGAGCCGTCGAGCCCCGTCGCGAGCCCGCCCCCCTCGGAGAACTCCGCGTGGAGGCTGTCCATGACCTCGCGGCCGAGGAGATAGCCGCACCCATGCCGCTCGTACAGCACGGCCGAGTGATAGAAGAGCGGCTCGATGAGGTAGAGCTCGGCGCCGATCAGGCGGCAGAACCCGTCCATGGCCTCGAGCACGCCCGGGAGCAGGCGGAGCCCCCGGCGGACCTGCCCGGGCGCCAGCCCGTCCTTGAACGCGCGCATCTCCTCGTCGACGTTGCGCGACAGCGTCCCGAAGAGCGTGTCACGCCCGTCAAGGTCGCGGTCGATGCCGTAGCGGGCGGCGGCGGGATCGGTGATCTGGACGAAGGCGAGCTCGGGCACGGAGAGGGGCGACGTCTCCACGTCCACCAGGAGCGCGGGGTCCCGGTCCTGGGTCGACGAGCGCACCTCGACGCGCGCCCACTGCTTGTCCTCCGGCGCGGTGATCTGCACGAGCCGTGTCCCCTCGGGGCCCGTCAAGGTGCGCGGATCGATGCGGAAGCGCTCGAGTAGATCCTCGGGCACCAGGCGGAGGTAGAGGGCCTCGGCCATCTCGCGAGGGAGATGGTTGATCTCCTGGATGGATGACAGCCCGAGACCGCCCGCCTGCTCGTCCATCAGCCGTGCTCGCCGGCCAGGGCCCGCGCCCGGGCGAGCTCGTCGGGAGTGTTGACGTTCATGAAGATCTGCGCGGGGTCTCCGAAGGGGGCGAGGTCGGCTTCGGCAATCTCCAGCACCCGCACCTCGTCGAAGAAGCCCGTGATCTTGAGCCGGCCCGCCGCGATCCTCCGCTCGATGGGTCCGAGACAGGCGCGGGCATAGCAGGCGTGCAGGGTCTCGTGGAATCCATTGACGATGGGCACGACCACGTCGGCCTCGGGCGCGCGCGACGTCACGAGGCGGGCAACCGCGGGCGACAGGAAGGGCATGTCGCAGGCCACGGTGAAGGCGGCCTCTCCCGCCGCCTTGAGACCGGAATAGATTCCGCCGAGCGATCCTGCGTCGGGAAACACGTCGGGGACCATGGGCAGTCCCATCCAGGCGTAGCGGTCGGGCGTGTTGGTCACGAGGAGCTGCTCGTCGGTGACCTGGCGGAGGACGTGAGCCACCCGCTCGATGATGCGCCGGCCGCCCACCTCCAGGAGGGCCTTGGGCTCGCCCCCCATCCGCACGCTGCGTCCGCCTGCCTGGATCACTCCGGTCAGCCTCACGGAACCGTCCTCACGACCGGGCGAGCGCCCTTCTGCCGATGTCGTGGCGGAACTGCATTCCCTCGAACCGGATTCTCCCCACGGCGTCATAGGCCCGCTCGATGGCCGCCCGGATGTCTCCCCCGAGCGTCTGCACGCCCAGGACTCTCCCGCCCGCGGTGAGGAGAGCGCCGTCGCGGAGCGCGGTGCCGGCATGGAAGACATTGACGCCCGGAAGCGCGGCCGCCGCCTCCACGCCCTCGATGGGAAGCCCGGCGCGTGGGGTCCCGGGATAGCCCGGGGAGGCGAGCACGACGCAGACGGAAGCCTCGCGCCGCCAGCGCAGGGAGGCGGGCAGCCCGCGCCCGGAAGCCACGGCCTCGAACACGGGAAGGATGTCCTCGTCGAGGCGGGGCAGGATGGCCTGACACTCGGGATCGCCGAAGCGACAATTGAACTCCACGACACGCGGGCCGTCGGGACCGATCATGAGCCCGACGAAGAGCACGCCCGCGTACGGCGCGCCTTCCTTCGCCATGGCGGCCAGCGTGGGCGTGACGATCTCCTCCATGACCCGGCCCGTCATGGCCTCGTCCATGACGGGAGCGGGCGTGTACGCGCCCATGCCGCCCGTGTTGGGCCCGCGATCATCGTCGAAGATCGCCTTGTGGTCCTGGGCCGCGGGCAGGGGGAGGGCGGAAGCACCGTCGGTGATCACGAAGAAGGAAGCCTCCTCCCCCGTCATGAACTCCTCGACCACCACCGTGCGCCCGGCGGCGCCGAACGCGTCCTCGTCCAGGCAGAGGCGTATGGCCGCGTCCGCCTCCGGCAGCGTGGCGCAGACCATGGCGCCCTTGCCCGCGGCGAGGCCGTCGGCCTTGATGACCAGCGGCGCTCCCAGCTCCCGGCAGAAGCGCTTCGCGGCGTCCGCGTCCTGGAAAACGCGAAAGCGGGCGGTGGGGATGCCGTAGAGGGCCATCAAATCCTTGGCGAAGGCCTTGGAGCTCTCGAGGCGGGCCGCGGACTGGCTCGGGCCGAAGACCGGCACCCCGGCATCGCTCAACCGGTCACGAAGACCGAGGGACAAGGGAACCTCGGGCCCGATCACGGCAAGCTCCACGCGCTCCCGCCGGGCCAGCGCGACGAGCTCGTCGAGGTCGGTGTCCCGCACGGGCACGCAGTCCGCGTGGGCCGCGATGCCGGGATTGCCGGGGGCGGCATAGAGGCGCGTGAGCCGCGGGCTCTGGGCGAGCTTCCAGGCCAGCGCGTGCTCGCGGCCACCGCCGCCCACCAGGAGCACCTTCATGCCCCCGCCTCCGGCTTCTCGTCGCCGTCGTCGTCCGGAAGGTCGGGGGGCGGCGTGGGCTCCTCGAGATGCGAGCGCGCGATCTGCGCCCAGGGTGACCCGAGGTCCAGCTCCAGATAGCGCCGCCAGTGCAGCGCCGCGGCGTCCGGCTGCCCTGCCTTGCCGAGGACCCCGGCAAGGTTGAAGTGAGCATCCGCGTAGTCGGGCTCCATCTCGAGGGCGCGCCGGTACCAGACGATGGCCGTGGTGACGTCGTCGAGGTCTTCGTGCAGCGAGCCCAGGTTGAAGGCGGCCTGGCAGCACGACTCATCGGCCTCGAGGGCGGCGCGGTAGCAGGCGCCCGCCTTCTCGTACCGCCCCATGCGGTGCTGGAGGAGGCCCAGGTTGTTCCATGCCGCGGCATAGCCGGGATCGATGCCGACCACGCGCTCGTACGCGTCCACGGCCTCTTCCCAGCGCTCGGGATCGCCGTCCCAGGCGGAGGCGCGCGAGAACCACGTCTCCGCCGCGTCCGCCGGGGGAACGAGCGGCCTGACCATGCCCATGGCCAGGGACTCCCGGGTCTCGCGCTCGAGGTCGCCCGTGGCGAAGTCGAGGAGGCCCTGACCGGTGCGGGCGTCGAGACGCAGCCGGTCCTGCTCGACGACGATGCGCTGGTCGTGGACGAGGAGCCGGAGCTCGGCCAGGGGCGACTCGGCGCCGGGGGCGAGGCGCTTGGCGCCGTCGAGGGCGGCCCGCACCTGCCGCACGGTGGCGCCCTCCCCGAGCAACGACGCGGCCGCGCGCGCCGCCACGATGTCCCGGAAGCGATAGCCCGCCGTGTCGGCGCGGAGCAGCCCCAGGCGCTTGAGCTGGGCCGCGCGCTTGGGGGTGAGCCGGAGGAGGCGCGTCAGCTCGCGCAGGGTGAAGATCCGCTCCGGCTGCGGCATGCTCGCCCGGACGCTCAATGCTTGAAGTGCCGGATGCCGCAGACGACCATGGCCAGGCCGTGCTCGTCGGCGGCCTTGACCACTTCCTCGTCGCGGAGGGAGCCGCCGGGATGGATCACCGCGGTGGCGCCCGCCTCCGCCACCACGTCGAGACCGTCGCGGAACGGAAAGAAGGCATCGGACGCGCACACCGCGCCCTTGGTCTCCAGGCCATTGGCGCGCGCGCGCATCACGGCGATACGCGCCGAGTCCACGCGATTCATCTGCCCTGCACCCACGCCGACCACCTGGTCCGCCGTGGTCAGCACGATGGCGTTGGACTTGGCGTGCTTGGCCACGCGCCACGCGAAGCGGAGAGCCTGCATCTCGGCCTCCGTGGGCGCGCGCCGCGAGACGACCTTGAGGGCCGCGGGATCGAGATCCGTGAGATCGGCCTCCTGGACGAGGAGGCCGCCGAGGACGCTCCGGACGTCGCGCATCCGTCCCGGATAGTCGGCGGCGAGACAGGGCAGGCGCAGGACGCGGCACTTCTTCTTGGTCCGCCTGAGCTCTTCGAGGGCGTCCATGGCGAAGTCGGGGGCGAAGAGGATCTCCAGGAGGATGCCCGAGAGCTCCTTGACCGTCGCCAGGTCGAGCCGGCGATTGACGCCGACGATGCCGCCATAGATCGAGACGGGGTCGCAGGCCTTGGCGCGGCTCATGGCCTCGGCCACGCACGCGCCCAGGGCAACGCCGCAGGGATTGGTGTGCTTGATCACCACGGCGGCGGGATCGTCGAACTCGAGGAGGAGGCCGAGAGCGGCCGACCAGTCGAGGAGATTGTTGTACGAGAGCTCCGGGCCGTGGAGCTGCTCGGCCGCGCCCAGGCCGAGGGCCGTTCCCACCGGACGATAGAAGGCGGCGGCCTGGTGGGGATTCTCGCCGTAGCGGAGATGCTGGAGGCGCTCGGCCTCGAGGGAAAGCCGGACGGGGAAGTCTCCGCCGGATTGCGGACCTGCCGCGATTCTCCCCAGATACGACGCGATGGCCGCGTCGTACTGCGCGGTGCGCCGGAAGGCCTCGAGGGCGAGACGGGAGCGCGTCTCGGCCGTCAGTGTCCCGCCGCTGCCCCGGAGCTCGTCCAGCACGGGCGCGTACTGCGAGGGATCCGTGATCACGCCGACCGCGCCCGAATTCTTGGCCGCGCCCCGGATCATGCTGGGACCGCCGATGTCGATGTTCTCCACGGCCTCGTCGAGGGTCACGCCGGGCCGGGCCACCGTCTGCTCGAACGGATAGAGGGCGACCACCACGAGATCGATGGGGCCAATGCCGTGGGCGTCGAGGGCCTGCATGTGGGCGGGGACGTCGCGGCGCGCGAGGATGCCGCCGTGCACCTTCGGGTGGAGGGTCTTGACGCGACCGTCCAGCATTTCCGGAAAGCCCGTCAGCTGGGCCACGTCGACCACGGGGACACCGGATTCGCGGAGGAGCTTGGCCGTCCCGCCCGTTGACACGATCTCGATGCCCAGGGCGGAGAGCCCTTTCGCGAAGTCGACCACGCCCGTCTTGTCGTGCACGCTCAGGAGCGCGCGTCCCACCTTGGTCATGCCCTCTCCCTGATGTGGACCCTCCGGCCGTCCAGCGCCAGCCGCCCCTCGGCGAACAGGCGCACGGCCTCGGGGAAGATTCGATGCTCGACCTCCAGGACGCGCCGCGAGAGCGTCTCTTCCGTGTCATCCGGGAGGACCGGCACGGCGGCCTGGAGCACGATGGGGCCCGTGTCGACACCTTCGTCCGCGAAGTGCACGGTGGCGCCCGTGACCTTGGCCCCGTGCTCGAGGGCCTGGCGCTGGGCATGAAGCCCGGGAAAGGCGGGCAGCAGCGACGGATGGATATTGAGGGCGCGGCCGCGGAAGTGCTCGATATAGGCGGGTCCAAGGATGCGCATGTATCCGGCCTGGCACACGAGGCCCACCCCGCGCTCGTCGAGGGCGGCCATGATGGCTTTCTCGTGGGCCTCGCGGCTCGGATACTGCTTCGGATCGACGAAGAGTGCTTCGATGCCGTGCGCGCGGGCGATCTCGAGCGCGGGCGCGGTCGCCCGGTCCGACACGAGCACGGCCATCACCGCGGGCACCCCTCCCGACTCGATCGCCTTGGCGAGCGCCTCGAAGTTCGAGCCGCGGCCCGAGGCGAGGACTCCGACACGCAGGAGCTCAGGCATAGACCACCGAGCGGCCGCCGGCCCGGATCTCGCCCACGTCGAAGACGCGCTCCCCCGCCTGGCCGAGCAGGTCCGCGGCTCGCCCGGTGTCCCCCGCCCTGACCACGAGGAGATAGCCCAGCCCCATGTTGAAGGCGCGACGCATCTCGGCCTCCTCCACTCCACCCGCCTCCTGGATGAGGCGGAAGATGGCGGGCACGGGCCAGGCGCGCGGGTCGATGAGGGCCTGACAGCCCTCGGGGAGCACGCGGGGCAAGTTCTCGGTGATGCCGCCCCCCGTGACGTGCGCCATGGCGAGGACAGGGACGCTCCTGATCAGCGAGAGCACCGGCTTGACGTAGATGCGCGTGGGCTCGAGAAGCTCGTCGGCGACCGGGCGCCCCACCCCGGGCAGGAGATCCCCGGGCTTGAGTCCCATGCGCTCGAAGATGACCTTCCGGGCGAGCGTATAACCGTTGGAGTGGAGCCCCGACGAGGCAAGCCCCAGCACCCGGTCCCCCGGCCTGACCTCGGCGCCCGTGATGATCCCGCTGCGCTCGACCACGCCCACGGCAAAGCCCGCGAGATCGTATTCCCCCTCCGCATAGAGCTCTCGTAGCTCCGCCGTCTCCCCGCCCACCAGGGCGCAGCCCGCGCGACGGCATCCCTCCGCCACGCCCTTCACGATCGCCTCGACGCGGGAGGGCTCCACGCGGTGGACGGCGAGGTAGTCGAGAAAGTAGAAGGGCTCGGCGCCGTGGACGAGGAGGTCGTTGACGCCCATGGCCACGAGGTCGATGCCCACCGTGTCGTGGCGGTCCGCGAGAAAGGCGACCTTGAGCTTGGTGCCCACGCCGTCGGTCGAGGAGACGAGCACGGGCTCGCGGTAGCCGGCGGGAATGGAGACGAAGGCGGCGAAGGCGCCCACGCCTCCCAGGACCTCGGGACGGCGCGTGGACGCCGCGAGTCTCGCGATGAGGCGGACGGCCTCGTCACCGGCCTCGATGTCCACGCCGGCCGCTCTATACGTCAGTGGGTCCATGAACTCCGGGTACTGGGCCAATTTGCTTCGCCAGTTCTACTCAGCCCTCGCCTCGCAGCTGCGCTGCTCCGCTCGAAGGGCCACGTTCTCGGTCGCCAGCAACGCTCAACGTACGATCGTCTCAGCCCTCGCCTCGTCGCTTCGCCCCCTCAGCTCGAAGTGCCACGTACGCCTCGCGTTGCTGGCTCCCTCGGGCCTCGTCTGGCTCGCAACTTGGCCCAGTACCTAGGGGCTACGAGTCGAATAGCTTGAGCTGAGCGACGTCGCCCGCGTCGAAGCCGATACGATACTGCCCGGTGAAGCAGGCGTGGCAGAAGTGGGCCGGATCGTTGCCCGTCGCCTTGAGCATGCCGTCGAGCGAGAGATAGCCGAGAGAATCGGCGGAGAGGTATTTCTGGATCTCGGCGACCTCGTGGCTCGAGCCGATCAGCTCCTTCCGCGTCGGCGTGTCGATGCCGTAGTAACAGGGCCACTGGATGGGCGGCGAGGAGATGCGCACGTGCACCTCGCGGGCGCCCGCCTGGCGCACCATCTTGACGATCTTGCGACTGGTCGTCCCGCGCACGATGGAGTCATCCACCACCACCACGCGCTTGCCCGCGAGCACCTCACGGTTCGGGTTGAGCTTGACCTTGACGCCGAAATGCCGGATCCCCTGCTTGGGCTCGATGAAGGTGCGCCCGACGTAGTGGTTGCGCACGAGCCCCGAATCGTAGGGCAGCCCCGCTTCCTCCGCGAAGCCGAGGGCCGCCCCCACGCCGGAGTCGGGCACGGGAATGACCAGATCGGCCGTCACGGGGTGCTCGCGGGCGAGCTGGTGACCCAGGGCCTTGCGCACGACGTGCACGTTGCGGCCCCAGAGGACGGAGTCGGGGCGCGCGAAGTACACGTACTCGAACACGCACTGGAGGCGCTCCTGCGGGCGGAAGGGCTTGAAGCTCTGAAGCCCCGCGTCGTCCACGAGGACGATCTCGCCCGGCTCGACGTCGCGGACGATCTTGGCCTCCATGAGGTCGAGGGCGCAGGTCTCCGAGGCGAGCACCCAGGAATCCTCGAGCTTGCCCAGGGTCATGGGACGGAAGCCCGAAGGGTCGCGCACGGCGATGATGGAGTCGGGCGTGAGGAGGAGGAGCGTGTAGGCGCCCTTGACCTGGTTGAGGGCACGCGCGAGCTGGTCCACCAGGGTGCCGCCCTCGGCGCGGGCGAGCAGGTGCAGGATGACCTCGGTGTCCGACGAGGACTGGAAGACGGCGCCGTCGGCCTCGAGGCCCCGCCGGAGCTCGTCGGCGTTGACGAGGTTGCCGTTGTGGGCGATGGCCACGGGGCCATGGGCGGTGGTCCCGGTGATGGGCTGGGCATTGCGCAGGCTCGAAGTGCCCGCGGTGGAATAGCGGACGTGGCCCATGGCTCGGCGACCGGGGAGCCGCCGGAGCCGCTCCGGGCTGAACACGTCGGCGACCCAGCCCATGGCCTTCTCGACGTGGAAGGCGTGGCCGTCGGTGGCGGCGATCCCCGCCGACTCCTGGCCGCGGTGCTGGAGCGCGTAGAGACCGAGATACACCACGTTGGAGGCCTCGACATGGTTCCAGACGCCGAACAGACCGCATTCGTCGTGGAACTTGTCGTCGAGCTGGAAGTCCTGCTCCTCAGGCGACATGTCGCTCAAAACCGTGCCTCCACGCGTGATCCAGTTTCTCCAGCGGCACCGAGAGGATCGTCTCCCCTCCGCGCCTCACGTTCACGGCCTCGCCGCCCACCCGACCCAGCCACGTCCACGGCAGGGCGAACTCGCCCATCAGCCGCTCGAAGTGACGCTCGGCCTCCGGCCGCATCGACACCACCACCCGCGACGGTCCCTCGCCGAAAAGGGCGAGGTCGAGCCGGCGCCCATCATCCGGAAGCTCCACCGCCGCGCCGATTGCCCGCGGCCCTGACACGCAGCTCTCGGCCACGGCCACCGCCAGCCCGCCCTCCGAGCAATCGTGCGCCGACCGGAGCAGTCCGGCCGCGATGGCGGCCCGGCAAGCCTCGTGGACCCGCCGCTCCAGCTGAAGGTCGAGCGGGGCCAGCCCCCCCGCCATCTTGCCGTGCATCACCCAGAGGTACTCCGAGCCTCCGAGGCTCACCGCCGGCGGGCCGAGCAGCGCGATCCTGTCGCCCTCCTGCTCGAACCATTGCGTCCGCCGGCGCTCGGCCTCGTCGATGAGCCCCGCCATCCCGATCACGGGAGTGGGCAAGATCGCCTGCCCCAGAGTCTCATTGTAGAAGGAGACATTGCCTCCCACCACCGGGATATCGAGGGCGCGGCAGGCCTCGGCGATGCCCGCTACGGCTTCCTTGAACTGCCACAGGATCTCGGGCCGCTCGGGCGAGCCGAAGTTGAGGCAGTCGGTCAGGGCCAGGGGACGGGCGCCCGACACCGCCAGGTTCCTGGCCGCCTCGGCCACCGCCATGGCCGCGCCCGCCCGCGGGTCGAGATAGACGAAGCGCGCGTTGCAGTCGGTGGTGACGGCGACGGCTTTGCCCGTGCCCTTGATGCGCAGGATACCCGCGTCCGACCCCGGCATCACGAGGCTGTTGATGCCCACCTGCTGATCGTACTGCCGGTATACCCAGGCCTTCGAGGCGATGCCTGGAGAGCCCAGGAGCGTCACCAGCGTCTCGGAGCAATCGCTGGGGGCAGGCAGCGTGAGAGGGTCGAAGGCCGCGAGGGCATCCTGCCAGCCGGGGGGCGCGGTGGGCTTGTCGTAGACCGGCGCATCGTCGGTGAGGGCCTTGACCGGGACCTCCGCGACCACCGCGCCGTTCATCCGGACGCGCAGGGTGCCGTCATCGGTCACCTGTCCGATCTGGACGGCGTCGAGCTCCCACTTGGCGAAGACGCGACGCACTTCTTCCTCGCGGCCCCGGGCCGCCACCAGGAGCATGCGCTCCTGCGACTCGGAGAGCATGATCTCGTACGGCGTCATGCCCGTCTCGCGCTGAGGCACCGACGAGAGCTCCACCTCCATGCCCATGCTCGCCCGGGCCGGCATCTCGGAGCAGGCGCAGGCGAGGCCGGCCGCGCCCATGTCCTGGATGCCGAGCACAGCGCCCGTCTCCATGGCTTCGAGGCAGGCCTCGAGGAGGAGCTTCTCCGTGAACGGGTCACCCACCTGCACCGTGGGCCGCCGCTCTTCGGCGCCCTCGTCGAAGGTCGCCGAGGCCATGGTGGCGCCGTGAATCCCGTCCCGCCCGGTCTTGGCCCCGACGTAGAAGACGGGGTTCCCCGGTCCCTCCGCGCGGGCGCGGAAGATACGCGTCTTGCTGACCAGTCCCACGGCCATGGCGTTGACGATCGGGTTGCCGGCGTACTCGGGGGCGAAGCCGACCTCGCCGCCCAGGTTGGGAACGCCGAAGCAGTTGCCGTACCAGCTGATGCCAGAGACGACACCCTCGATGAGGCGGCGGCTCCGCGGGTCCTGGGCGGGGCCGAAGCGCAGCGAGTCGAGCACGGCGATGGGCCGGGCGCCCATGGTGAAGATGTCGCGCAGGATGCCGCCCACCCCCGTGGCCGCGCCCTGGAAGGGCTCGATGAAGGACGGGTGATTGTGGCTCTCGATCTTGAACGCGAGGGCGAGGTCACCGCCCAGATCCACGATGCCCGCGTTCTCCCCGGGGCCCTGGAGCACGGCGGGCCCCGCCGTGGGCAGACCACGCAGGAAGATGCGCGAATGCTTGTAGGCGCAGTGCTCGGACCACAGCGCGCTGAAGAGTCCGAGCTCGGTGAAGGTGGGCTCCCGGCCGAGGCGCCGGATGATGCGGTCGTACTCCTCGCCGGTGAGACCGGAGGCGAGGGCTAAATCCAGCGTGACCTTAGGCTCGGCCCCGCTCACCCCGTCTCCACCGCACGCTCGACCCTCCTACCGCTTGAGGAATGAGCCGTCCTCGACGAGGCTGCCGAGGAGCGAGTGGAAGATCAAGAGGCCGTCCGTGCCGCCCATGGCGTTCTCGCTGGCGCGCTCCGGGTGGGGCATGAGGCCGAGCACGGTGCCCTCCTCGTTGATCACGCCGGCGACATTGTCCAGCGAGCCATTGGGATTGGCCTCCTTGACCACGCGGCCGTCCTCCGCGCAGTAGCGGAAGACGATCTGCTTCTGGTCGCGCAGGCGCCGGAGGGTCTCGGGATCAGCGTAGAACTTGCCCTCGCCGTGCGAGATGGGCATCTTCAGGATCTGGCCGGGGCGCATGAGCCGTGTGAACGGTGTCTCGGCATTCTCCACGCGGAGGTGGGTCGACTGGCAACGGTACTGCAGGCACTCGTTCCGCATGAGCGCCCCGGGGAGGATCTTCGCTTCGCAGAGGATCTGGAACCCATTGCACGAGCCCAGGACGAGCCCGCCCTTGGCCACGAACTCGGGCAGGGCCTCGACCACGGGCGAGCGGCCGGCCACGGCGCCCGCGCGCAGGTAGTCGCCGTAGGAGAAGCCGCCCGGAAGAATCAGACAATCAAAATCGTCGAGCTGCCGGTCCCGGTGCCAGACGTAGCGGACGGGCTGGCGGAGGACCTCGCTGATGACGTAATGGAAATCACAGTCACTCCACGTCCCGGGAAACACCACCACGCCGAAGTTCATGGGGCCGAGCCATCCTCCTTGAATGAAGGCTAACCCACTCTAACCTGCCGGCAGGAATCTGACAAGGGGGACGCGCCGCTAGGCGAGCACCTCGACCGTGTAGTCCTCGATGACGGGATTGGTGAGCAGTCTCGCGCACATCTCCTCGATCCGCCGGCGAGCCGCCTCGCCCCCGACACCGTCCAGCTCGAGCTCGAGCACCTTGCCGACGCGGAGCTCCTGCACTTCGCCGAACCCGAGTCCATGCAGAGCGCGCTGGACGGAGGCTCCCTGGACGTCGAGAATGCCCGGCTTGAGCCGGACGAGGACGCGGGCCTTCACGAGCCCGAGCCCACGAGCCGGCGGTACACCTCTTGGTAAGCCTCTTCCACGCGGCCGAGGTCGCGCCGGAAGCGGTCCTTGTCGAGCTTCTCGAGGGTGTCGGCGTCCCAGAGGCGGCAGGTGTCGGGGCTGATCTCGTCGCCCAGGTACAGCTTGCCCCCCGCTCGCCCGAACTCGAGCTTGAAGTCCACGAGGATGAGCCCCTTGCGCTTGAGGAGCGGGCGCAGGAGGGCATTGATCCGCAAGGCCATCCGCTTGATCCAGACGAGCTCCTTCGGGGTGGCGAGCTTGAGCATGCGAACATGCTCGTCGGTGATCATGGGATCGCCCAGAGGATCCGACTTGTAGAAGAGCTCGACGATGGGCGGCTTGACGGCCACCCCTTCCTCCAGCCCCGTCCGCTTGGCCAGCGAGCCTGCCACGATGTTGCGCGGAATGACCTCGATCTTGACGATGTCGAGGCGCCGACAGAGCATCTCGCGCTCCGACAGCGTGCCCAGATAGTGGGTGGGCACCCCCGCCTTGGCCAGTCGCTCGAAGAGCACGGCCGACATCTTGTTGTTCACCACCCCCTTGCCGAGGATGGTCCCCCGCTTGAGGGCATTGAAGGCGGTGGCGTCGTCCTTGAAGTACTGGATGACCTTGCCGGGGTCGTCCGTGCTGTAGACGATCTTGGCCTTGCCCTCGTAGATCTTTTGCCGCTTCTCCATGTCACCCCCTCACTGGGACTCGAGCCGGAAAATGGTGGGCGCCGCGCCCGATGGATAAGACGGGCGGCCCGGCACTACAGCAGACCCGCGCGCCTGTAGATCGCGTCCACGTTGCGGAGGTACCAGGCGGGATCGAAGCACGCGTCGAGATCTGCCGGGCTCAGGCGCGCGGTCACCTGCGGCTCGGCGGCCAGCAGCGCGCGGAAGGGCTTTCGCTCCTCCCAGGCGCGCATGGCGCTCCCCTGGACGATCTCGTAGGCCTCCTGGCGCGGGAGCCCGGTCTCGGCCAGACGCAGGAGGACGCGCTGGGAGAACATCAGGCCATAGCTGCGTTCGAGGTTTTCCCGCATGCGCTCGGGATAGACCCGGAGACCCTCGATGATGCGGATCATCAGATGGAGCATGTAGTCCACGAGAAGGGTCGAGTCTGGAAGGATGACGCGCTCGACTGAGGAGTGGCTGATGTCCCGCTCGTGCCAGAGGGCCACGTTCTCGAAGGCGGCCAGGCTGTTGGTGCGCACGATACGGGCGAGCCCGCAGATCTGCTCGCACGAGACGGGGTTGCGCTTGTGCGGCATCGCGCTCGAGCCCTTCTGGCCCTCCGTGAAGGGCTCCTCGGCCTCGAGGATCTCCGTGCGCTGCAGGGAGCGGATCTCCGTGGCGATCTTCTCGAGGGAGGCGGCCACGATGGCCAGGGTCGCGCACAGCTCGGCGTGGCGGTCACGCTGGACGACCTGCGTGGAGATCGGCGCCGGCTCGAGCCCGAGGAGCCGGCAGACCTCCTCCTCAACCTCCGGCTCCACGTGAGCGAAGTTGCCGACGGCGCCCGAGATCTTGCCCACGCGCACGGCTTCCCGGGCCCGCCGCAGGCGCTCGAGGTTGCGCCCCGCCTCGGCGAACCAGAGGGCGGCCTTGAGGCCGAACGACGTCGGCTCCGCGTGGATGCCGTGGGTGCGCCCGACGCAGATGGTCTCCTTGTGGCGGAGGGCGAGGACGCGGAGGGCCGCGCGCAGCCGCTCGAGCCCGGCCAGAAGAAGCTCGGAGGCCGCCACCAGCTGCAGGGCCTGGGCGGTGTCCACCACGTCGGAGGAGGTCAGTCCGAGGTGGACATGGCGGGAATCGGCGCCGATGGACTCCTCGAGGTTGGTGAGGAACGCGATCACGTCGTGGCGCGTGCGCGTCTCGATCTCGTCGATGCGCGCGGCGTCGACCTTGGCGCCCGCCTTGATCCGCCCGAGGGCGTCGGTGGGGATGATCCCGCGCTTCGCGTAGACCTCGCAGACGGCCAGCTCGACCTTGAGCCAGGCCTCGTACTTCGACTCCTGGGTCCAGATCCGGGCCATCTCTGGACGGGAGTAGCGCGCGATCATCCTAGGCGGCCATCTCGCGAGGAAGATTTCGCTTGTCCACGGGGCCGAGGGTGACCAGGGCCATCTGCTCCTCGTCGAGCACGCGGTGGATGAGGGCCTCGACCGCTTCGGGCGGCACGGCGTCGATCTCCTCGAGCATGTTCTCGATCGAGTGAAAGGCCCCGAAGCGGAGCTCCTGCTTGGCCAGGCGGTTCATCCGCGAGGAGGACGACTCGAGCGAGAGCAGGAGGTTGCCCTTGAGATGGTCCTTGGCGCGGCGCAGCTCCTCGGCGGTGACGCCATCCTTCTTCAGCGCCCGCACTTCGCGAACGAAGGCCTTGAGGACCTTGCCGAAATTGGCGGGGTCCGTGCCCGCGTAGAAGTACAGGATCCCCGTGTCCCGGTACTGCTGGGTGCCCGAGTGGACGGAGTAGACGAGGCCCTGACGCTCCCGCACCTCCTGAAAGAGGCGCGAGGACATGCTGCCGCCCACGATGTCGTTGAGGAGGTACAGCGCGTACCGTTCGGGCGCGGTATCCGAGACGCCGGGAAAGCCCATCACCACCTGCACCTGCTCCAGCGGCCTCGAGTGCATGTGAATGCCCGGCTGGAGGGTGGGCGCCTCCATCGGGTGAGGCGGAGCGGTCCCGCGCGAGAAGTCCTCGAAGCGGCGCGCGAAGCAGTCCACCACCCGCTCGTGCTCGGCGTGGCCCGCCACGGCCACCACCACGCGTCCGGGCGTGTATTCCTCCCGGAAGTGGCCCAGGATGGTCGGGCGGTCGAGCGCCTCCACGACCTCGCGCCGCCCGAGGATGGGCCGCCCCAGCGGATGGCCCGGCCACACCCGCTCGGCGAAGAGGTCGTGGACGAGATCGTCGGGGGTGTCCTCGACCATCTTCATCTCCTGGAACACCACGGCCTTCTCGCGCTCGATGTCGTCCGCGGCGAAGCGGGAGCGCAAGAGCACGTCGGCGAGGAGATCGGTGGCCAGCTCGAGATGCTCGTCGAGCACGCTGACGTAGAAGCACGTGTGCTCCTTGGCCGTGAAGGCGTCGAGCTGGCCGCCCACCGAATCGATGGCGCGAGCGATCTCCTCGGCCGAGCGATTTTCGGTGCCCTTGAAGACGAGGTGCTCGATCAGGTGGGATATGCCGCCGCGCTCCACGGGCTCGACCCGGGAGCCCGTCTCGACCCAGATCCCCACGGCCACGGAGCGGACGTGGGCGAGGGCCTCCGTGACCACGCGGATACCACCGGGCAGCACCGTCTTGCGGTACGCCTCCGGCCGTTCGGCCACTCGGTCCCTCCCCTCGCCGCCGATCAGGCGCCGGCGGTGGTGGGTGCTATCTTCAGCTTCTCCTTGTCGGCGAGGGCGGGCTGGTCGCGCAGGGCCTGCTTGCGCGAGAGCCGCACCTTGCCGTTGGCGTCGATCTCGATCACCTTGACGAGCACCTCGTCACCCTCCGTGAGCACGTCGCCCACGGCGCGGATGCGATTCTCGGCGATCTGGGAGATGTGGAGCAGCCCTTCCGTCCCCTGCATGATCTCCACGAAAGCGCCGAACTCCTTGATGCTCTTCACCTTGCCGAGGTAGATGCGGTCCAGCTCCGCCTCGCGGCAGATGTCCTGGATGATGTCGATGGCCATCTGCGCTTTTTCGCTGGAGGATGAGAACACCGTCACCTTGCCGTCGTCCTCCACGTCGATCTTGGCCCCCGTCTTCTCCTGGATCCCGCGAATGACCTTGCCGCCGGGGCCGATGATTTCCCGGATCTTCTCCGGGCGGATCCGGATGGTGATGAACCTGGGGGCGAATTCGGAGAGCGCGGTACGGGGCGCCTTGATAGTCTCGGCCATCTTGCCCAGCACGTGCAGTCGGGCCTCGCGGGCCTGGGCGAGGGCCTGGCGCATGATGTCCACGGAGACGCCGCCGATCTTGATGTCCATCTGGAGCGCGGTGATCCCCTTGTCGGTGCCGGCGACCTTGAAGTCCATGTCGCCGTAGTGGTCCTCGCTGCCCATGATGTCGGTCAGGATCCCGACCTTGTCGCCTTCCTTGACGAGTCCCATCGCGATGCCGGCCACGGGGGCCTTCAGCGGGACACCAGCGTCCATGAGGGCCATGGAGGCGCCGCACACGGTGGCCATGGACGACGACCCGTTGGACTCGAGGATGTCCGAGACGATCCGGATGGTGTACGGGAAGGCTTCCTTGGTCGGCAGCACGGCCTCGACAGCGCGATGGGCGAGGGCGCCGTGGCCGATCTCGCGTCGGCCAGGAGTGCCGAACCGCTTGACCTCGCCCGTGGAGAAGGAGGGGAAGTTGTAGTGGAGCATGAAGTGGCGGTACGAATCGCCTTCGAAGGATTCCATCTTCTGCTCGTCGTTCTTTGTGCCCAGGGTCGCTGCCACCAGGGCCTGGGTTTCGCCGCGCGTGAACAGCGCGGAGCCGTGGGCGCGAGGCAGGTAGCCGATTTCCGACCAGATCGGGCGGACTTCCTTCACGCTCCGGCCGTCCACGCGAATGCCCTTGTCCACGATCAGGCGCCGCACCTCGGTCTTCTCGACCTTCTCGAAGTACTCCCGCGCTTTCGCCTTCGTCGCCGGCTCGTCAGGCACGTGATCCACGCTCACGAGATGAGCCCATACCGCCTCGAAAGCGGCCACCATGGCCTCGGCACGCGCCTGCTTTTGATGAATGGCGAGGGCCTCGGCCACCCGGGGGGTGGCGACCTGCTGAACCTTGGCCTGGAGGGTCGGATCGGCCCCGGCATTGGCGTCGAAGGCCCAGCGCGGCTTGGCCGCCTTGCCCATGAGGTCCTGCTGGATGCGCGCCAGCGCCTTGCACTGCTCGTGGCCGAAGGCGAGCGCTTCGAGCATCTGGTCTTCGCTGATCTCCCGGCCTCCGGACTCGACCATGAGCACCGCGTCCTCGGTGCCTGCGATGACGACCTCGAGCTGAGAGGCGGCCAGCTGCTTGTACGTCGGATTCGCCACCAGCTCGCCCTCGACCAGCGCCACCCGCACGGCGCCCAGCGGGCCCCCGAAGGGGAGGCCGGACAGGCAGAGCGCGGCGGAGGAGCCGATCATGGCCAGCACATCCGGATCATTCTCGTCGTCGGCCGAGATCACCAGGTTGATGACTTGAATCTCATTGCGGAAACCCTTCGGAAAGAGAGGGCGGACCGGCCGGTCGATGAGGCGGCAGGTGAGCGTCTCCTTTTCGTCCGGCCGGCCCTCGCGCTTGAAGAAACCTCCGGGGATCTTCCCGCCCGCGTAAGCGCGCTCTCGATACTCCACGGTGAGAGGCAGGAAGTCGCGCCCTTCCATGGGCGCCTTGGTCGCGACCACGGTGGACAGCACGATGGTGCCGCCACAGCGCACGACGACGGCGCCGTCGGCCTGCTTGGCCACCTTGCCGGTCTCGATGGAGATGGCGCGGCCGTTGAGCTTGGTCTGTACGGTATGGCTCGTCATGAGATCAGTCGTCCTCCGCTAATACAAGCTTGGCGGTAATCAGGGGTGAGTGAAGCGAGGATGCGGCGGGCCCGGCGACGCCAGGCGGTCCGTGGTCGAAGCCTGTCGGGATCCGCGGTCACCGGCGGATTCCGAGCTTTTCCGTCACGACTCTGTATCGTTCGGAGTCCTTCTTTCGCAGATACTCGAGCAGGCCGCGGCGCTTGCCGATCAGCATCAGGAGGCCGCGCCGCGAATGATGGTCTTTCTGGTGGGTCTTGAAGTGGTCCGTCAGCCCGTTGATCCGCTCCGACAGGAGCGCGATCTGCACCTCGGGTGATCCCGTATCCCCATCGTGCACCTTGAATTGTTCGATGAGGGTCTTCTTCCTGTCGACGGACAGTTTCATTCCTCAACCCTCCCGGGGGCTCCCCCCCCAATCGCCACGCCCCCAGGGCTCTTGCTTCGGCTCCGCGGGACGGGTTCGTGTGATGAACTCAAAACTCAAGGACGGCAACACTTTACCATGCGAGGGCGAGCGTCGCAAGCGCTCAGCCGAAAGTTCCGCCGGAAAAGCGCGCGCGGGCGGCCTCGATATCCCTCGTGACCTGGCGCTTGAGCTGCTCGACGCCGGGAAACTTCATCTCCGGTCGGATCCGGTCGAGAAACGCCAGCCGAAGCGTCCGGTCGTACAGGTCGCCGGAGAAATCCAGAAGATACGCCTCGACCCAGTACTCGTTCTCTCCGAAGGTCGGCCGGTAGCCGACATTGACCACCGCGTTTGCCGCTCCCCCGTCCCATGTGGCGCGAGCGATGTAGACGCCGGCGGCCAGCGCCAGCGGCCTGTCCGGTCTCACATTCGCCGTGGGAAAGCCCAGCGTGCGTCCCCTGCCCGCGCCGCGCGCGATGACACCCGCGATGGCGTACGGGTGGCCGAGGAGCTCGGCCGCCCGCGCCGCATCGCCCTCCCGGAGCGCCTCGCGGATGGCGCTCGAGGACACGGTCTGGCCGCGGACCTGGAGCGGGGGCAGCACGCGGGCCACGAAACCGAGCTTGGGCGCGAGCTCGGTCAGCAGGGCCGCCGTGCCGCGCGCGTTGTGGCCGAAGGTGTGATTGAAGCCCACCACGACCTCCTGCGCCCCCAGGGTCCCGACGAGCACCCGCTCCACGAAGTCCTCCGCCTCGATTCTCGAGAAGTCGAGGGTGAAGGGAATGACGAGCGCCGCATCGGCGCCGATGCCGGCCATGCGCTCGAGATTGTCCTCGAGGGGGGCAATGGGAACTGGCGCCCGTTCGGGACGGAGCACGGAGGCTGGGTCCGGGTGAAACGTGCACACCACCGAGGGCACGCGAAGGGCCCGGGCGCGCTCCACCGCGGTCTCGATGAGGCGGGAGTGGGCGAGATGAATGCCGTCGAAGACCCCGAGCGCCGCCACGCAGGGGCGGAGCTCAGGCGGGTAGGACGCGAGCCCGCGGAGGATCCGCATGCAGGAGTCGATCGGGTTTCACACTCGGGCCTCGGCGCGAGCCGATGCCCAGGAAGGCGCCGTCGGGACCGTAGACGCGGAGGAGGGCCCCGCCGGCAGTGTCGGCGCCACCCTCGACGGCAACGGCCTGCCCATGAAGAAAGGCGCGGACGGGCGCTTCGGCGAGGCGCAGCTCGGGCATCCCCATCAGCGCAGAGTCCGGCGGAAGGAGCTGCGGCCAGAGGAGCCCCCCGTCACGCGCCTCCCGCACGGCCTCCCATGGCACCGCCGTCTCGAGGCGGTACGGGCCCACGCGCGTGCGCTGAAGCGAGGCGAGCGAGCCCCCAGTCCCGAGCGCCGTGCCGAGATCGGCGGCGAGCGTCCGCACGTAGAAGCCCTTGCCGCAGCGGACGCGGATCACGAGGTCTGGCAGGGCCATCGACTCGAGGGCGATGGCGTGGACCATGACCTCGCGCGGCTGCCGCTCGACATCGAGGCCCTGGCGGGCCAGCTCGTAGAGCCGCTGGCCCGCGTGATGCAGCGCGGAGTACATCGGGGGCACCTGACGGATGAGGCCCACGAAGCCTCGCAGGCACCGCTCCACGTGTGAGCGCTCGAGGGCAGGGACGACCCGCGTCTCGAGGGTGGTGCCCGTGAGGTCCTGGGTATCGGTGGCGACGCCCAGGCGCACAGTGGCCAGATACTCCTTGTCGAGATCCACGAGATACGGCGTGAGCTTGGTCGCCTCGCCGATCAGGATGGGCAGGACCCCCGTCGCGCCCGGATCCAGAGTGCCGCCGTGGCCCATCTTGGGGACACGCAGCAGGCGGCGCAGATGCGCCACCACCTGGAAGGATGTGAGCCCCGCGCCCTTGTCCACGGCGAGCACGCCCGAGCTACTTTGAGAGGTCACGACCGGCCCGAGGCCAGCGCTTCCCGCACGGCCTGGAGCAGCGAGGCCGCGGCTTCCTCGAGGGTGCCGCTGAGCGTGCAGCCAGCCGCGTTCTCGTGGCCGCCGCCGCCGAAACGATGGGCGATCTTGTTCACCGCCACCTCGCCCTTGGCACGCAGGCTGGCCTTGACGGTGCCGGGCGCCTCTTCACGAAGGAGCACGGCGACCTTGACGCCGCCGATGGAGCGAGGGTAGCTCACGAGGTCTTCGGACTCGACGAGCTCCCGGGGGACGAGATCCCGGGGCACGCTGAGCCAGGCCACCTGGCCATCGTCGCTGACTTCGACGCGCCGGAGCACCGTTCCGAGCTGAACCAGCGAGTCACGGCCGCGCTGCTGGTAGAGCCGGTCGGAGACGAGGGCGGGATCGGCGCCGGCCGCTGCCAGCTCGGCCGCGATGCGGAACGTGCGGGGCGTGGTGTTGGAGTACCGGAAGGAGCCCGTATCCGTGTGGACGGCGGTGAAGAGGTTGAGGGCGATGGCCGGGGTCAGGGGCAGGCCGAGGGCCACGAGGAGGTCGAAGATCATTTCCCCCGTGGCCGCCGCCGACGGGTCGATCCAGTCGATCGAGCCGTAGCGGCGATTGTCCGGGTGGTGATCGATGTTGAGGACCCGGCTCCGCGGCCCGCGCGCTCCCTCGAGCAATCCTTCCGATCGATCGGGATTCGGGCAGTCCGTCATCACGATGATGTCGAAGAAGGCGGGCGCCGCCTTCCACACCTGCCAGCGATCCGAGCCCGGCAGGAAGGCGAGGACGTCCGGGACGGGATGCGGCCCGGCAAAGGTGACGGAGGCACCCGCGGCGCTCAGGGCGAGCCCCAGTCCCAGGAGGGTGCCGAGCACGTCGCCGTCGGGGTGGACGTGCCCCAGGCACAGGACCGTGCCGCCGGGCTTCCGAAGAGCCTCGAGCAATTCGCCCGGCGGCGCCACGATCCTGCTCACTCCTCGCCCCCCGGCTCGCTCGACTTCAACCCGGCAAGGAGGGCCTGGATGTGCGCGGCATGCTCCATGGAGCGGTCGGGCCGAAAGACGAGCTGCGGCGTGGCGCGCAGATCGAGGTGCTTGCGCAGCCAGTTCCACACGAAGCCTCGCGCGCTCTCCAGGGCCTTGAAGGACGACGCCCACTGCTCGTTCGGGCCCAGCACCGAGACATAGACGCGGGCCAGCTTGAGGTCGGCCGTGGTATCCACCTCGGTCACCGTCACGAAGCCCAGGCGCGGGTCCTTGAGCTGTCGCTGGAGGACGGCCGAGACTTCTTCCTTGATGAGCTGGTTCACGCGCTCGAGCCGCTTCCCCTGCACTACCAGATCTCCGTTTCGATGTTCGTGACGTACCCGTCCACGTTGTCCTCGATGAAGTCGAGAGCCTTCGAGATCACTTCGTTGGCGTGACGCGAGCTGCCGGAGACATAGGCGACGGCGAGGGTGGCGCGCTGCCACATGTCCTGGTCATCGACCTCGGCCACGGACACCTCGAAGCGCCGGCGGAGCTTGTCCTTGAGGCCCTTGAGCACGTGGCGCTTGCCCTTGAGGGAGCCCACGTCCGGCAGGTGCAGCTCGACGGTGCCGACCGCCACCCGTGCGACCGACATGCTCGCGCCTCGTCACCGGCCTGCTACAGCGACCGTGCGACCTCTTCGGTCGTGAAGGCCTCGATGATGTCGCCGGGCTGCACGCCCTTGATCCCCTCGACCCCGATGCCGCACTCGAGACCCTGCAGCACCTCGCGGACGTCGTCCTTGAAGCGCTTGAGGGAGCTGAGGACGTTCTCCCCGAGCAGGGTGTCGCCGCGCTTGATGCGGACGCGCGCGGTGCGGACGATCTTCCCCTCCACCACCATGCAGCCGAAGATCGTCCCGACCTTGGAGATCGGGAAGAGCTGCTTGACCTGGGCGCGACCGTGCACCGTCTCGCGGATCTCGGGGGCGAGGAGGCCGGAGAGCGCGGCCTTGACGTCGTTCAGGACGTCGTAGATCACGCTGTAGTTGCGCAGGTCCACACCGTCGGACTGGGCCTGGGTGGCGGCCTTGGGCTCGGCCTTGACGTTGAACCCGAGCACGATGGCGTTGGAGGCGGAGGCGAGCATCACGTCGGACTCGTTGACGGCGCCCACCGAGCCGTGGATGACCTTGAGGCGCACCTCGTCGGTGGAGAGGCGCTCGAGCGACTCCGTGAGCGCCTCCACCGAGCCCTGCACGTCGGCCTTGAGAACGAGCCGCAGCTCCTTGACCTCGCCGGTGACGATCTGCTTGTGCAGGTCCTCGAGGGTGACGCGGGTGGTGCCCTTGCCCTTGAGCCTGTCCCGATCCGAGCGCACGGTCGCGATCTGCCGCGCCTTGCGCTCGTCGGCGACCACGAGCAGCGTGTCCCCCGCCTGGGGGACGCCCGAGAGTCCCAGGATCTCCACGGGGTCCGAGGGGCCCGCGCTGGGGACCTTCTTGCCGCGGTCGCTGAACATCGCGCGCACGCGCCCCGAGTGGGAGCCTACGACCACGGCGTCCCCCTCCTTGAGCGTGCCGGACTGGATGAGCGCGGTGGCGACGGGACCACGGCCGCGGTCGAGCCGACCTTCCACGATGATCCCGCGGGCGGCGCGGTTGGGATTGGCCTTCAGCTCGAGGACCTCGGCCTGCAGCGCCGTCATCTCGAGGAGCTGCGGGATGCCATCGCCCCTCTTCGCCGAGGTGGGCACGAAGATGGTCTGTCCGCCCCAGTCCTCCGGCACCAGCCCCAGATTCGACAGCTCGCGCTTCACGCGATCGGGCTCCGCTCCCGGCTTGTCGATCTTGTTCACGGCCACCAGGATGGGCACATTGGCGGCCTTGGCGTGATTCACCGCTTCGACCGTCTGGGGCATGACTCCGTCGTCGGCCGCGACCACGAGGATGACGATGTCGGTTGCCTGAGCCCCACGCGCGCGCATGGCGGTGAACGCCTCGTGGCCCGGCGTGTCGAGGAAGGTGACCTTCCCGTGGGAGGTATCGACCTGGTAGGCGCCTATGTGCTGCGTGATGCCTCCCGCCTCGCGCTCCGCCACCTTGGTGGTCCGGATGGTATCCAGCAGCGAGGTCTTGCCGTGGTCGACGTGACCCATGACCGTGACCACGGGCGGCCGCAGGCTCAGCTGGCTCGGATCGACGTCCTCCTCTTCGAGAATGTCGCCTTCGAGCGAGCGGACCTCGACGTCGAAATGGAACTTGTCGGCGGCGAGCTTGGCCGCGGTGGGGTCGAGCACCTCGTTCACCGTGGCCATGACGCCCAGCTCGAGCAGCGCCTTGATCACCTCGCCGGATTTCCTGCGCATGGCGGCGGCGAGCTCGCCCACCGTCACCGATTCCGGAACCTTGATGAGCTCGCGCTTGATCTCGACGGGCGGCTCGGGCGGTGTGGGCTCGGGCCTGGGTGCTGCAGGCTTGACCTCGACCTTGGGCGGAGGGGTGGCGGCGGCCGCGGGCTTCACGGGCGCCGCAGGCACAACGGGCCGAGCCGGAGGCGCGGGCGCCGCCGGACGCGACGGCGCAACTGGGGCGACCCGCCGGGGCGCGGCGGGCGGAGCGGCGATGCCCGAGGCGGCGGGAGCTGCCGCGGGCACGACGGGACGTGGCGCCCCGGGAGTCGGGGCTGCGGCGGGCCGGAGCGGCGCCGGTGTGGGCGCATCCTTGGTCGCGGGGGTCCCAATCGTGGGGGTCACAGTCGTGGGCGTGACCGTCGTCGGCCTGACGGGCGCGGGCGACGCGGGAGCGGAGGGGAGCGCGGAAGGCGCGGGGACGATTGGAGCGGGCGCCGGGGAAAGGGGCGTCGCCGGCGCGGCCTCGACCGGTCCAGCGGCGGCAGTGTGACGGAACAGCGTCGCCGCCGGCTTGAGCTCCTCGGCGGGCTGCGTCGCCAGGGGCTCCTCGGGCTCGAGAACGGCCGCCTTCTTCCGCGCGGGCTTCGCGGAGGGCTCCGCACCATCGATCTTCTTCCGGGATGCTCCGGGACCCTTGGGCTCGGTGACGGCAGGCTTGGCCTTGGGCACGCGCTTGGGCTTGGCCTCTTCGGGGAGATCGCGGCCGCGGCCGAGCTTCACCCGCAGCTCATTGGCCGTGGTCGTCTGCAGCGGGCTCATGGCCCGCATGCCCTTCTGGCCCATGGACTCGAGGGCGACGATCAGATCTTTGCTGGTGACTCCAAGCTCTTTCGCAAGGTCGATGACCTTCACTCGTGCTGCCACAGCCCCGTTACCTCCTCAGCTTGAAGTTGAGAGCCTCGACGTCCTCGAGAGGCTCGCGCCCGATGGCGGGCTTTCCCCTGAACTCACCCAGGATCCCCGCCGCGCCCGTCGTGGGCGGCTCGCTGGCCCGCTTGAACGCGTGCGCCAGCTGGCCCGCCCGCAGGGCCTTGTCCACGCACTCAGCATCGCGACACACGTATGCGCCTCGGCCGGGCGCTCGTCCCCTCTCATCCACGATCACTCGCCCGTCCCTACCCCTCACCAGCCGCGCGAGCTCTCGCTGGGGCCGCACGCGCCGGCATCCGATACAGGTGCGGGTGGGTCCGGCCGTCACTCGGTCGATGTCCGCGCCACGCTCTCGGGCGGAGCCTCACCCTCTGGTTGAGACTCTGCCTCGACTGGTTGAGACTCTGCCTCGACCGCCCGGGCATCGTCCGTGCTCTCCGGCGGGGCCTCGGGCTCTGGCTCGACGGGAGGATGCCGCGTGATCCAATCTTCGGCAGCCGCGAGAACGGCGGCCGCCTTCTTTTCTCCGAGCCCAGGTATCGCCTCGAGGGCCTCGAAGCCGGCGCGCACGATGCGTACCGGCGAGAACAGACCGTGCTCGGAAAGGCGCTCGACCATCTGAGGGCCCAGGCCCGGGAACTCGGCGAGGGCAGCCTGCCCCCAGGCGCGCTCCTCTTCGAGAAGCCGCCGCTCTTCCTCCACCTCGCCCTCGCTCTTGATGTCGACGTGAAGCCCGGTCAGCTTCGCCGCGAGCCGGGCATTCTGGCCCTTCTTGCCGATGGCGAGCGAGAGCTGGTTGTCCGGCACGATCACGAGCACCGCGCGCGCCTCCCCGCTCTCGTCCGGCGGGCCGAGGGTGACCGAGGACACCTTGGCCGGGGAGAGAGCCCGCGCCACGAAGGCGGCGGGGTCGGCCGCCCACTCCACGATGTCGATCTTCTCGCTGCGCAGCTCCCGGCTGATGACCTGGATGCGCGTGCCACGAAGCCCCACGCAGGCGCCGATGGGATCGACGTCGCGCTTGGTGGAGACGACGGCGACCTTGGCGCGCTCCCCCGGCTCTCGCGCCGCCGCCTTGACCTGCACGATCCCCTCGGCGATCTCGGGAATCTCGGCCTCGAAGAGGCGCACGAGAAAACCCGCGTCCGCGCGAGAGAGGAGGATCTGCGGCCCCTTGGCCGTCTTCTTCACCTCCTGGACGTAGGCACGCACCCGATCATTGGGGTTGTAGCGCTCGCCGGGAATTTGCTCGCGCTCGGTGATCACCGCCTCCGCCTTGCCCAGGTCCACGATCACGTTGCGCTTCTCGATCCGATGGACGGTGCCGCGGATGATCTTGCCCTGCTTGTCGATGAAGTCGGAGTAGACGGCGTCACGCTCGGCATCCCGCACCCGCTGCAGGATCACCTGCTTGGCCGTCTGGGCGGCGATGCGGCCGAACTCCTGCGGGGGCAGCTCGACCTCGATCTCGTCCTCGAGATCGGCCTCCGCGTTGAGCTTGCGCGCCTCGCTGAGCGCGATCTCGAGCTTGGCGTCGCCGACGCTCTCCACGACCTTCTTGCGCGCGAAGACCCTGAGGGCCCCCGTGTGCCGATCGAGCTCCATGCGGGCGTTGTCGGCCACGCCCATGGTCTTCTTGGAGGCCGACAGCAGGGCAGACTCCAGCGCCTCGAAGAGGACCTCTTTGTCTATCCCCTTCTCCGTCGCCATCTGGCCGATCACGTAGATGAGCTCTTTGTTCATCATGGCTGCGTCCGCTCACTTCCGTCTGAACGGCGGGTCGAGCCGTGCCTTGGTCAGGAGCGCCCGGGGCACCTCCTCCCGCCCGCCGTCTGGAGCCTGGATGACCAGCCGCTCCGTCGACGCCGACTCGAGACGCCCCGCGAACTCGAGCCGGCCTGCTACCGGCTCGCGCACCCAGCACCGCACGTCCTTTCCGACCGCCCAGACAAACTCCCTATCCTTCCGGAGCTCGCGGTCGAGCCCGGGAGAGGATACCTCGAGGTCGTACGACTCCGTCAGAAGACCCGACACGTCCAGCACATCGCCCGCTTCGTGACTGAAGCGCTGACAATCGGCGATGCCCGCCCCGCCCGGCTTGTCCACGAAGAAGCGCAGAGCCCAGCGCCGTCCCTCGCGGCGCCACTGCGCGTCCACGAGCTCGAGCCCGTGCGCTTCCAGGACCTGAGACAGAACCGCTTCGACCTTGGCCAAGAGCGCCTCACCGTCACCGGCCATCAGGCCCATAGCCGTCTACCCCTCGTCCACTTATAGAGAACAAAAAAGTGGGCGGCGCCCACTTTTATCAAAACTTTAGCACATGTAGCGGTCACCCGCAAGGACGGGCCTCAGCCCATGGCTTGCACGGCCTCGATGACCCGGGCGGCTTCGACCACCCGGGACTTGGGAACCCTCTGGTCGACCCGGGTGGCACGGTCTCTGACCTCCACGACCCCTTCCTTGATGAAAGCATTGCCCACCGTCACGCGGATCGGGACGCCCAGGAGGTCAGCATCCTTGAACTTGACGCCCGCACGCTCGTCCCGATCGTCCATGAGGACGTCGAATCCCGCGCTGACGAGAGATCGCTCGATGTCCTCGGCCGCCGCCATCTGCGAGGCATCCTTCACGGCCACGGGGATGAGATGGACGTGAAACGGTGCGATCGCCCATGGCCAGATGATGCCGTCGGCATCGTGGCGCTGCTCCACCGCGGCCGCGGCGATGCGTGCGGGGCCGATACCGTACGAGCCCATGACGATGGGCTTCTGCTGGCCCGCCTCGTCCAGGTACATGGCGTTGAGCCCCACGGAGTACTTGGTTCCGAGCTTGAAGATGTTGCCCACCTCGATCACCCGCTCGACCTGGAGGGGCTGGCCGCACCGGGGACAGCCCTCGCCGGGCAGGGCCACCTGGAGATCGGCCCAGTCGCAGCCGAAGTCCTTGCCCGGCCTCACCCCGACGAGATGAAAGCCGTCGCGGTTGGCGCCGACCACGTATGGCCCGCTCTTGAGCGACTCATCGGCGATCACGCGTACGCCACCCTTGAGACCCACGGGACCGACGGAGCCCACGGAGACGCCGAGACGCTCGCGCACCTCCTCCGGGCGCGCCGGGCGGGGCTCGGCGCCGAGCGCGCGCGCGAGCTTGCGCTCGTGGAGACTGTGGTCGCCACGTACGAGGGCGAGAACGGGCGTGTCACCCGCCATGTAGAGCAGGCTCTTGATCATGCCAGCGGGGTCGATCTGGAGCTGCGCCGCCACCTCGGCGATGGTCCGGGACCCGGGCGTGGCGACTTCGCGCGGCCCGGCGTCCTCTGGCATTGAGGCGGGCGACGGGGAGGCGGGCTGCGGCACCCCGCGAGCCAGCTCGACATTGGCTGCGTAGTCGCAGCCCGCGCAGAGGGCGACCTCGTCCTCCCCGGCGGCGCTCGGAGCCATGAACTCGTGCGATCCCGACCCGCCCATCATGCCCGGATCGGAATCCACAACGACGTAGCGGAGGCCGCAGCGGTCGAAGATCTTGCCATAGGCCTGCTTGTGCGCGTTGTACGAGACGTCGAGGGCGGCCTGGTCGGGATCGAGGGTGTAGGAGTCCTTCATGAGGAACTCCCGGGTGCGCAGCACCCCCGACCGGGGCCGTGCCTCGTCGCGCTCCTTGGTCTGGATCTGGTACCAGATCTGCGGAAGGTCGCGATAGGAGCGGATCTCCCGCGCGGCCAGCCACGCCACGACTTCTTCATGCGTCATGCCCAGGCACATGTCGCGCTGGTTCCGATCCTTGAGGCGGAACATCTCCCCGCCGATGGCGTCCCAGCGCCCCGACTGCTGCCAGATCTCCGCGGGATGCAGCACCGGCATGGTCAGTTCCTGGCCGCCGATGCGATTCATCTCCTCGCGGATGATGGCGTTGACCTTCTCGATGACCCGCAACCCCACGGGCAGGTAGACGTAGATGCCCGCGGCGAGCTGGCGAACGAGCCCCGCGCGGACCATGAGCTTGTGGCTGATGGCTTCGGCGTCGGCAGGATCCTCGCGAAGCGTGGGAATGAGAGAGCGGGTCCAGCGCATGGGGTCTAGGAAGCTCGGAGGGGGGCTCCGCCCCCCTTCCGAAACCTCCCCCCGACGCAGTGCGATCCGGAGGACGTCGCGGGGCTGGGGCCCCGCCGTCCGAGGCGAGCAATCTGAGAATCGCGCCGGCGAAGCCGGCACTCGAAGCGGAACATTCGTGCTCGCGAGGCCATGGGAATGACTTCGGCAACCTCCTAGGAGACGCCCGGGACCTTGTTGGCTCCGGGCACGCCCGGATCGTAGAGCAAGCGCTTGACGGGTCGGCCGCCCAGGATGTGCGACTCGAGGATCTCTTGCAGATCGGATTCCTGCACACCCGCGTACCACACGTTCTCGGGATACACGACGATCATGGGGCCGTGGCCGCACTGCGAGAAGCACCCCGCCTTGTTGACGCGGACCTCCGCCTGCTTCCCGGCCGCGATCGCGCCCGCGCGAAGGGTTTTGACGAACTTCTCCACGTCGCCCTGCTGAGGACAGGTCTCCCCCGAGGTGCAGACGAACACGTGGGAGCGATATTGGCCCATGGCCGTCCCCGTCAGCGGAAGAACCGGTGGAAGACGTCGAGTCGCGACAGATCGTTGTAGACCGCGTACACCATCAGCATCATGAGGAGCACGAAGCCGACCTGCTGGGCGATCTCGCGCTTGCGCACGGAGATGGGTCTGCCCAGGACCGCCTCGCACACGAAGAAGAGGAGATGTCCGCCGTCCAGCATGGGCACGGGCAACAGATTGAGCACGGCGAGGTTCACGCTGATGAGAGCCGTGAAGAGCGTGAGATACGGCAGGCCCTGGCGCGCCTGCTCACCGGCCGCCGCCGCGATCTGGATGGGCCCCCCGATGTTGGAGGGGGCGAGCTGTACGGTGATCAGCTTGTACATCCCCTTGACGGTGAGCTGCGTCCACTCCCAGGTCTTGAGCACGCCCTCGCGGATCGCGGTGAGTGGATCGGAGCGGACGAACACGGCGCCGACGGCGGGCGCCATCGAGTGGCTGATGCCGATGCGTCCCTTGCCATCGGGGCCAGTGGGGGCGGGCGTGACCGTCAACGTCAGGACCTGATCTCCCCGCTTGACGCCGAGCACGGTCGCCTGGCCCGCCCGTTTGCTGATGCCGTCCGCGAGCTCGTCCCACGACGTGATGGGCTGCCCCTCCAGCGAGACGATGATGTCGGCCGGCTTGAGCCCGCCCTTGGCCGCGGCCCCTCCCGGCACGACGTCGCCGATCGTCGCCTGATCCGAGACCGACTGCCGGGCCCCGAGCTCCCAGTAATCCTGCTCATCGCCGAAGATGTCGCGACCGGCGATGCGCTGCGGAGTGACGGCGATCTCGCGCGTGGCCCCTCCGTCGGTGACGGTCAGGCGGAGGCTCCGGCCCTTGCTCGCCTGCACCTGGGTCAGCACCTCATCCCAGTACTGGACGGGACGACCGTCCACCGCGACGATCCGGTCGCCCGGCTTGATCCCCGCCTGCGCTGCCACGCTGCCGTCGGCCACGCGGCCAACTACCGCCGGCACCACGGGACGGCCCCACACCATGAAGGCGAGGGCGGTCAGGAGCACGGCGAGCACGAAGTTCATGCCGGGGCCGGCGAACACGATGAGGAAGCGGACCCAGACGGGCTTGAGGTTGAACGACTTCTTCGGGTCCACCGCGTCGGTCTTGCCACCCTCGAGCGGGTTCTCGTCGTCGCCCATCATCTTGACGTAGCCGCCCATGGGAATCGCCGAGAGGCAGTACTCGGTCTCCTTACCCTTGATGCGCCAGAGAACGGGGCCGAAGCCGATCGAGAAACGCTCGACCCCCACGCCCGACAGGCGCGCCACCACGAAATGGCCCCATTCGTGGATGAGGATGAGAATGCCGATGACGACGACGAACGCGATGACGGTGGTCAACGGACGACCCTCCCGGGCGACCCGGCTGCCGCGGCAGCGGGCAGCCAGCTTTCCACGAGCCGACGCGTCTCGGTGTCCACGTCCACGCACGTCTCGATGCTGTCGAGGGGGCGCGGAGACACGCGGTCGAGGGCGCGGGCAATGAGATCGGCGATCTGGATGAAGCGGACGTGGCCCTTGAGGAAGGCGGCCACGGCGACTTCGTTGGCGGCGTTCAGGATCGCGGGCGCGCAGCCCCCGGCCGAGAGGGCCTCGCGAGCCAGCCGGAGGCACGGGAAGCGCACCGGATCGGGCGCTTCGAAGGTGAGCGCTCCCACCTTGGTCAGGTCGAGCCGCTCGTCGGGCCAGGGCAGCCGGTCCGGATGGTTGAGGGCGTAGAGGATGGGAATACCCATGTCGGCCACCCCGAGCTGAGCGATGACCGAGCCGTCGACGTACTCGACCATGGAGTGGATGATGGATTGCGGATGCACGACCACCTGCACCTGCGAGGACTGCACGTCGAAGAGCCAGCGGGCCTCGATGATTTCGAGGCCCTTGTTCATCAAGGTGGCGGAGTCGATGGTGATCTTGGCGCCCATCTTCCACGTGGGGTGATTGAGCGCGTCCTCGACGGTGACGGAGGCAAGGCCCTCCTGGGGCGTCTGGCGGAAGGGGCCGCCGGAAGCCGTGAGGAGGATCCGGTGCACCTGAGCACGCTTGTGGCCCTCGAGGCATTGAAAGATGGCGCTGTGCTCGGAGTCAACGGGGAGGAGCGGCACCTTTGTTGGCGATGGCCACGGCCTTGCCGGACTCGAGGGCGGCCATGGTCGGCAGGAGCCCCGCCCCGCCCACGATGGCGGAGAGCACCACGTCGGCGTCGACCTCGCGCGCGAGGGTGTCGAGCCCGCGCGGACCGGCCAGGATCTCGGGTCGCGGGTGCGGCAGCGCGCGCGATACGCGGTCGATCGCGCGCTCGTCGATCAGCGCGAGGGCCTTGGGCCGGTGGATGCGGCAGAGCTCGACCACCAGATCCGGGCTCGAGCCCCGCGCGGCCAGCCCTTCGATGCGGAAGACGTCGGTGAACTGCGCACACAGCTCGAGGGCGCGCCGCCCCACCGAACCCGTCGCTCCCAGCACGGTCACCCGCTTCATGCGCTCCACATCCTCCCGTGCGTCACATAGTAGAACAGGGCGGGGGCATTGAAGAGGAGGCCGTCCACGCGGTCGAGCATGCCCCCATGGCCGGGAATGAGCTGCCCGGCGTCCTTGGTGCCGACGCTCCGCTTGAGGGCGGATTCCGCGAGATCGCCGAGCTGCCCGACGACGCCCAGGAGGAGGCCGACGAGCAGCGCGTCCCTCGTGCCGAGCCCCGGAAAGAGCCAGCCCTGGGCCGCGAGCGCGGCCAGCGGCGACCCAACGAGCTGGGCCAGCGCGCCCTCGACCGTCTTGCCGGGGCTGATGCCGGGCGCCAGCTTGTGCCGGCCCACGAGAGAGCCCACCGTATAGGCTGCCGTCTCTCCGATCCACGTCACCCACACGAGGAGCAGCACCCAGTGAAGCCCTTCCGGCAAGGCGCGGAGCAGGATGGTGTGGCCGAGGAGCGCATTGATCCAGGCCAGCCCGAGAAGGGTGACTGCCACCGCCTGCCAGCGCGCGGGACCGGGCTCGGGCCGAGCGAGGCTGAGGGTGAGGACGGCCATGACGGATGCTGTCGCCACGAGGGCTATCCGCTCCGGGGCGAGGAAGCTCGCCGTGAGGAGGGCGCCCAGCACGACGCCGGCGTCACGGAAGACGGGCACGCCCGCCCGCTGGAACATCCGGGAGAACTCCCAGCTCGCGAGGATACCGACGGCCACGATCATGAGATCGAAGGCGAGAGGGACACCTCCCAGCACGATCCAGATGAACAGGGGCAGGAGAACGACGGTGGACAGCGTGCGCTTGGCGAGCCCGCTCCACCGGGAGGTCGTGGGCCGCTCGAGCGGCGTGGGCAGCGGCATGCCGTGCGCCCCGGGCATCAAACCCGCCCGAAGCGGCGGTCGCGCTGCTGGAAATCGGCCACGGCCAGATACAGGTCGCGCGGCTCGAAGTCCGGCCAGCGAGTGGGCGTCACCCAGAGCTCCGTGTAGGCGATCTGCCAGAGCAGGAAGTTCGACAGCCGCATCTCGCCGCTCGTGCGGATGAGGAGATCCGGGTCGGGAACGCCGTCCGTGTAGAGGGCCCGGCCCAGGCGCACCTCGTCGATCTGCTCCGGGCCGAGTCGGCCTTCGGCGACATCACGCGCCAGGCGACGGCAGGCATCGACAATCTCGTCCCGCGCTCCATAGTTGAAGGCCATGAGCAGGTTGAGGCCCGTGTTGGCCGCGGTCGCTTCCACGACGTGGTCGATGCGACGCTGCACTTCGGCGGGCACCCCATTCGGACGTCCGATGACGCGGAAGCGGACGCTGCGCGCCATGAGCTCCGGCAGCTCGCGATCGATCGACCGCTCGAGCAGGCTCATGAGCGTGGAGACCTCGTGGCTCGGGCGGTTCCAGTTCTCTGAGGAGAAGGCGTAGAGCGTCAGGTACTCGATGCCGACTTCGCCCGCCGCCCGCACGACGCTGCGCACGGACTTGACGCCCTCGCCGTGGCCAGCCACGCGCGGGAGCCCGCGGGAGGTCGCCCATCGACCGTTCCCATCCATGATGATGGCAACGTGTCGGGGCAATGGGCGGGACAGGACCCGCTCGCGGAGCTCCCGCTCTCCGAGCGTGGAAAGCTCCGGCGCCGTCACGCCTGACTTGAGAGGCATGCTCCTCACAGTTTACGTGACGGCGCAGACGAATTCCACGTAAAACCGCCCCGCGAAACGCAAAAGCAAGAATCAGATCGCCAGGATCTCCTGCTCCTTCTTCTTGGCGAGCTCCTCGACCTTGCCGATGAACTTGTCGGTGGCCTTCTGGATGGCGTCGTGGCCGCGCCGCTCGTCGTCCTGCGACACCTTCTTGTCCTTGGCCATGCCCTTGAGCTTGTCGTTGGCCTCCCGGCGGACGTTGCGAATAGCCACGCGGGCGTCCTCCGCGTACTTGCCGATGGTCTTGGCGAGCTGCTTCCGCCGCTCCTCGGTCAGGGTCGGCATGGTGAGGCGCAAGACCTTGCCGTCGCTCGAGGGCGTGATGCCGATGTCGGACTTCAGGATGGCCTTTTCGATGTGGCCGAGCTGAGAGGCGTCCCACGCCTGGATCATCAGGGTCTTGGAATCGGGCACGGACAGCGAGGCGAGCTGGTTGATGGGCGTCAGGTTGCCGTAGGCCTCGACGCGGAGGTTGTCGAGGAGCGCCGTGCTCGCGCGGCCCGTGCGCACCCCCGCGAACTCGCGGCTCAAGAGATCGAGCGCGGCCTGCATTCGAGTCTCCAGATCTTTCACGACCTGTTGCATGGCTCTATCCCTTGGGCGGCACGGCGTCGTTGGTCACGACCGAGCCTACCGCCTCCCCGGCCACGATGCGCCGGATATTGCCGCGTGTCGTGAGGTCGAACACCACGATGGGCAGCTTGTTGTCCATGCAGAGCGAGATGGCCGTGGTGTCCATCACCTCGAGACCTCGGTTGAGGGCCTCGATGTATCCGACCCGCTCCAGCTTGACGGCCTTGGGATCTTTGAGGGGGTCGGCGGTGTAGATACCGTCCACTCGCGACGCCTTGAGGAGGGCTTCCGCGCCGATCTCCACGGCGCGAAGGGCGCCTGCGGTGTCCGTGGTGAAGAACGGGTTGCCCGTGCCCGCCGCGAAGACGACCACACGCCCCTTCTCGAGATGCCGCATGGCGCGGCGCCGGATATACGGCTCGGCGACCGCGCGCATCTCGATGGCCGAGAGCACCCGCACGGGCACCCCCGCCTTCTCGATGGCGTCCTGCAGGGCCAGGGCGTTGATGACGGTGGCGAGCATGCCCATGTAGTCGCCGGTGGCGCGGTCCATGCCGCCCGCGCTCGCCGCGATCCCGCGAAACATATTGCCGCCGCCGATGACGATGGCCAGCTGCACACCCATCTCGACCACCTCGCGGATCTCCTCCGCGATGCGGTTGATCGTCTCCGGCTCGATGCCGTAGCCTTGCCGACCCGCCAGCGCCTCGCCCGAGATCTTGAGGAGGACTCGTCGGTAGGGGACGGCGCCGGCCTCGGCCATGGAGCCTAGTCCGCTCCGACCTGGAAGCGCGCGAAGCGCTTGACCACGATGCGCTCGCCCATCTTGCCCGTGGCGCCGTCGACCATGTCCTTGATCCGGGTCTTGCCCGTCTCATCCCTCACGAAGGGCTGCTCGAGGAGGCAGGTCTCCGCGTAGAACTTCTCGAGCTTGCCCTCGATGATCTTGTCGATGACCTGGGGCGGCTTCTTCTGGTCGGCCATCTGCTCCCGGTAGATCTCCCGTTCCTTCTCCACGACCGCCCCCGGCACCTGCTCCCGCGAGATGTACGTGGTGGTGGGCAGGGCGGCGACCTGCACGGCGAGGTCCTTGACGAGCTGCTGGAAGTCGGGGGTGCGGGCGACGAAGTCCGTCTCGCAGTCGACCTCGATCAGGACCCCCATCTTGCCCGTCTGATGGATGTAGGCGTGAATGAGGCCGTCTCTGGCCTCGCGGTGCTGCTTCTTCGCCGCGTCGGCCAGTCCCTTCTTGCGCAGGTGCTCCACCGCCCCCTCGACCTCGCCCTTGGCGGCCTCGAGGGCAGCCTTGCAGTCCATCATGCCCGCCCCGGTCAGGTCCCGGAGCTTCTTGACGTCTTCGGCGGAGTAGGCCATGCGCGAGACCGTTCCTCAGGCCTGGGCCGGCGCTTCGGCCGCGGCCGCCATCTCGGCTTCCGTCACCACGGGCAGATCGGGAGAGGCGGGAATCTCCGCAGCCTCCGCCGCTTCCTTGGCCAGCGTGCCCGCGCCTTCCAGCATGGGATCGCAGTTGGTGTCCACGATGGCGATGATGGGAATGGCGAGGCGCTGCGCCTCCTCCACCGCGATCGTCTCCTTCTTCGGGTCGATCACGAACACGGCGGAGGGCAGCCGGTCCATGTTCTTGATTCCCACCAGGGTGTGCTGGAGCTTCTCGCGCTCGCGCTCGAGCACGATGACTTCTTTCTTGGGCAGCCGATCGTACTCGCCCGTCTCCTTCATCTCGTCGAGCTTCTTGAGCCTGGCGATGGACTTGCGGATGGTGGCGAAGTTCGTCAGCGTCCCGCCCAGCCAGCGATGATTGACGTAGTACATGCCGCAGCGGCCGGCCTCCTCGAGCACGGTCTCCTGGGCCTGCTTCTTGGTGCCCACGAAGAGCACGGTCCCCCCGCCCGCCGCGAGGTCGCGCACGTACGCGTACGCTTCACGGAACTTCTTGAGGGTCTTCTGCAGGTCGATGATGTAGATGCCGTTGCGCTCCCCGAAGATGTACTTCTGCATCTTGGGGTTCCAGCGCTTGGTCTGGTGGCCGAAGTGCACACCGGCCTCCATCCCGACAGCTCATTCAGCCCTCGCTTCGCCGCGCCCGGCCCCTCACGGGGCTCGGTCACGTCTCAGCTCGAAGCTCATTCAGCACTGCAGCCGGGCACCGAAGCTCGCGATCGTGCGAGTTAACTGCGTGTTGCTCAGGTCGTGTATTTCCCGTTCAGGCGCACGTACTCCTCGCTCAGGTCCGATGTCCACACGCGGTCCTGACCGCGGCCGAGGCCGAGGTCGATGCCGATCATGTATTCCGGCTCCGCCATCAGCGCCCGAATCTTCTCGAGGCGGGCCCCGCTCCTGAGCGTTCCCTTCTCGACCAGCACCTCGTCGCCGAATCGGATGGACACCCTGTCCTGGGCCACCCGGGCCACCGACTTGCCGAGCGCCATCATGATACGCCCCCAGTTGGGATCGGCGCCATAGATGGCCGTCTTGACGAGCGGCGAGTTCGCCACCGCGCGAGCGGCCAGGAGGGCCTCGCGCCTCGTCCGCGCCCCGCTCACCGCCACCTCGACCAGCTTGGTGGCGCCTTCACCGTCGGCCACCAGCATGCGGGCCAGGCGTGCCGCCACCGCCTCCAGCCCACGCGCGAACTCGCGCAGCCCGCGGCTGCCCCGCTCGAGGGGGGCGTTCTCGGC
The DNA here is from genome assembly GCA_003220345.1 of Candidatus Rokuibacteriota bacterium. Classification (GTDB taxonomy): domain Bacteria; phylum Methylomirabilota; class Methylomirabilia; order Rokubacteriales; family CSP1-6; genus AR37. The sequence goes on along the minus strand of QHSC01000078.1, from coordinate 51,820 downwards.
GAGCCCATTCGCGAGCACGGCCACCGTGTCGCTCGTGGATTGGTCGCCGTCCACCGTGATCCGATTGAAGGAGACGTCGGCGGTCCGCTTCAGCACGCGCGGCAGGGCATCAGCCGACACCATGGCATCGGTGGCGAGGAAGCAGAACATCGTCGCCAGGTGTGGCTCGAGCATGGCCACGCCCTTGGCGATGCCTCCGATGGTGATGGGGCGCCCGCCGAGATCGAGCCGGAGGGCCGCCTCCTTCGGCCGCGTGTCGGTGGTCATGATCGCCTCGGCCGCGCTGCGGCCACCCTGCGGAGTAAGTCCCTTCACGAGCTTCGGCAGGGCGCCGCGGATCTTGTCCATGGGGAGAGGCTGGCCGATCACGCCGGTGGCGGCAATCAGCACCTGGCCCGGCTTGATCCGCAGAAGCTCGCCCACCGTCTTCGTCATCTCGCGGGCGTCCTTGATTCCCTGTTCGCCCGTACACACGTTGGCGCATCCGCTCGACGCCACGATCGCCTGAGCCCGACCGTCCCGAATGTGCTCCTGGGAGACGAGGACGGGAGCGCCCTTGACCTGGTTGGTGGTGAAGACGGCGGCGGCGCGGGCGGGAGCCGAGGAATAGATCAGCGCGAGATCCTTCTTGCCGCTCGGCTTGATCCCCGCGGCCATCCCCGAGGCCAGGATGCCGGGGACGGCCGTGATGCCTCCGTCGAGCCATTGCATGTCGGTCATGCGCACCCTACGGGTACACGGGCGGCGCTTCGAGGCCCGTCCGCTCGTCCCACCCCATCATGATATTGAGGTTCTGGATGCCATTGGCGGAGCCGCCCTTGCCCAGGTTGTCGAGGGCAGAGACACACACCGCGCGGCCGGTGCGCGGATCGGATACCACGGTGACGTCGCAGAAATTGGAGCCGACCACCGCGCGCGTGGTCGGGCGCTCGCCCTCGGGGACCACGCGCACGAAGGGCTCGCCGGCGTAAAACTCGCGGTACAGGGCGAGGAGGTCACCCGACCCCGCGCTCTTGGTCAGCGGCACCGAGGCCGTGGTGAAAAGCCCGCGGTTCATGGGCAGAAGATGGGGCGTGAAACCCACCACCACGGGCTGGCCTGCCAGCGCCGAGAGCTCCTGCTCGATCTCCGGCGTGTGGCGGTGCGTTCCGATGCCATACGCCTGCACGTTCTCGTTCGCCTCGGTGTAGAGGTACATGGGCTCGACCTTCCGTCCCTGCGCCCCTGCCCCCGTCACCCCCGACTTGCCGTCGACGACGATGCCCTCGCCGCGACCGAGCCCGCTCTTGATGAGGGGCGCCGTGGCGAGCACCGCGCCCATCGGATAACAGCCCGGATTGGCCACGAGCGACGCCGTGGCGATGGCCTTGCGGTGAAGTTCGGGCAACCCGTACACGGCTTCCGCAAGCCCTACCGCATCGATGTGATCGGCCTTGTACCAAGTGCCGTAGAGTGCGGCATCGCGCAGTCGGTAGTCCGCGGAGAGGTCGATGACCTTGCGCCCCTGCCCGCGCAGGATGGGCACGGCGCGCTGGGATTCCATGTGGGGGAGGGCGAGGAACACGACGTCAGCCTGGTCCGCCAGACGAGAAGGGTCGAGCTCACTCATGGTCAGACCGGAGAGGCCCCGCAGATGCGGGAACACGCGATCGAGGCGCTCGCCCGCGAGCCGCTCCGAGGTGACCGCCGTGAGCTGGACCTCGGGATGAACGGAGAGGAGGCGAAGGAGCTCCGCCCCCATGTAGCCGCTCGCCCCCGCAACCGCCACGCGCAGCACGGCGCCTACCGCTTGGAGTACTGGAACTTGGAGCGGGCGCCCGGCTGGCCGTACTTCTTGCGCTCTCTCATGCGCGGGTCGCGCGTGAGGAGCCCGGCCCGCTTGAGGGTCGGGCGCAGGTTGACGTCGAATTCGAGAAGGGCCCGCGCGATGCCATGACGGACGGCCCCCGCCTGTCCCGTCGGCCCGCCGCCGCCCACGTTGATGGTGGCGTCGAATTGCCCGACGGTATTGGTCAGCTGGAGCGGCTGCGCGATGATCATGCGCAGCGTCTCCCGCGGGAAGTAGTCCTCGAAGGGACGCCGGTTGACGAGGATGCGCCCCGGGCCGGGTCGCAGCCACACGCGCGCCACCGAGGTCTTCCGCCGTCCCGTTCCGTAAAACTGCGTTGCTGCAGCCATGCGCTCTCCTCTCGAATCCCGGCGGGAAACCTTGAACTAGGCCTTGTTCCGGCTGCCCACGGTCAGCGGCTCCGGCTTCTGCGCGGCATGCGGGTGATCGGTGCCTTTGTAGACCTTGAGCTTGCGAGCCATGGCGCGGCCGAGGCGGCCCTTGGGCAGCATGCCCTGAATGGCCCACTCCACGACTCGCTCAGGATGGCTCTTGAGCATGCGCTCGGCGCTGACTTCGCGGAGACCTCCGATGTACCCCGAGTGCCACCGATAGATCTTGTCCGTCAGCTTGCGCCCGGTGAGATGGATCTTCTCGGCGTTGATCACCACGACGTGATCTCCCATGTCGAGATGCGGCGCGAAGGTCGGCTTGTGCTTCCCCCTCAGGACGTGAGCCACCTGACTGGCCAGTCGGCCCAGCACCTTGCCCTGGGCGTCGACCAGGAACCATTTCCGCTCTATCGCGTCTTCCTTTGCCATCACGGTCGCCATGGTCCGAGCCCTCTTCCCGCTTAGAAGTCAGCTACTTGGAGATCACTGATACGTAAATTGGCAACGGGTAATCGTATAGGAGATTGCTTTGAGAGTCAACCGCGCTCAGGGTCCGGGTACTTGTCCGCTACCCGGGCCGCGTCTTGTCCGGCCAGGGGCAAAGCGCGAAGACCGGACAACGCGGGCACTCGGGTCTGCGGGCATGGCACGTGCGCCGCCCGTGAATGATCAAGAGATGAGTGGCCTGGATCCACTTGGGCCGGGGCAGGAGAGCGCAGAGCTCATCGTGGATCTTCTCCGCGTCATCCGCCCGAGTGAATCCGAGACGCTGTGAGACACGCGTCACGTGCGTATCGACGGCGACGGCGGGAATGCCGAAGGCATTGCCGAGGACGACATTGGCTGTCTTCCGTCCCACGCCGGGCAGCTCCACGAGCTCGGCGAGGGTGCGCGGGACCTCTCCCCCGTGACGCTCGACGAGGGCCTGGCCCATGCCCATGAGCGAGCGCGCCTTGGCCTTGAAGAAGCCCGTCGAATGGATCTCTTTCTCGAGCGTCGCCGGCTTCGCGCGTGCCCAGTCCTCGGCGTTGCGGTAGCGTCGAAAGAGCGTGCTCGTCACGGCATTCACGCGCTCGTCGGTGCACTGCGCCGAGAGAATGGTGGCGGCGAGCAGCTCGAGGGCATTGGCGAAGCGGAGCTCGATGCCCGCGGTGGGATAGGCGCGCGCCAGCCGGGTCAGTATCTTTGCCGCGCGCGTCTTCTTCGCCTGCGCTGATTCGGGCATGGGGTGAAGGTCTCAGCCGAGGGCCGCGCGGATCTCGGCAATGCGCCGGCGGGCCTCGTCGAGGGGCAGCGCGCGGGGCTCGTGCTCGACGCGCCACACCGGCCCCTGCGGCTCGGGATCACCCTCGAGGCGCGGCACGAGGTGCCAGTGGATGTGCGGCACGAGGTTGCCCAGGAGCTCGTAGTTCATCTTGACCGGGCGATAGACACGCGCCAGCGCCCGCGCGACCCGGGTGACGTCCTCGATCAGGGCCGCGCGCTCGCCGGGATCGAGATCGTAGAGCTCGACGGCATGACGCTTGAGGACCACGAAGACCCAGCCGGGGAAGAACTGGTCCTCGTTGAAGTAGACGCGGCTCGAGGGCAGGTCGGCGACGAAGAGCGGCCCGTTGTCGGAGAGCCGGGTGCACATGAAGCACTCCTCCGTCATCCCTCCCTCTCCGCGAAGTAGCGTCCGATCCGCTCGATGGCCTCCTCGATTCGCTCGAGGGAATTGGCGTAGGAGAAGCGCAGAAATCCTTCGGCGCGACGGCCGAAATCGACCCCCGGGGTCACCCCGACGTGCGCGTGCTCGAGGATGTCGAATGCCAATGCTTTCGAATCGGCTCCGAAGCGCTGGGCGTTGGCGAGGACGTAGAAGGCGCCCGTGGGGGGCACCGCGACGCCGAGACCGATACGGCGGAGGCCGGCGACCATGGCGTGCCGGCGCTCGTCGAAGATGCGCCGGAAGCGCTCGGCGTCCTCCGAGGCCTCGCGAAGCGCGGCGAGGGCGGCCCACTGGACGAACTCGTTGGTGGAGATGAAGAAGTTGCCATGAGCCGTCTGGAGGGGCCGCATGAACTCCCGCGGGGCGATGAGATATCCAAGCCGCCAGCCCGTCATGGCGTAGGCCTTGGAAAATCCGTTCAGCACGAAGGCACGGTCGGTGTACTCGAGGATGGTGTGCTCTTCACCCTCGTACGTCAGCCCATGGTAGATCTCGTCGGAAATCGCCCAGGGCCCGAGCCCGCCCACGGCCCTCAAGCGCTCCGCCGGCATGACGGCCCCCGTCGGATTCGCGGGCGAGTTGACGAGCGCGGCCTTGGTCCGCGGTGTCACGAGCGCGGCGAGCTCGTCGGTCCGGCACTGGAAGCCTTCGGCCTCGAAGGTCGCCGCGAAGATCGGCTCTCCGCCGGGATAGCGGATGAGGTTCGGGTAGACGGCGTAGTGCGGGTCCGTGAGCAGGACGCGATCGCCGGGATCCAGGAGCGTGGAGAACAGGAGGAGCATGGCAGGAGAGGTCCCGGCGGTGACGAGGACCTGGTCGGGCGAGACCGTCACGCCGTAGCGCGCAAGGTAATGCTCCGCGATGGCCTCGCGCAGGGGCACGAGCCCGAGGCTGTGCGCGTACCGGGTCCGGCCGTCCTTGAGGGCCTTCTCGGCCGCTTCCCGGATCACGGGCGGCGTATCGAAATCGGGCTCGCCGAACTCGAGGTGGATGATGTCGGCACCCTGCCGCTCCAGCTCCTGGGCGCGCTGGAAAACCTCGACGGCCAGGAAGGGGGCGATGGAGCCCGCGCGCCTGGCGATCACGACGAGGCGCTCGGCCGACGGGCGAGCCGCCGGCGCGCGGCCAGGATCTGCCGGACCATGTGGGGCCCATCGCGGAAGACAGTGACCTTGGAGCCCGGCTGGTCGGCCCAGTTGACGGCGACCTCGGTCACCCGGTAGCCGCGCCTCTGCGCGAGGAGCAGGAGCTCGACATCGAAACCGAAGCCGATCGTCTCGAGCTCACCAAAGAGCACCGTAGCCACCTCGGCCCGGAAGAGCTTGAAGCCGCACTGCGTGTCCGCCACGTCGGGCAGTCCGAGGCGCCGGACGAGGAAGTTGAACACCTCACCGGAGAGCTTCCGGTGCAGGCGAACCTGGCGAGTGACGGAAGGATCCCGGAGCGCCCGCGAGCCCACGGCGATGTCGGCGCCCGCCAGGATGGCGGCCTCGAGGCGCTTGAGCTCCCCGATGGGCGTGGCGCCGTCGGCATCGGCCATGAGGCGGAGCTCACCGCGGGCGGCAAGCATCCCGGCGCGGACGGCGAAGCCCTTGCCGTGGTTCACGGCCAGGCGATGCAGGGTGACCGCGGGGTGCCCCGCCTGCGCTTCGAGCACGTGCGTCGCGGTGCCATCGCTGCTGCCGTCGTCGACCACGAGCACCTCGTACGATCGGTCCAGCCCTTCGAAGTACGCCACCACCTCGTCGAGATACGCGGGCAGGCGCCGCGCTTCGTTGTACGCAGGAATGATCACGGACCAGCCAGGGATGCCCGCGGACGGCACGCGCGCTACGCCCAGATGGACGCGTCGGCGCGGGGACGGCGGCGAGCCACCCCCGTCTTGTGGGCGGCGCGCGCGACCTCGCGGGCGACGGCGGGAGCGACCTGCTTGTTGAACACGCTCGGGATGATGTACTCGGGCCCCAGCTCGCTCTTCCCCACGCACGAGGCGATGGCGTGCGCCGCCGCCAGCTTCATCTCGTCGTTCACGAGCCGCGCGCGGATGTCCAGGAGCCCGCGGAAGAATCCGGGGAAGCAGAGCACGTTGTTGATCTGGTTGGGATAGTCGGAGCGCCCGGTGGCCATCACGCGCACGTGACGCTCGGCCTGTTCTGGCTGGATCTCCGGCACGGGATTCGCCATGGCAAACACGATGCGGTCGCGCGCCATCCGCTTGACGTCGCGGAGGGCGAGGACCCCGGGGACGGAGAGCCCGATGAAGACGTCGGCGTCCTTGAGTGCCTCCGGCATCTTGCCCTTGACGTTCTGTGGATTGGTCGCCTCGCTGACCCACGTCTTCATGAAGTCCATGCCCACCGTTCGCCCACGATGAATGGTGCCATGCTCATCCACGCCGATGATCTGCCGGACACCCAGGGTCATGAGCATCTTGATGACGGCCGTGCCGGCCGCGCCCACCCCGCACACGGTCACCTTGAGCCGTCGCGGGTCCTTCCGGACGATCTTCAGCGCGTTGAGGAGCGCCGCCACCACCACCACCGCGGTGCCGTGCTGATCGTCGTGAAAGACCGGGACGTCCAGTTCCTTGCGAAGGCGCGCCTCGATCTCGAAGCAGCGAGGGGCGGAGATGTCCTCGAGGTTGACGCCCCCGAAGGCGGGAGCGATCAGCTTCACGGTCTCGACGATCTTGTCGGGATCCTTGGTGTCCAGGCAAATGGGGAAGGCGTCCACCCCGGCCAGCTCCTTGAAGAGCATGGCCTTGCCCTCCATGACGGGCATGGCGGCCAGGGGTCCGATGTCACCCAGCCCGAGCACCGCCGTGCCATCGGTCACGACGGCGACGCTGTTCTGCTTGATCGTCAGCGAGAATGCCCGCTGTGGATCCTCCTTGATGGCCAAGCTGACTCGCGCCACCCCCGGGGTGTAGGCCATGGAGAGATCGTCGCGCGTGCGGATCGGCACCTTGCTCCTGACCTCGATCTTGCCGCCAAGATGCATCAGGAAGGTCCGGTCGGAGATGTTCGAGATCTTGACCACGGGAAGCTTGCGGAGCTTGTCGATGATGCGCTGGCCGTGCTCGCTGTCGCGGGCCTTGATGGTCATGTCCCGGAAGACCCGGTCGCCCGTCATCTCGACCAGGTCCACGGCACCGATGTCCCCACCGGCCTTGCCTATGACCGAGGTGACACGCCCGAGCATGCCGGGGCGGTTCAGGATGCCCATCCTGACCGTAAAGCTATAGGAAGCGCTGGGGGCAACAGCCATGGGTCGAGGTGTAGTCAAACTCCAGTAAGATTGGACTTTTTACGATACGGCCCTGGCTCGGTCCCTGTCAACCAAATTCCCCAGGTTTGAGGTGGGGCGCCGATTGACCCTGGGCTCGCCACCGTGTTATCCCACGCGCATGGCGTGGACCCTGGCGCTCCGGTGCCTCGCGATCGCCTGTCTCTCCGCCTCCCCCGCCCTTGCCGAGACTCCACGATGGGTGACGGTATCAAGCCGATGCTTCGTCTCCGTCGACGTCGACTTCGCGCCCGGCGCATTCAGCGGCCTCGGTCGAGAGGTCTCCGGCGAGTTCCAGGCCAATCCGCGGAATCTGAGTGACGGAGTCAGCGGCCAACTGACGGTGAGGGTCGCGAGCCTCAGCACGGGGCTGGATGGGAGGGACAAGGAGATGATGAAGGCCCTGGCCGCCGAGAGATATCCGACCATGGCCTTCGTCATCCAGGCCGTGAGCGTCTCGTTCCCCTCAGTCAGCGAGCACTCCGACGTGCTATTGACCATCCAGGGGCGGCTCACCATCGCCGGCGTCGATCGCGTCAAGCGCTTCTCGGGCCGCGTTCGGTGGAAGGATCACCGGCTCTGGGTGCGGGGTGAGACGCGCTTCAAGATGACCGACTTCGGTATCAAGCCGCCCACGTATCTCCTCTTGAGCGTGAAGGACGAGGTGGGCGTGGGCTTTGATCTCCTGCTCGATCCGAAGGACGGATCGCTCCAGGCGCCCCCGCCAAGGCCGGCGCCGGTATCGCCGACGCGGCCCCCCGAACCAGGGCCCGACCTCCCCTAGCGCGCGCGGCCATCGAGGTCAAAGGCAAGCGCGTCTCGTTCCGTTATCGGGGCCGAGAAGCGCAGCCCTCAGCCCTCGTAATCTTCATAAGGCCGCGGCTGGTGTGAATAAAGGTTTCACTCCGTGCGTCCCTTGAAAAACGCGGGATTACGGAACAATTGGCATCCTGCCGACGTTTCGTTCTCGGAAGCCAGGCCCTGAAGCTTTCGCCTGAAACTTTCGGATGTCCGGTCGCGTCTAAACAATTGATAAGGGGCCTCTCCAGGCGCCAGACCCGGGGAGGCAGCGAGGAGCGTGATAAGCCATGACGTTCAGGGAAGCCGACGAAGCGGTAACCGCCGCAATGATCTCGAGCGGTGCGGGCGCGCAGTCAAAGGTCAAGATCCGGTCAAAGCTCCGCCACGACGGACTCCCCAAGCTCAAGGCCGTGGCCGAGCCCATCGCGCCTGAGATCGAGGAGGAAGAAGCGGGCCGGCCAGTGATCCTGGAAGAGACCCCAGCCCTCTCGGAGGAAGCTCTCCGTCCCGGCGTCACGTCGGGCGAGGATCCGGTCCGCCTGTATCTCAAGGAGATCGGCAAGGTGCGCCTGCTCACGGCGGAGCACGAGGTCGCGATCGGTCGACGGATCGAGGCGGGTCAGATCCAGCTCCGCCGTGCGCTCGCTGGCATTCCGATGGCGACGGCCCGGCTGCTCGGATTGGCCGACCTGATTCGCCGGCAGGAGATGGCTCTCGACGAGGTCATCCTGCTGCCCGACGGTGTCGAGCCCAAGCCCGAGGAGGTCAAGCCGCTCCTCGCCGCTTTCGCGAGGATCCGGCGTCTCGAGCGCGAGATCGAGCGGCTCGAGCTGGCCCTCGCCGATCGGCGCCGCGGCAAGACCACGCGCGCCAACTACCACAAGTGGATCGCGCAGAACCGTGCGTCGATCCAGGGTGTCGTCGAGAAGCTGCCCCTCAAGCCCGCCCTCGTGGACCGGGTGGTGGCAGATATTCGACGGCAGGCCAAGCGCCTCGCCGAGCTCAAGACCCCGAGGGAAGTGCGCGAGCTCGAGGCCCAGATCGGCCTGGGGAAGAAGGCCCTGCAGTCCGCGCTCCACGAGATCGAGGGGCATGACCGAGTGGTGCGTCAGGCCAAGCGCGAGCTCATGGAGGCCAACCTGCGCCTCGTCGTCTCGGTGGCCAAGCGCTACCTGGGAAGCGAGCTCACCCTGCTCGACCTCGTCCAGGAAGGCAACATCGGGCTCATGAAGGCGGTGGACCGCTTTCAGTACCGGCGCGGTTTCAAGTTCTCGACCTATGCCACCTGGTGGATCCGCCAGGCCATCACGCGGGCGATCGCCGACCATTCCCGGACCATCCGCATCCCTGTCCACATGGTCGAGACGCTCAATCGCATCGCCCGGGTCAACCGGAGCATGGTCAATGACCTGGGCCGCGAGCCCACGCCCGAGGAGCTGGCCCAGAAGACGGGCGTGCCCGCGCGCAAGGTCCGGCTCATCCTGGAGTCCTCGCGTAAGCCGCTGTCGCTGGAGACGCCGATCGGAGAAGACTCCGAGCTCGGGGATTTCCTCGAGGACAAGAGCGCCGAGTCCCCGAACGAGACGCTGATCACGCAGGACCTCACGACCCAGGTCGAGCGGGCGCTCAGCACGCTCAGCCCCAAGGAGAAGGAGATCCTCCGGCTGCGCTTCGGCATCGGCGAGGAAGGCGAGCACACGCTCGAAGAGGTGGGCCGGCGCTTCTCGGTGACGAGAGAGCGTATCCGCCAGATCGAGACCAAGGCCCTCCGCAAGCTGCGCCACCCCCTGCGGGGCCGGGCCCTCAAGGCCTTCGTCGAGAACTGATTCCCCGCCCGCCGTCCGCGGACACCCCGCGGGCGGCGGGCTGTCCCATCTCCGGCCGGGCCATGCGGGCGAGCCGCGCCATCGGTCCTGGCACCCACCAGTTCCACGTCCCCATGAGTCGCATGGTCGCGGGGACCAAGAGGGCCCGCACGACCGTGGCGTCGAGGACGACCGCGATGCCTATCCCCACCCCCACGGCCTTGATGATCACGGAATCAGCCAAGGCGAAGGCAAAGAAGACCGCGGCCATGATCGCGCCCGCCCATGTGATGAGCCGTCCCGTCCGTTCGAGCCCCGCGCCCACCGCCAGGATGTTGTCGCCCGTCCGCTCGTATTCCTCTCGCACGCGGCTCAAGAGCAGCACCTCGTAGTCCATGGAGAGCCCGAAGATCAGGCAGAACATGATGATGGGCGTGGCGGTCTGGATCGACCCGGGCGTGAAGTCGAGCCAGCGGGAGAGATGCCCATCCTGGAAGATCCACACGAGGGCACCGTAGGAGGCGCTGATGGACAGCAGGTTGACGATGACGGCCTTGAGGGGCAGGAGCACCGAGCCCAGGAGGACGAGGAGCGCCGCGTAGGTGGCCACGACCACGAGGGCGATGGCGAACGGCGCATTGCGCTGCACGACACCCATGAAATCGAGATCGAAGGCGGTGGCGCCGGTGATCAGGACCTCGCCGTCCACGGGCGGGTGCGAAGCGCGAATGGCGCGGACGAGGGCGCGCGCCTCGTCGCTGCCTGGGGAGTGCGATGTGGAGACCGCAAGGACCATGATGCGCTCCCCGACCATCCGGGATACGGCCTCTTGCATCTCCGACGGCCACATGGCCTGCGGGATCTTCACGAACCGCTGATAGTCCTCGCGGCTCATGTCGGGGGACAGGTCGAGCAGGCTTCGCACCGCGGTCACTCCGGGGAGCTTCACGAGCCAGTGGCTCAGGTCATAGACCTCGCCCACGCGCGGAGGCGAGAGGGGCGACCCCTCCCGGTAGCTCAGCACCACGATGATGGGCGTCTCGTCGTCACTCGGGAACTCCCGCGCGAGAAGCTCGGCCCCGCGGCGCGCCTCCGCCCACCGGGGCAATGCCGTGACATCGCCCGCGCCCAGCCGGATATGCAGAAAGGGTTGCCCCAGGAGGAGAAGCAGGCCCGCCGCGGGCAGGAAGAATCGCCACGGGTGTGTCATGACGAGCGCGGCCAGGCGATGCCAGAATCCCGAGCCGTCGCCCAGCCCGAGGAAGCCGAGGCGGGGTAGCGACAGGGCATTCACGTGCGGGCCAAGGATGGCGAGGGCGGCGGGCAGGAAGGTCAGCCCGTAGAGCACGGACAGCGCGACCACGATGGTCCCCGCCAGCCCCAGCGACCCGATGTTGCCGAGGCCGAGCGCGAGCATGCCGAGAAGCCCGATGGCCACCGTGACCCCGGAGAAGAGAATGGCGCGCCCCGTCGTCGACATGGTGCGGGCGAGGGCCTCGGGAACCGGCCGCCGCCCGATCTCCTCGCGAAAGCGGTTCACGATGAACAGCGAGTAGTCGATGGCGACGCCGAGCCCGATCATGGTCACGATGTTCGGGGCATAGGCCGAGACGGACATGTGGCGCGCAAGCAGCTCGGTCCCCGCGATGCCGCCGATCATCGCCAGCACGCCCACGCCCAGAGGGAGAAGGGCGGCCACCACCGAGCCGAAGGCCAGCAACAGGAAGACCACGACCACGGGAAGGATCACGAGCTCGGCTCGCTTGAGGTCGCGCTTGGCGACCTCGACGAAGTCGTGGTTGATGGCCAGCATGCCTGCCCCGACCACCTCGAGAGTCCGTGACTGCACCTTGGCGCGGAGAGAGGCGTACACCTCGGGCGACACGGAGGAGAATCCGAGGGTGACCAGGCCCGACGCGCGGACGGCAAGCTCGACCAGGACCCGCGCGCGATGGCCATCGCGCGAGAGCATGGCCGGGTCCGGCGGACTCACATCGTACGGGGTGCGGACGCGCGCCACGCGCGGGTCGGCCTTGAGCGGGGCCAGGGCCCGCTGCACCTCGTCGCGGAACACGCGGTCGGTGGCACGCAGGGTGGCGCTGCTCAGGATGAGCTCGAACGAGACGGGCTGTCCCGGGAGCTGCCGGGCCATCAGGGAGGCCGCCCGACCGGATTCCGTCGTCGTGAGCATGGTGCCGGCTTCGAGCTGGGCGCCCTGGATCAGAATGACGGAGGCCGGCGCGAGCGAGAGGGCGGAGGCGGCAAGGAGCCACCAGCGGAAGCGGTACACCCACCGGCCCCACGCGCCCAGCATGTCGCTCATCGTGGTCCAGCCTCCCGCGGCGTGTCGCCGGAGAGACACCGACCGCCGGCGTGCTCATACTGTAACAGAGAGAACCAGCCTCCCGCTGGCCGAGAAGCCTGATCGGCGTTAGACTGCCCCCGTCGCAAAACCGCCCCGACCTCAAGGAGGCTGCCCATGAATATCGGCGTGTGCATGTTCTTCACCGATTACGCGATTCGCATCGACGAGCTTGCCCGCGAGGCAGAGGCGCGCGGCTTCGAATCGCTCTGGGTGCCCGAGCACACTCACATCCCGACGAGTCGCCGGACCCCGTTCCCCGGCGGCAGCCAGCTCCCCAAGGAATACGCGCACACCTTCGACCCTTTCGTCTCGCTCATGGCCGCCGCCGCCGCGACCAAGCGACTCCGGATCGGCACCGGCATCTGCCTGGTCATCGAGCGCGACACCATCATCACGGCCAAGGAGGTGGCGAGCCTCGACGCGCTGTCGGGCGGGCGCTTCGAGTTCGGCATCGGGGGAGGATGGAACGCCGAGGAGATGGAGAACCACGGCGCCGTATTCGCCACACGCTTCAAGAAGCTGCGCGAGCAGGTCTTGGCCATGAAGGAGATCTGGACAAAGGACGAGGCCGAGTTCCACGGGAAGTTCGTCAACTTCGACAAGATCTGGTCCTGGCCGAAGCCCGCTCAGAAGCCCCACCCGCCCGTGCTCCTGGGCGGCGAGAGCGCGTACACGCTCCAGCGGGTCGTGGATTTCTGCGACGGGTGGTTTCCGCGCGGGCGGGCGGCCGAGATCATCCTGCCCGCCCTCAAGGACTTGGGTGAGCGCGCCGCCAAGGCGGGGCGCGACATGAAGACCATCTCGGTGTCGGTCTTCGGAGCCAAGCCCGACGAGGCCACGCTCGAGACCTACGCGCAGGCGGGGATCACGCGGGCCATCTTGCGGCTGCCCCCCGAGGGCCGGGACGCGGTGCTGCCGCTCCTCGACCAGTGGAGCAAGTTCGTCAAGAAGTAGGTTCTAGATTGGGATGTCGCGGCCGACCCCTCGTGCGCGCGCCTCGCGCAGCACGAGAGCGGCGGCCGCCACATCCTGCACGGCCACGCCTCCGGACTTGTAGAGCGTGATCTGATCCCGCGAGGTGCGTCCAGGTCGTCGGCCGCTCACCAGCTCTCCGAGCTCGGCGTGGACGTGCCCGGCATCGATGAGCCCGTCCCGGACGGCCCAGAGCAGGTCATTGGCTCCGCTCGGATACGGGGCAAGAGCGGCCGCCCGCGTCTCCACCACCACGAGCGCGTCCCGCACCGTGTCCCCATCGACTTCCCGGCCCTCCCGATTGAAGCCGACGGAGGTGATGTGCATGCCGGGAGCGACCCATTCTCGACGCACCACGGGCTCGGCGGTATGCGTGGTTGCCGCCACGATGTCCGCCCCCTGCATCGCTTCTCGGTAGGAGCCTGCGGGACGGACCGGGATCCTCAGCTCATCCGCGAGCTCCTGCGCGAGCCGCTCGACGGCGGCCCGATTGCGGCTCGCGATACGGACCTCGCGAACCGGCCGCACGCGCGGGATGGCCCGGGCATGGCTCCGGGCCTGGACGCCGCTGCCCAGCACAGCGAGCACCGCGGCGTCCGGACGGGCGAGGAGGCGCGTGGCGAGCGCCGAGCCCGCCGCCGTCCGCGCCGCCGTGATGTAAATGGCGTCCATGAGGGCGACGGGGGTTCCGGTATCGGGATCGAAAGCGACGATGACACCCTGATGGGTGGGAAGCGTGGACCCGGCATTCCGCGGGAAGAGGGACACGAGCTTGACGGCCAGCGCCTTCGCGGAAGGAAGAAAGGCGGGCATGGCCGCCACCATCCCCTCCTGGCCCGGCACGAGCGCCGCGATCCGCTGGGGCATGGAGGCCGCGCCCGTGCTGGCGTCGACCATGGCGGCCGCCATGGCGTCCACGAGCGCGTCGAGGTCGAGCAGCTCGCGGACCTGGGCTTCCGTGAGGATCAGCATCGCCGGCAGGCTCGCGAGGTAGACCGACTCAAACGGGCATGACTCCGTGCTTCTTCCAGGGGCGCTCCACCTTCTTGGTCGCGGCCATCTCGAGGGCGCGGATGATCACCGGCCGGGTCTCACGGGGATCGATGACGTCATCGATGAAGGCGCCGCCCGCCGCAATGTACGGGTTGATGAGCTTGCGGAATTCCTCCACCCGCCGCGCGCGCTCCTCCTCGGGATGGGCGGCCGCGGCGATCTCCTTGCGGAAGATGATGTTGGTGCCGCCCTCGGGCCCCATGACGGAGATCTCTGCGGTGGGCCAGGCCACGATGAGGTCCGGCTCATACGCCTTGCCGCACATGACGAAATAGCCCGCGCCATACGCCTTCCGAATCACCACCGTCACCTTGGGCACCGTTGCCTCGCTGACCGCATAGAGCATCTTGGCGCCGTGGCGGATGATGCCCTGCCGCTCGACCTTGGAGCCGACCATGAAGCCCGGCACGTCCTGCAGGAAGACGAGCGGGATATGGAAGGCGTCGCACAGCATGATGAAGCGCGCGGCCTTGTCGGCCGCGTCGACATCGAGGGCGCCCCCCAGGACCATGGGCTGATTGGCGAGGATGCCCACGGATCGGCCGCCCAGGCGGGCCAGGCACGTGATCAGATTCCTCGCCCATCCGGGCTTGATCTCGAAGAAGCGCCCTCCGTCGACCACGGCGGAGATCACCTTCTTCATGTCATAGGCGCGGCGCGCGCTGTCGGGCACGATGGAGAGGAGGGCCTCGTCCATTCGATCGGCGGGGTCCTCGCAGGCGACCACGGGCGCCCGCTCGAGATTCGAGGTCGGGAAATACGAGAGGTATTCCTTGATCGCATCGATGCAGGCCGCGTCGTCGGCCACCTCGAGGTCGGCCACGCCGGAGATCTCCGTGTGCACCTTGGAGCCCCCGAGCTCTTCGGGGGTGATGTCCTCGCCCACCACCGCCTTGACGAGGGGCGGGCCGCCCAGGGCCATGTGGCTCGTTCCCTTGACCATGGGCACGAAGTCAGAGAGGGCCGGGATATAGGCGGTGCCGGCGGCGCCCGGCCCCATCATGGCCGCGACCATGGGAACGACCCCGGACATGATCGACTCTTCGCGGAAGAGAAATCCGGACTGGGCGAAGGTCGAGCCGATCGCCTCCTGGATCCGCGCGCCCGCCGAGTCGATCAGCCAGATCATGGGCATGCGCTTGGTGAGGGCGATCTCGCGGGCGCGGTTGCATTTGACCTCGGCCGTGCGCCCCATGGAACCTGCCATCACCGTGAAGTCGTAGGCGATCAGGGAGGCGGGCCGGTCGTTGATCTTTCCGAAGCCCGTGACCACGCCGTCGGCGGGCGTCTCTCTCCCTTGCATCGCTGGTGAGACGTTCGCGTGGGTGGCCAGGAGGCCGATCTCGTGGAAGGAGCCGGGATCGAAGAGCCGGGCGATCCGCTCTCGAACCGTGAGCTTGCCCTCGTCATGCTGCTTGGCGATGGCCGCCGCCCCACCCATGGCGAGCGCGCGCTCACGACGGGCGCGAAGCTCGTCGACCAGCTCCTTCATTCCCATGGCCGCTCTGCCCCCGCGCCGTCCGATCGCCTCAGGGCCGGAGCTGGCCCGAGGCGATGCGGTAGTAGACGACCATGTCGGTGGACGGCGGCGAGTCCTTGACCATGGTGATCATGGTCGCGAGCTCGGAATGTCCCCTTGCCGTCGAGGCCGGTGTGGACGACCACGCGCTGGAGCTCGGACGGAGTCAGCGCGTCTACGAAGCGGCGCTGCTCGTCCTCGAGGCCATCCCAGCGCTTGCGGAGATCGGCCAGGCTCGTGAAGTCCGCGTCACCGAGCAACTTCGCCGGTTTCTTCCCCGTCCAGCGCTCGAGCCAGATCCTGTCGGCCCCGTGGATGTGCGCGAGCATGCCCTTGAGCGAGGGAAAGCTGAACTGCGACCCCAGCGCCCGAGCCGCGGTGTCCTCGCCGAGGCCCGAGACGATGTCGAAGAGCTTGCGATTGCCCCACCAGTGATAGTTCCAGCTGCCCCGGATGAGATCGAGCTCCATGCCGCCCCCTTAGTCGAGGACCGCGACGGTCTCGCCTTCCTGCACGGTCTGCCCCTCGGCCACCTTGATCTCCTTGACCTTGCCGGCCCTCGGCGCCTCCACGGGGATCTCCATCTTCATGGACTCCAGCACGATGACGGGGTCGCCGGCCGCCACGGCGTCGCCGACCTTGCTCGTGATCTGGAAGACCACGCCCGTGATATGCGCCTTCACGTCCTCAGGCATTGAACGCTCCTTGCTCGACGAGTTGGGTATGCACGCGCCCCTCTCGAAAGGCGGCGCTCCGCATGACGCGCAGATGGAACGGGATCGCGGTCTTGACGCCCTCGATCACGAAGGCCTCGAGGGCCGCCTCCATGCGGGCCCTTGCCTCCTCCCGCGTGGCGCCCGTGGCGACCAGCTTGGCTAGGAGCGGGTCGTAGTGTACCGAAACCTGGCAGCCTTCGGTGACTCCGCTTTCGAGCCGGAGGCCGGGTCCTTCGGGAGGGACCCAGCGCACGAGGGTTCCGGGTGACGGCATGAAGTTCCGGGCCGCATCCTCGGCGTAGATGCGGCACTCGATGCTCGCGCCGCGCTGGACGATGTCCTCCTGACGCCAGGTCAGGGGCTCTCCCGAAGCGACCTTCAGCTGCTCCTGGACGAGATCTCGCCCCGTCACTTCCTCGGTCACCGGATGCTCCACCTGGAGCCGGGTATTCATCTCGAGGAAGTAGTACTCCCTGCCCTGGACGATGAATTCCACGGTGCCCGCGTTGACGTAGCCGACGGACGTCGCCCCGGTGACGGCGGCCGCGGTGAGCTGCTCCTTGAGGTCGGAGGTCAGGCTGGGAGCCGGGCTCTCCTCGATGAGCTTCTGATGTCGGCGCTGGATTGAGCACTCGCGCTCGTGGAGGTGCACGACCCGTCCCCGCGCGTCACCGAAGATCTGGACCTCGACGTGGCGGGGCTGGGTCAGATAGCGCTCGACGAAGAGGGCGGGGGCGCCGAAGGCCGCCTGAGCCCGGCGCTCGGCCGCGGCATACGATTGCTCGAGGGCGGCCGCATCCGCCACTTTTACCATGCCGATGCCGCCGCCGCCCGCCGCGGCCTTCAGCATGACGGGATAGCCGATCTCTCCGGCCATCCGGCGTGCCTCCTCCGCGGAGCCGACGGGCCCCTCGCTCCCCGGCACCACGGGCACGCCGGCCCGCTGCATCTCGCGCCGCGCGCCCACCTTGTCTCCCATCTGCTGGATGACTCGCCAGGGCGGTCCGATCCAGACGAGACCCGCCTCCTCGCAGGCCTTGGCGAAGCGCCAGTTCTCGGAGAGAAAGCCGTAGCCGGGATGAATGGCCTGGGCGCCGCGCTCGCGGGCGGCCGTCAAGATGCGCTGCCCGTCGAGATAGCTCTCCCGCGCGGGGGCGGGGCCGATGAGCACGGCCTCGTCGGCATCGGTGACGTGGGGCCAGCCGGCGTCAGCCTCGGAGTAGACGGCGATGGATCGGACCCCGAGGGCGCGGCAAGCGCGGATGACGCGGCGGGCGATCTCGCCGCGATTGGCGATGAGGACGCTCTCGAGCACGCTCAGGCGGGCTGCGTCTGCTCGATCTTCACGACGTCGACGGCGCCCACGCGCCAGCCCTCCGCGCCCTGCTCCCAGCGCGCATTGAGGGTGACGGCGCCTCCCCCACCCTCCAACCGATACTTCACGATGCGGTGCCGGCCCAGCTTCACGAACGCCACCGCCCGGTGGCTTGCGAGGCGCCCGGCCTTGAGGGCGGCCAGGACGGCCGTGTCCATCGGCGCACTCAGGAAGCGGGCCAGCGTGCTCTCGTCCGCGGAGACGAGGGCATCGCCCAGAGCGCGAATGGCGCCCTCGAGGTCTTCCGGTATGGGCCAGCGAGTCTGCGCCCGCTCCAGACGGATGAACTCGCCCGCGTCGTCAGACACGGGAGCGGACGGGCTGGCCGGCAGGCCGACGGCCGGAGGCAGTCCCTGTCCCGTCACTCCGCCCGCCGCTTCGAGCAGACCCTGGAGCTTGCTCTGCCAGGCGCCCGCGCGCGCTTGAGACTCGGAAGAAACCGCGAGATGGCGAATGATGGTCTCGCCGGCCACGACGTGGCGGCGCTCGTCCTCGATGCAGCGGGAAAGGATACGGCAGGTCGGCGGCTCGTACACGGGGTTCGCGCGGACGAGATGCTGCTCGTAGACGCTCAGGAGATGGGGCTTGAGCACGCGATAGACGCCGGCCAGTCGCTCGACGGTCTGGCCGGGCGCTTCGGGCGCCTCGAGGGCGTCCATGAGAGCCACGAAGGCCTGGTTGGGCGGCTCGGACTCCTGGGCATGGGCCCGGAGCTCCGGCAGCCGCTTGCCCCAGGCGTCGGCGTGCTGAGCGTTGTCCCAGACGTGGCGGCCAAGGAGGAGCTTGGCGGAGAGCTCGGGCGTCAGCGCGATCCAGCCGGCCATGATCCGCATCACACGCTCGGCCGCGTACCGATAGTTGCGGCAGAGGCGGGCGGATTCGTCCGCCGAGAACTGCCCTTCGAGGAGCTCCACGGCCAGCTAGTAGACTTGCGAGCGCTGAGTTGACTTGATCAGCCGCTCGATCTCTTCGTCCGTGAAGCCGGCGAGCTTGCGGGCCTCGGTGGCGATGGAGATGGGAACCACTTCATGGTCCCCGAGCTGGCGGGCCCCGCCCAGGTTGAAGCGCTCGTCGATGGTCTCCTGGAACTCGATGGCCTTGCGCCGCCGCTCCGGATCGCCTTCGGTCAGCTTCGTGAGCCACTTCGACCCCATGCGCACATGGGTGATCTCGTCGGCGAGGACGAAGTCCACCGCGCGCTCCAGGATGGGATCGCCGATCTTCTTGCCGATGTAGACGAGCTGGTTGAAGACGTCGCACGCGAGGCCCTCGAGACCCCGGTTGACGCCGGCCACGCGGGCGGCGGCGTCTTCCGCGCAGGCGCAACGCCAGAGGATGGTCGTCTCGGGAAATTCGCCGATATAGCCGTCCAGGTGCTCGAGCAGGCGGATGTAGATCTCGACGTGGCGGGACTCGTCCCAGACCTGCCGCGCCATGTCCAGGCTGAACTCCCATGGCGCGTCGGGGAAGTCGTACACCGTGCGGCCGGCTCCCTCCATGGCCTGCATCTCTCCCACCATGATGCCGTGGGCCCGCTCCTTGATGGAGTCGCGGCTGGAGAGCCCGGGAAACGGCGGCAGGCCCTGACTGATCTTGCTCTCCGCGACTTCCCGCGCGCGCATGCGCACCATGCGATCTTCCCGGGCGAGCTTGTCGAACGCGATCTGACGCTCCATCGCTGTCTCCTCGATGACCTTCCCAGCAGACTGAACGACTGTTCAGTGAGTCTAGCCGAAGCGGAACCCGAAGGCAATCGGGACGCGTCTACCGTCTACTCGGAGGGCTGCCTCGGTCGGGGCCGGCGCCTACCCGGGACGAGACTCGCGGGACGGACGGCCTCATCTCCGAAGCGCGCAGCGAGACGGTCCACCGCGCGGGCGAGGCGCTCCGTGCGTGCCACGTCGGGCTCGAGAAGGGAGAGCTGCCCGCTGCCGGCGGACCCCAGCATCGAGACGGAGACACCGATGAGCCGCACGGCCTGCGTCAGGCGGACGCGGGAGAAGAGCGCCTCGACCCGGCGATAGATGGCCAGGCCATCCTGGGTCGGATCACCCGTCTGCGCGCGCGTGATGGTGGAGAAGTCGGCGAAGCGGAGCTTGAGCGTCACTGTCCGGCCGGCATAACCGGTTCCCCGGAGCTCGCGGGCCACCCGCTCGCTCTGACCCCGGAGCGTCGCCCGAACCAGCTCGACGTCGCGCGTATCCTGCTCGAAGGTCTCCTCGGCGCCCATGGATTTGGGCGCGGCGTCGGGCTGGACCGGCCGGTCGTCGAGGCCCCGCGCGAGCTGAAGGAGATCGGGCCCGTGAGGGCCGAAGCGGGCCTTCAGGTGCGCGGCGGGAGTCTGGGCAAGCTGACCGATGGTGAGAATCCCCATGGCCTGGAGCTCGGCTCCCGCCACCTTGCCCACTCCCCACAGCCGCCCCACGGGCAGCGGTGACAGGAATTCCCCCTCCCTGCCCGGCGCGACCACGACAAGCCCGTCGGGCTTCTCGAGCTCAGATGCGACCTTGGCCACGAACTTGTTTGCGGCGACTCCGACAGAGGCGGTGAGGCTCACCCGGGACCGGATCTTCGACTTGATCTGACGCCCGATGGCGGCCCCGTCGCCCCACAAGGCGCCGCTCGCCGTGACGTCCAGAAAGGCCTCGTCGATGGACAAGGGCTCCACGAGCGGTGTGAACTCGGCGAGGATGGCCATGACCTCGACGGACACGCGGGCATACTTGTCCATGTCGACGGGAAGGAAGACGCCCTCGGGACAGAGCCGGAAGGCGCGGCTGATGGGCATGGCCGAATGCACGCCGAAGCGCCGGGCCTCGTAGGAGGCGGCCGAGACCACGCCGCGGCCTCGAGGGTCCGCCCCCACGATGACGGGCAGCCCATGAAGCTCGGGGCGATCGCGCTGCTCCACGGACGCGTAGAAGGCGTCCATGTCCACGTGCACGATGGTCCGGGGGCCCGCCTCCTGGCCCACGGCCGTGCTACGACGGCCCGCCCGCGAGACCGATGCGGGGCGCGACCGCGGTTAAGGCAGAGATGACGAAGGCGATGTGCTCGTCGAGATCCACGCCGAGCTCCTCGGCGCCGCGGTAGACGTCCTGCCGGTTCACCGTGCGCGCGAAGCCCTTGTCCTTGAGCTTCTTCCTCACCGACGCCGCCTCGAGGCCGACAATGACGCGGCCGGGGCGGACGAGGGCGCACGCGGTGACGAAGCCGGACAGCTCGTCACACGCGTACAGACCCCGCTCGAGCAGGGAGAGGCGCGGATAGCCGGAGTAGTCGGCGTGGGCAAGGATGGCACGCACGATGTCGGGAGGCGCGCCTCGCGCGAGCAGGATCTCCGCCCCCTTCATGGGATGCTGGGGCGCCGCGGGATGCATCTCGTAGTCGAAGTCGTGGAGCATGCCCGCCACGCCCCAGGCGTCCACGTCCTCGCCATAGCGGGTGGCGTAGGCGCGCATGGTCGCCTCGACGGCCAGGGCGTGCTTGCGGAGGTTGTCCGACTGGGTGAATTCTGCGAGGAGCGACCACGCGGCGGCGCGGTCCAGCAAATCCGCGTGTGAGTCCGGCACGACGACGGTGGCGGCTCGCGCCTACTGCGGCCCGGCCGCGGCGCTCCGGGCCCGCCACTTGTCGACGGACTTCTTCGAGAACAGCCATTGCCCGTCCTGCTCGAGGGCCGGGATGCGACGCTCCACGGCCAGGCGCTCGAGGGTGGCGGCGTCCATGGAGAGATAGGTCGAGGCTTCGGCCACCGTCATCGTGTCTTTGGGAATCACGTGCGCGAGGTCTCCTTGAGTGCCTGCCTGAGTGACTCGATCTCCGCCTCGAGGGCGTGGATGCGCTCCACCATCTGCTCCAGGGTGCGGGCCAGGGGATCGGGCAGATCGCTCTGGTTGAGGTCGATGCCCGACCTCGCCCCATCCCGGAATGTTACGCGTCCAGGCACCCCAACCACAACCGAGTTCTCGGGCACCTCACGCACCACCACGGACCCGGCGCCGATCCGGCTGCCGTTGCCGATGCGGAACCCGCCGATGATCTTGGCGCCCGCGCCCACCACCACGTTGTCGCCCAGGGTCGGGTGGCGCTTCTCGCGCTTGGTGCTGGTCCCCCCGAGCGTCACGCCCTGCAGGATCGAGACGTTCTCTCCCACCTCGGCTGTCTCGCCGATGACCACGCCCATGCCGTGGTCGATGAAAAGCCCGGGCCCGAGCACGGCCGCGGGATGGATCTCGACCCCGGTCATGAAGCGTCCGACGTGGGAGATGAAGCGGGCCAGGGTGTGCCACCCGCCCCTCCAGACGGGATGGGCGAGGCGGTGGAACCAGATGGCGTGCACACCGGGACAGCAAAGCACGACCTCCAGGGACGACCGCGCCGCGGGATCGCGCTCCAGCACCGTCCGGATGTCACGCCGCATCTGCTCGAACATGGAAAGCCTCCTATCCCCGCCCGTTCCGGGCCAGGGCATCTCGTGCCGCCGCGCGCAGGGCTCCCGCGACCACGAGCGCCGCGTGGCGTCGCTCCGGCGGCAGCCCTCCCACGGCCGCCTCGATTTGCGCCGGGGGCACCGTGGCGAGATCCTCAAGCGTGAAGCCCGCGGCCATCTCGGTGCCCGCGCTGCATGCCGCCAGCGTGGGCCCGCATCCGTAGGCCTGGAACCGCGCCTCCTCCACCCGGCCGTCCCGCACCCGCAGGTAGAAGCGTGCCAGGTCCATGCACTCCGTGAACTCGTCCTCGCCCACCCCGTCGGGCTCCCGCATCACTCCCGCGTTCCGCGGGTTGCGAAAGTGATCGATGAGGGTCGGGCTGTATTGCACTAGTCGATCGAAGGAGGTCTCGACGGCCCCCTCCGAGCCTCCCGCAACATCGGGTTGCGTCGGCGAAGCCGGCGCTCGAAAGAACGAGGTCCCGATCCCAAGGCCCTTGAGACTCCTAGGGGCGGCCGGCCCCGACGGGCGACTGGGTGCGCAGTTTGGCCACGAGCGGCACGATCGACTCGATCACGTACTCGATGTCCTCGGCGGAGGTGGCGTGGCCCAGCGAGGAGCGCACCGAGCCCATGGCCCAGTCGAGCGGGATGCCCATGGCCACCAGCACGTACGACGGCTCGACATTGCCCGACGTGCATGCCGAGCCCGCCGACACGCCAATGCCCTTCAGATCCAGGCCCAGCACGATGGATTCGGACTCGACGTTGCGGAAGCACATGTTGCACGTGCCGGGGAGGCGCTGGGTCGGATGCCCGTTCAAGCGCACCTCGCCCACGCCCTCCCGCACGCCCTGCCAGAGCCGGTCGCGGAGGGCGGTCAGACGCGTCGCCTCCTCGCCCATCTCGCGGGCGCGGATCTCCACTGCCTTGCCCAGCCCGACGATGCCCGCCACGTTCTCGGTGCCCGCGCGCCGCCGCCGCTCGTGCTCGCCGCCGTGCTGGATGGAGGCCATCTTCGTGCTTTTCCGGATGTAGAGCCCGGCCACGCCCTTGGGGCCGTAGATCTTGTGTCCCGAGAAGGACAGGAGGTCGATGCCGGAAGCCTCCACGTCGATGGGCACCTTGCCGAAAGTCTGGACGCCGTCCACGTGCAGGGGCACTCCCGCCTCCCGGGTGATGCGTCCGATCTCGCGGATGGGCTGAAGGGTGCCGACCTCCGAGTTCGCGCCCATGAGCGAGACCACGATGGTGTCCGGCCGCAGCGCCGCGCGGACGTCGTCGGGGCTGACCATGCCGTCGCCGTCCACGGGCAGATAGGTGGCGGTGAACCCTTCCTGCTCCAGCGTCTGCACCGTGCGCAGCACCGCGTGATGCTCGATCTGCGAGGTGATGATGTGGCCCGCCCGCCGCGCGGCGGCCACGCCCTTGATGCCCAGGTTGTCCGATTCCGTGCCCCCCGAGGTGAAGACGATCTCGTCCTTCGACACCTTGAGGAAGGCGGCGATCTGCTCGCGGGCCGCGTCGATGCCCTCGCGAGACTCGCGGCCGAAGCCGTGCACGCTCGAGGGATTGCCGTAGCGCTCGCTGAAATAGGGCAGCATCGCCTGGAGCACCTCGGGATGCACCGGCGTGGATGCGTTGTGATCGAGATAGACTCGGCGATTCATTGACGCTCCTCTCTCTGGGTGCTACGCTCGGCCTCGCGATGAACCTCGCGAAGCGCAAGCTTGGACTCATGGTTTCCACGGGGCCCGAGCACGCGAACCTCGACACGGCCCTCGGCCTCGGCCGCGCCGCGCTCGACCGCGGTGCCGATGTGTACCTGTATTTGATCGACGACGGCGTGACCGGCGTGGAGGACGCGCGCGTGCAGGGCCTGGCCGAGCGCGGCGCCAAGCTCTTCGTGTGCGCCTACGGCTGCCAGAAGCGCCGGCTCCCGCTCTCCGACAAGGCCACCAACTGCGGCCTCGTGGTGCTCGCCGACATCGTCAACGCGACCGACCGCTTCCTCTCCTTCAACTAGCGTGGCAGCCCGCCACCCCGTGCTCGTGCTGATCTCGGAGGATCCGCGCGTCTCCCACCGCGCCAACGAGGCCATGCGCATCGCGCTGGGTATCGTGGCCGGCGAGACCCCCGTGGACGTCGTCCTCACCGGCCCCGCGGTCCACCTGCTCGACGAGGACACCGACGACCTCGTGGACGGCGACGACATCGCCAAGTTCCGCGCCTCGCTGAAGAAGCTCGGCATTCCCTTCCTCGTGGAAGCGGGCGCAGCGCCCGCGGATCCCTCCTGGAACGCCGACGGCCACCCCGTGAGGTCGATCACCGCGGAGGAGATCGCCGCCCTCCTCCCGCGAGCCGAGCGCTTCGTCATCTTCTGATGCCGCGCTTCCTTCATCTCATCAAGCGAGACTCCCCGCCCCTCACCGCCGACATCCTGGCGCGTCAGCTCCAGGAGTCCGAAGCCGAGGTGATCGTCGTGCTCCTCGACGGCGCCGCTCCCCCCCTGCCCGCGGGTGTTGCCGTCAAGCGCCTCGGCGCCGACCTCGATCACGACAAGCTCCTGGACCTCATCTTCGAAAGCGATCACGTGGTCACCTGGTAGTCACGTGGGCGCTACCTGTCCTGGTATTCTTCGTGCCACTTCATCTGGATCTTCTCGAGGACACCCTCGTTCGAGGCCTTGGGGTCGTCGCTGAATTCCGGGAGCGCCACCACCCACTTGTGCAGGTCGGTGAAGCGCACGGTGAGCGGATCCACGTCGGGGTGCTCATCCATGAGAGCGAGCGCGATGTCCTCGGCATCCTTCCAGGTCATGGCCGTCTCCGTCTATCGCGGAATCTCGATCATTTGGGAATTTCAACGACGACGTCACCCCGCACCACGGCCTGGCAGCCCAGGCGCGAATGCAAGGTGAGCCCCTCGGCCGTGTCGAGGCGGTCTTCCTCGTCCTGCTCCATCGTCGAGAGGTTCTCCTCGCCTTCTCGCACGACGACGTGACAGGTCGTGCAGGCGCAGCTGCCGCCGCAGTTGTGCTCGAGCTTGATATTGTTGGCGAGCGCGATGTCGAGCAGCGAGCCCGGCTTCCCGTGGTCGGCCAGGGGGTACTTGCTGTCGTCCACCTCGACCGTGACGTTCAAGGGCAGGAAGGTCACCTTGTGGGTCGCCATCACGGCCTCTTCAAGATGTCGTCGGCGCGACGGGAGGTCACGGCGTCCCGGAGCGCCTTGTCCATCATGCGCTGCGCGAGCGGCTCGGTCGCCCGGTTGAGCTCGATCGTGCGCTCGCGGATCGCGTCGCGGTCGCCGCTCTCCTCGACGGCGCGGAGGGCGTCGAGGGCCCCGGTGATCAGCGATCGCTCCTCGGCACTCATGAGATGACCGCCCTGGGCAAGGGCCCGCCGCACGTGGTTCATGACGGTCTCCGCCTCGGTTTTCGTCTCGATGAGGAGCCGCGCGTTGACGTCGGCCTCGGCGTGCGTGAAGGAGTCCTCGACCATCTGGGCCACCTGCGCTTCGCTGAGCCCGTAGGTGGGCTTGACCTCGATGGAGGCCGCCTTGCCCGTCCGCTGCTCCCTCGCCTGCACCTGCAGCATGCCGTTGGCGTCGATGAGGAAGGTGACCTCGATCTTGGGCATGCCCGCCGGCATGGGATCGATCCCGGTGAGGTCGAAGCGCGCAAGGGACCGGTTGTCCTTGGCCAGCTCCCGCTCGCCCTGCAGCACGTGCATGTCGACGGCCGTCTGCCCGTCGACCGAGGTCGTGAAGTACTCCTTGGCCATGGTGGGGATCGTCGTGTTGCGCGAGATCAGCACGCTCACGATGCCCCCCAGCGTCTCGATGCCCAGGGAGAGAGGGGTGACGTCGAGCAGGAGCATGTCCGTGATCCCGCCCGCCAGGATGTGCGCCTGCACGGCGGCGCCGAGGGCCACCACCTCGTCGGGATTGAGCTGGCTGTGCGGCGTCTTCCCGAAGAGCTCCTCGACACGACGCCGCACGAGCGGCACCCTGGTCGACCCTCCCACGAGCACGATCTCGCCCACCTGATCGGGCGTGAGTCCCGCGTCCTTGAGGGCAAGGCGACAGGGGCCGAGCGTCTGGTCCACGAGGGCCGCGATCAGGCGCTCCAGCTCGGCCCGCGTGATCTCGCGGCGGTAGGTGAAGCGCTCGAACGGGATGGTGAGGGTGGTCCGCTCCTCGGACGACAGCCGGCACTTGGCGGCTTCCGCGCCGAGACGCAGCTCCTGCACGGCCTCCGGATCGCTCGAGAGGTCCTCGCCATGGACGGCCTTGATGTCGGCGAGCAGCCACTCGACCAGGGCGCGATCGAAGTCGTCGCCGCCCAGATGCGTGTTGCCGTTGGTGGCCAGGACTTCGAAGACCCCGTCCTTGACGCGGAGAATGGAGATGTCGAAGGTGCCGCCGCCCAGGTCGTAGACGGCGATCAAGCCCTGGGCGAGCTTCTGCAGGCCATAGGCGAGCGAGGCCGCCGTGGGCTCGTTGACGATCCGCAGCGCCTCGAGCCCCGCGATGCGCGAGGCGTCCTTGGTCGCCTGGCGCTGCGCATCGTTGAAGTATGCGGGCACGGTGATGACCGCCTTGTGCACGGGCTCGCCGAAATGGGCCTCGGCCTGCTGCTTCAGCGTGCGCAGGATCTCGGCGGACACCTCGGGCGGCGTCACCTCGCGGTCGCCCACGCGGATCCGCACCACCTCGTCGCTCGGCGCGATCTCGAAGGGCACGTGGCGCGCCTCTTCCCTCACATCCTCGCCGCCCCGGCCCATGAAGCGCTTGACGGAGTAGATGGTCCGCGCCGGATTCCGCGCGAGCTGCCGCCGCGCGGCCTCCCCGACCACGATGCCCGCGGGCGTATAGGCGACCACGGAGGGCAGGAGCCGGCGCCCTTCCGCGTCCGGGATGACGCGCGGGATCCCGGCCGCGTCCACGTGGGCGACCAGGCTATTGGTGGTGCCGAGGTCAATGCCGACGATGCGCGACATGCGTCTCTGCGTCCTCTCCCAAGGCCTGGCCCAGGTCCTCGATGACGGTGCGCAGGTAGGCCCGCGCGGCCAGGCGCTGCTTGAATCGATCGACGAGCGGCCGACGGTCCGCTCCGCCGTCCACCGCGGAATCCCACTCGGCCGCCCCCTCGATGACCGCGGTCTCCTCCGCGCGTCGGCGCGCCTCGAGGCGATCCCGCTCCCCGCGCAGACGCTCGGCCGTTTCAGCGGTCAGCCCCGCAGACTTGGCCTCCTGGAGCGCCTCCTGCACCTCGAGCATCTCCTCGAGGAGGTCCACGGGCGGCTTGGGCTTGGCCGAGGTTTCCTCGCGGACCTCCCGTCCTTCCTCGAGTGCGATCACGTACTCGACGCGGGCGAGGGGGTCGCGGAGCGTCCGATAGGCGCGGTTGACCAGGGCCGAGGCCTCGAGAGCTGCCGTCTGGGCTTCCGCGTCTGCTGTCTGATGGAAGTCCGGATGGTGACGTCGCGAGAGGTCGTAGAAGCGCCGCTGGAGCTCCTGGAGATCCAGCGAGAGCTTCCGCGGCAGCCCGAACACCTCGAAGTAATCCGTCACGTTACAGCCTCTCCCTAAAATACGAACGGGCCCGTCGGGGCCCGTTCTGGTTTCCGTCCGCTCGGTCCGTGAGCCCCGGTTACGCCACGGTCCCGGCCCTATGCCGAAAACGAGGTTCCACAGCCACAACTCGATTTGGCCTGGGGATTGTTGAAGGTGAAGCCCCCCTGCAGTCCCTCGGTCACGTAGTCGAGCGTGGTGCCATTGAGATACAGATAGCTCTTGGCGTCGCAGACCACGGCCACACCATCGATGTCGAACTTCTTGTCGTGGGGCCCCAGCTCCGAATCAAACTCGAGCGAGTACGACAGGCCCGAGCAGCCTCCACCCTTGACGCCCATGCGCAGGAAGACGCCGTGGAGGTTCTGATCCTCCAGGAGCTTCTTGACCTGCTGCGTCGCCTTCTCGGTCAGTGCCAGCGCCATCGATTCAGACCCTCCTACTCTTTCGATGCCGCGCCCGGGGCGTCGGCTTCCGCCTTGCTCCACTTCTCCTTGTAGTCGTGCAGCGCCGCCTTGATGGCGTCCTCGGCAAGCACGGAGCAGTGGATCTTCACGGGAGGCAGCTTGAGCTCGTTGACGATATCGGTGTTCTTGATCTTGGCGGCGTCGTCCACCGTGCGCCCCTTGAGCCACTCCGTGGCCAGGCTCGACGAGGCAATGGCGGACCCGCAGCCGAAGGTCTTGAACTTCGCGTCCTCGATGACTCCCGTCTCGAGGTTGACCCTGATCTGCAGCTTCATGACGTCGCCACACTCCGGAGCGCCCACCAACCCCGTGCCCACCCCCGGCGTGTCCTTCGTGAAGGACCCGACGTTGCGCGGGTTGTTGTAGTGGTCCACCACCTTGTCGCTATAGGCCATGACTCACCATGCCTCCTGGCGCCCGGACGGCGCCCCTATTCACCCTTCCACTGGATGGTCTTGAGATCCACGCCTTCCTTCGCGAGCTCGTAGAGTGGCGACATCTCGCGGAGGCGCTGCACCACCTCCACCGAGCGCCGGCCCACGAAGTCCACCTCCTCTTCGGTCGAGAAGCGATGCAGCCCGAACCGGATCGAGGAGTGGGCCAGCTCGGAGTCGACGCCGAGGGCCGCGATGACATACGAAGGCTCGAGGGTCGAGGAGGTGCACGCCGAGCCCGAGGAGAGCGCCGACTCCTTGTTGAGTCCCATGAGCACGGACTCGCCTTCGACGTAGGCGAAGGAGATGTTCAGGTTGTGGGGCAGTCTCTGTGTCGGATGCCCGTTGACATAGGCCTCGTCCACTTTCGAGAGGATGAGGTCCTGCAGCCGATCGCGGAGCACCCCCAGGCGCTTGCCCTCTTCCCCCATGACCTCGCGGCAGATCTCCGCCGCCTTGCCGAACCCCACGGCCAGGGGCACCGGCACCGTGCCCGAGCGCATGCCGCGCTCGTGGCCGCCGCCGTCCATCATGGCGGCCACGCGCACCCGGGGATTCTTCCGGCGCACGTAGAGGCAGCCCACGCCCTTGGGCCCGTACAGGAGGTGGGCGGTGGCCGAGAGAAGGTCGATGCCCATGGCTTCCACGTTCACGGGCACCTTGCCCGCGGCCTGAGTCGCGTCGGTGTGGAAGATGATGCCGCGCTCCTTGGCGAGCTTGCCGATCTCCGCGATGGGCTGGATCGTCCCGATCTCGTTGTTCGCGAACATGACCGAGATCAGGATGGTCTTGTCGGTGATGGCCGCCCTGAGCGTCTCCACGTCCACCAGGCCTTCCCGACCCACGGGGAGATACGTCACCTCGAAGCCCTGGCGCTCCAGGCGCTTGCAGACGTCCAAGCTCGCCCGCTGCTCGATGGTCGTGGTCAGGATGTGATTGCCCTTCTCGCGATACATCTCCGCCACACCCTTGAGGGCGAGGTTGATGGACTCCGTCCCCCCGGAGGTGAAGACGACTTCCTTGGGGTCCCGCGCCCCGATGAGGGTCGCGATCTGCTCGCGCGCCTTGTCCACGCCAGCCTCGGCCTCCCACCCGAACGGATGATTTCGGCTCGCGGGGTGGCCGAACTTCTCGGTGAAGTAGGGCAGCATGGCCTCGAGCACCCGCGGATCCATCGGGGTCGTGGACTGGCTGTCCATGAAGATGGGAAGCTTGAGCGGCATCGTCTCTCTCCTACCTCGTGGAGACCAGCTCGCCAACGGGCACCACCACCGCGTCCGCCGCGAGCTCGGCGAGCGTCATGGTGTCCAGCAGTCGGCTGATGCTGGTCTGGATTTTCTGGACCGGCCGCCGCAGGTTGCAGCGCGAGTACTGCGGGCAGTCGTCCCCGTCGGTCATGCAGCTGACGATCTTGATCGGCCCCTCGAGGGCCCGCACCACCTGCCCCACCGTGATCGCATCGGGGCGGCGCGTGAGCTCATAGCCACCCTTGGGGCCATTGTGGGCGGTGATGAGCCGACTCTTGGCCAGGCGCTGGAGGATCTTGGCGAGGAGCTCCGCCGGGATGTGGAACTCCTCGGCGATGCGCTTGGTGCTCACCGCCCCCTCATCGCCGTGGGCGGCGATGTAGTGCATGGCCATGAGCCCATAGTCCGCCCGCTTCGTGAATCTCAACATTCTGGTTCTGCCCTTTCGGTTATCTCGTCCACGAGCCTATATCCGACCAAATCCATCTCCGACACTTATAGTCGGAGTTTGCCACCGGTCGGGACCCCTGTCAAGCCCTAAACATCGATAATTCAACCTGATGGGAGCCCTTCAGAGGAAGGAGTTCAGGCCCAGGCGTCCCGGAGACGCCGGGCAGCATCCTCCGGGGAGGTCTCATTGACATGGATCCCCCCGATCCGGGTGAGGCGCTCAGGGGTGGGCGTGATCTCGATATGCCAGTGATAATCCTCCGCGATGGTGGACCATTCGTTGGGAAGGAGCTTGGCCGCCTGATTGGGCGCCGTGTAAAGCACCATCTCGAAGGACGGATCCCCCTGGGTCCCCACCAGCATCCCGAAGTAGCCCCGAAGCAGACTCGCGAGGTCGGTCACCGTCTCGGGCGTGAGGTCCCGCTCGTACGCGCAGGCGTGGCGGCGGGGAAGAATCCACGCCTCGTACGGGGAGCGCGCAGCATACGGCACCATGAGAGCGAAGTGAGGCGTCAACCGGATCAGGCGCTCCTCGTCGGCGACCTCCTGGGCACGGCGATGACACGAGAATACGGATGGGTGATGCGCGAGCCGGGCTTGCGGTAGCGTCGCGTGATCAGGATGTCGCGGATGGCGGGATCCTTCTTCAGGTCGCGCAGGCGATCGCGATACATCCAGAGCACCTGCTCCCAGCGCGCCTCGTCCATGGCCGCGGGGGTCAGGTCGTGCTCGGGGCTCTCGATGATGAGCTCGGTCGCCCCCCGTGGCGGCACCTTGTCGTAGAGCCCCACGCCTTCGCGACCGACGTTGCGCTCCACGCTGAAGTACGGGTCGATCTCGGGGATGACCCGCACGCTCCAGCCCGGGCCATCGGGGGAGGAGCCGTCCTTGCGATAGGCGACGATCTCGGCCGGCGTGCGGGATTCGTTGCCGGGACAGAACGGGCAATCGTCGCTCGCAGGGGCCACCGCGCCCGCGGGTCTCACCAGCACCCATTGGCCCCGGGTGGGGTCTTTCCGAAGATCGCTCATGCTCTAGCCCAGAGTAGGAAAGCGGGCCAGGCAAGTCAAGGTTCGCGAGCGGTGGCGCGCCCCGCTCGGCATCTCGCAGGCTGCTCAGCCCACGAATTGGTCGTTACTTGTCTTTCTCGAACTGGTTCTTGAGCTTGCGCAGGTGGAGCTTGGCCACGTCCACCCAGTCCTTCTCCGTGGGCAGCGGTCCCGCGAGCTGGATGTAGCGCTCCCAGAGCGCCATCGCCTCCCGCGGGTCCGTCCGCTCGTAGACGAGGGCGAGGTTGTAGAGCGCGCCCGTGTTCGTGGGAGCCAGCTCCACGACCTTCTTGTACTCCGCGATGGCCTCGGGGTAGAGGCCCTTGTCCTCGTAGACCTCGGCCAGCCCCATCCGGGCCTCGGTGTTGAGCGGATCGAGGTCGACGGCCTTCTTGTAGGCTTGCACCGACTCGTAATAGAGCCCCTTCTCCGCGTAGTAGATCTTGCCGAGGCTCGCGTGCACCTGAGCGGAGAGCGGGTTGTGGATGAGCGCCTTCTGGTAGGCGCCGATGGCGCCGTTGACGTCGCCCTTGGCGGCCTTGGCATCACCGAGCCCCACGTAGGCGTCGGAGTAGAACGGCCGGAGGTCGATGGCCTTGACGTAGGCCTCCTCGGCCTGATCGAAGAGCCGGCGCGGAGCCGTGAGGAACAGATCGCCCAGGGACTTGTAGGGCTCGGGGAAGGTCGAATCGAGCTGGGTCGAGGCGCGGAACTGCGCGGCCGCCTTCCACCGGTTCCCGAGGGCCTGATGCACCGATCCGAGCGCGTATTGGGCGAGGACGAACTGCGCGTCGGCCTCGATGGCGCGAGAGAGGTGCTCCACCGCCGCCTCGTTGGCGTCCTGGCTGCCGCGGACGGCTGCGGCGCGGCCACGGACGTACGCCTCCCAGGCCTTGAGCGAGGTCGTGGGCGCCGCCCACTTCTGCATGCGCGCCGCCTCGACATCGGTGAGCGGAATCTTGAGCGAGCGCGCATAGGCGACGGGGAGCTGGCGCAGCTTCTCGAGGAGCGCGCCGTCCGGCACGGCGATCGGATCCAGGGTCCCGCGCTCCACGCGCTCGCCGCGCACCTCGACCCAGCGGGCCTGGAGCGTCGCGTCGCCCGCCGTCCGCCGTATCTCGCCGAAGAAGGCCACGTCGGCGCGGAGCACGCGCGCGGCGGTGATGGCCGCCTGCTCGTCCCAGGCTTCGGGCTGGGTCAAGGCCTGCAGGCGCGACCGCTCGATCTGGATGATGCCCGGGATCTGCCGGAAGCCGCTCATGATCGCCTGGGCGACCGCCTCACCCATCCACTGCTCCTCGCGCGGAAGGTCGGGGGTAGCAAAGGGAAAGATCAGCACGTTGCGGACCTTGGTGGCGGCCGCCGCGTGCGTCTGGGCCCACGCGGGCGTCGCCATGAAGACGAGCAGGCAGGCCATCCAGAGCCAGGCGAGACGGGTGACGGCGGCGCGGGCCCGCGAGATACCTCTCTTCGACACGCGGCTACTGAATAGGTTCACGTCCGGGCCCTCCCTGGGTGTGACGCAGGGCGCGTATCCGCGCCACCATGCGACCGAGAGCACCGGGGCCGATGCGCCGCAGCGCGATCTCGGGGATCAGCAGGACGGCCGACAATCCGACCAGCCACGGCCAGAGGTCGATCCATAGCCGAGACTTGCGCCGGTTCTGCAGGAAGACATCGCGCGGCTGGGCGACGGCTCCGCCCCCCGTCACTTCCGAGATCTCCCGCAGGAATGACTCGTCCACGCCCAAGTCTCGGAACTCCTGCGCATAGGGTACCACCAGGCCCGCCAGCTGCGAGCCCACCATCTGGTCACCGCGACGCTGCGCCATGCCGACCAGGTACACGCCCTCCTGGGCCGCCCGGAAACGCCCCCGATAGCGGCCGGGCGCGATCTGCTCGAGCTCGACCACGGTGCGGTACTTGTCCGGAGCGACCACGCCGACCTGGGAGTCGAGGAAGTTGACGAACTCGCCCTTCGAGTCGATGGCGTCGACGACGACTTCACCGTCCTCGTCCACCCGCGACACGCTCGCCACCGTGTCGCTGCGCGAGCCCGTCCGGAGGGTCCAGCGCGTGATCTGGGCCCAGAATTTGTTGAACCCGCCCCAGCGCAGCCAGAGCACGGCCCACTTGCCCTTGGCGTCCGAGGTGAACGCAGCGGCCCGCCCCAGCCCGTAGCGCCAGGTGGCGAGGAGCGGATCCTCCTGATGCGTCATCAGCACCATCTCGCCGTTGCCCTTGAGGGTGGTGGCGACATAGCCGCCGAGGGGCGGCGCCTCCTTCCAGTCGATGTCCTGGATCGCCTCGTGCCCCGGCTGGGCGACGGCGGGCTTGAACGGCTGCTCCACGAGCGAGGCCTTGGAGGCGAGCTGGGTCTCGAGCGTGAAGATGCGCGGGACGGTCGCACCCTCGTCCGTGTAATAGAAGCGCCCGCGCCCCCACTTCGCGATGTCGACCATGAGCTGGATGTCGGCGTCCTTGCCGATGGCCACCGTCGACACCGTGATCTTGTCCTTGGCCATGCGCCGGATCAGGCCGGCGAAGTCGCCACGGGTCATCTGTCCGTCGGACAGGAAGATGACGTGCTTGAGCAGGGCCGGCCGGTCGAAGAGGACCTGGTAGGCCTCCTTGAGGGCCGGGTAGCCGTCGGTGCCGCCGCCCGCCTTGATGGTGGCGATGGCGTGGTGAATCGCCTGCTTGTCG
The DNA here is from genome assembly GCA_003220345.1 of Candidatus Rokuibacteriota bacterium. Classification (GTDB taxonomy): domain Bacteria; phylum Methylomirabilota; class Methylomirabilia; order Rokubacteriales; family CSP1-6; genus AR37. The sequence goes on along the minus strand of QHSC01000078.1, from coordinate 17,637 downwards.
CGCGCCGGACGCATGGCCGAGTCCCACACGAACTCGGTATCCCAGCTCATGACCCCGACTTCGTTGCGGTCATCGAGAAGGTCGACCACGAGATGCGAGGCTTCTTTGGCGATGTCGAGCTTGGTCGCCTTGTCGTCGGTGGTCATGGCCATGGAGCCCGATCGGTCGATGGAGAGCACCACGGCCAGGCTCGGGATCTCGATCTTCTGCTTGACCTCCATGGTCACGGGCAATGCTTCCTCGATGGGCGTCCGGTAGTAGCCGCCCAGGCCGAAGCTCTCCTCGCCCCCCACCATGATGAGCCCGCCCCCCTGCTCACGGACGTAGTCGCGGATGTTCTCCATCTGCTTCTTGGTCATCTTGAGCGACGACACGTTGGACAGGATGACCCCGTCGTACTTCTGGAGCCCTTGCGCGTCCTTGGGGATGCGCTCCGCCTCCACGAGATCCACGTCCACGTGCTGGGCGCGCAGGGCCGCGGTCAGGGCCTGGGCCTGGCTGCGGTCCTTCTCCACGAGGAGCACCTGGGGCCGGCCGCGCACCACCACCGTGCCCACCGCGCGATTGTTTTCCTCGATGATGTCGCCCTCGACGTCGATGGCGGCCTGGAAGACGTGGATGCCGCTCTGCTCGAGCGACTGCCGGTAGGAGAAGACGTTCTTGCCGGCGTTGAGCTTGACGACCTGCGAGCCGAGAAACTCGCCGTTCCGGAACAGAGAGAGCCGTCCCTGCGTCTCCGCCTGGCTCCACGCGACAACCTTGGCCTTGAAGGGCTCGCCGAATTTCACCTCCTGAGGCAGGAGCATGGACTCGACCACGACCTCCTGCTTGAAGGTCAGCGGTGCCGGAACGTACCAGATGTCGGCCCCGGCATCCTTGGCCGCCTGCGCGACGGCGAGGGCATTGCCCACGTTCTGCCGCCCGTCGGAGAGGAGCACGAAGCGGTTGGCGTGGCCGGGAGGCGCCGTGGCGAGGGCCAGCTGGAGCGCCTGCGCGAGGTTCGTCCCCCGCCCGCCCACGGTCGCCTGCGGACGATCGATCTTGTTGCCGGGCTTGAGGGGCTGATCGACCACCGCTTCCTCGCCGAAGACGATGACCCCTGACTGGTCGCCCGGCCGCGCGGCCCCCGCGGACTGGGCGGCGAAGCGGAACGCGCTCTCGCGCGCGGCCAGGCTCACGCTGTCGGAGACGTCGAGAAGATAGATGACGTTGAGCCGGTCGACGCCGCGCGGGAGCATGGGCCTGACCAGGGCCGTCGCGAGCAGGATGAGAAGCACGCACCGGAGGCCGAGCGCCCAGCGGTCGCCCTCGTTGAAGGGCAGCCCGTACCTGCCCGCCGTCTGCCGCCGCCAGTAGAGGACGCCCTCGACGATCAGGAGGACGAGGGCGAGGAGGACGAGGAACTGCCAGAGCTCGCGCTGCACGGGCACGGGCACGGTCTCGGCGCGCGCGCCCTCGACAAAGGCGGGCAGCGGCTTGGGCGCCAGCTCCGACTCGTCGGGATTGAAGAGGTTGACCGCGACCTTGGTCTCTCCGCGCGGCGTCGAGATCGTGTAGACGCCGACCTCGTCGGTCTCCGTGTAGCTGATGGCCCCGCGGGTCACCTGCGCCCGCACGCTCCGGCCTCCCGGCGTGGTCACCGTGGCCGTGTTCACGCCGTGCTCGACGGGCAGCTGGATGGGCTGGCCCGTCTGCAATGACAGGCTGGATTGGTCCAGGCCCGCCGGATGCAGCCAGCGGAGAGACTTGGACATCATGAGGGGGAAGGCCACGCGGAGAGGCAAGTCGGACTGGAAGAGGTCGAAGCCGAAGAAGACGGCCTTCCGGTTCGGCTCCTCCAGGAGGTAGACGAGAGGGCCTCCCACGGCCTCCACGAGGATCTTCCCCGCGGCCAGGGGCCGCACGCGCATGGCGTCCTGGATGGCGATCTTGGCGAGGTCCACCTGGCGCATGATCGGATGCTTCCGGTCCCAGTCCATGATCACGGGCGTCTCGATGCGTCCCAGCACCTCGATGGGCACGTCGGGCGGCGCGGTATTGACGAGGACGAACCGGCCGGGCCCGAGCTTTGTGGGGCTGACGCCATCGAGGACCACCACGTCGAAAGTCTCCATGCCCCCCTGGTAGGCGTCGGGCTTGCGCACCTCGAGCTTGACCTGGGGATCGGTCGACAGCTCCTTCTCGAGGAAGAGATTGCCGGGGCTCACGAGCAGGACGTTGATGGCGCGGACGGGCGGAATGACGGCATAGGCGACGTCGTCGGCCGCGAGGTCGTCGGAAACGTTGAGCCGCGCCCTCACCACGCCGCCGCCCTCGTGGGAGAAGGGCATCACCACCGCGCGCCGCACCTGCGGCTCCAGGGTCAGCGTCTTCTCGGCCACGACGTCGTTGTTGAGGGTGAGGGTGAAGCTGAACGTCTCGGGCTGATCCGAGAAGTTCACCACGGACAGGAAGGCCTGGGAGTCGTAGGTGCCGATGTAGTTGCGCCGCACCGCCAGGTTGGTGATGGCCACGTTGCGGCCGCGCTGTCCCACGCCGACCCAGCGCACGCGCACGTCGTCCGCCTGGCCGCGCAGGGCCGCCGGGTGGGCCCCGTCGGTGAAGACGTGGATCTCCGCGCGGGAGTCCTGCCCCACGAGGGCGCGGGCGGTCCGCACGGCCTCCCCGAGCCGATTCGGCAGGTCGCGTGGCTGGGCCCCGCGGATGGCGGCCAGGGTGAGCTGGCGATCGCGGCTGAAGGGCGCGAGCACGCGCGGCTGCACGGCCGCCTCGATGACCATGACCTCGGCGCCGACGCCCAGCCGGCCCACGAGCCCGAGGGCCTCGCGCTGGGCGCGGACGAAGCGTGAGGGCTCGACATCGGTCGCCTTCATGGAGGCCGAGCTGTCGAGGACGATGACGATGCGCTTGGCGCCATGACCCATGACGGTGACGGCCGGTCGCGCCAGGGCAAAGGCAAGCGCGAGGAGGGCGAGCAGCTGCAAGATCAGGAGGGGATCCCGCTGGAGGCGCTGGAAGAAGGTCGAGGCCTCGCGGTCGCGGAGCGAGGGCTTCCAGAGCATCAGGCTCGGCACCGTGGCCTGACGGCGCCGCACCTTCAGGAAATACAGGAGAAGGAGGGGAACGGAGAGGGCGGCCAGGAGCAGGGCGAGGGGCTGGAGGAAGCTCATGCGAGCAGGAGCCCCTTGAGCTCGCGAAGCACGAGCTCTTCCACCGGAGTGTCGGTGGCCACGCGGTGATAGCTGATCTCGTTGGCGCGGCAGAAGCTCTCGGCGCTCTCGAGGAACTCGCCCAGGCGCTCGCGGTAGCTGCGCATGGCTTCGCCGTCCATGGTGAAGTCCTGGATCTCACCCGTCTCGGCGTCAGTGAGCCGGAGATCCCCCGCCAGGACCGGGTTCAGCTCCTCTGGCGAGAGCAGGTGGACCACGTGGACGTCGAAGCGCCGCTCCAGCAGGGCCTTGAGGCCCCGCTCGTATCCGGCGGGGTCGAGTAGATCGGAGATCAGCACGGCCAGCCCCGCCTCGCGCGAGCGGAGCGCGTAGGCCACGAGCGCGTCCGAGAGGCCCGTGGGGCCTTCGCCGCGCAGACGGGCGGCGAACTCGAGCAGCGAGAGCAATTGCCCGCGCCCCCGCGCGGGGCTCCAGCCCTCGGCCATGCGATCGCGAATGACGGCGACGCTCACCCGCTCGTGGCTGGCGAGGCCGACGAAGCCGAGGGCGGCGGCCAGGCGCGCCGCGTAGTGGAGCTTGCCGGGCTCACCGAAGCTCATCGACGCGGAGCCGTCGAGGAGGAGGTGCAGGCGCAGATCTTCCTCGTCCACGAAGAGCTTGAGGTACAGGCGGTCGAGGCGGCCGTAGATGTTCCAGTCGACGTAGCGGAGGTCATCCCCGGCGCCATAGGGCCGGTAGTCGGAGAACTCGACGCTCATCCCCTTGCGGGGACTCTTGCGCTCGCCACGGGTGCGACCCCGAAAGGCTCGGCGTGACAGAAGGGCGAGCCGCTCGAGCTGGAGAAGGAACTCGGGAGAGAGCAGGTCCTGACCGCGGGTCGCGGTGGGCACGAGCTATCTCTCGTCCAACGCCTTGAAGTATTCCTTCACCTGTCCGTGATAGTCGCGGGGGACCTGCTCGCGGGCGATGTCCTCTTCCATCTGCTTGCGGTACTGGCCGAGCACCCCGAGGTATTGCAGCCGCGAGGGCACCTTGCCGCCGCGTCCGACCATGTTGGTGTCGACGCCCTCCTTTCGCCCCGCCCGCGATTCGCCCTCGACGCCGACGTCGTATGGGTTGGTGCGGAGACGCTGGGTGGGATCGCCCTTGGGGCTGCCGCTCTTGCCCTTGCCCGGGAGGGAGCCCTCGCCCTCCGGGAAGTCGCCGTCGTCGCCCGGCCCGCCGCCCTGCCGGCCGTCGCCGCGTCGGCCGCCCCGCCGCTCGTCGTCGCGCCCGCCGCGCAGGCCCTTGCCGTCGCGTCCCTTCTCCTCCATGGCGCGAAGCTTGTTGAGCGCGCGCTCCATGGCCTCCATGGCGCGGTCGGTCTGGCCCTGCTCGAGCGCCTCCATCCCTTCCCCGAGGTCGCCCTGGTAGCTCGGATCGCCCTTGCGCCCGAGCCGCTCCATCTCCTTCATGAGCTCGCGTAGCTTGTCCGGCGAGAACTGCTCCCCGCGCAGGCCCCCGCGCAGCGCCTTGGCCTTCTGGAAGACCATGCGCTGCTGGCTCTGCGTGAAGTCGCGCTGGAGATCGGGCAGCCGATCGAGCTGATCGAGCATGCGGATGCGGTCGTCACCCTTCTTCAGGAAGGCGTTGAAGTCCGGGGCCTGGCCGGAGATCGACGTGTCCTTGAAGATCGCGGAGAGATCGCCCGGCTGGGACGACGTCCCCGTGCCTCCGCGCGGGCCGAAGGTCTTCTCCTGCATGTCCGCGCGCCGGACATCGTCGCGCTTGACGCCGCGTGGCTGATCCTGGCTCTCCAGCCCACCGCTCCGATCGGGCACCTTCGCCTCGTCCTCCTGCCGAGTGGGGGACAAGCTGGGCAGCGCGCCCTGGGGCAGCGGAATGGCGGGGGCCAGGGCCAGGGCCAGCCCGAGCGCCAGCGGCACCGGCACGAACTTGGCCTCGCGTGGAATGCGGCGCGGAATGATGCGCCGGCCGGCGAGGGCCTGGACGCGCGCGACGGCGTCGGCCACCAGCGCGGCCACGAGCGGCGTGCGGTCCGGCCGATCCGCCCACTCCAGCGCGGTGGCGATGCGGTCCTGGAGCCCGTAGCCCCGATCGGCGAGACGCGCGGCCTCGGTGGCGGGCAGTCGCATGAGGAGACCCGTGACGGCGCCCGCGACAGCCCCCACGGCGAGACAGGCCGCGGCCCACGCGAACCCCACCATGCCCAGGGAGTCGCGCAGGACGAGCGGGACGAGGGCAGCGAGCGCGCCCAGGAACAGGCCGCGGAGCCCGTAGAACTCCGCGCGCCGGATCCGGACTTCCCGGCCGACGCCGGCCACTGCGCGCTCAAGTATCGTGAGATCGGGCATGCGCCCTCCTCGACACCCTAACGGAGAAACACCTCTTTCTCCGTGGTGCTCAGGTTTTCCGCGGCCTCGATGATCTGGGCGACGAGTCGGTCCACGTCCACGCCCTCCGCCTCGCCCTCGAAGTTGAGGATGATGCGGTGGCGAAGGGCGGGCAGCGCCATGGCGCGCAGGTCCTCGATGCTGACGTTGTAGCGCCCTTCGCTGAGCGCGCGCACCTTGGCGCCGAGGACGATGGCTTGCGCCCCCCGCGGGCTCGCGCCGTAGCGGACGAAGCGCCGCGTCGCCTCGGGAGCCCGCTCCCACTGTGGATGGCTCGCGAGCACGATGGTGGCGGCGAGGTCGCGCACGTGCGCGGCGATGGGCACCTCGCGCACCAGCTCCCGGAAGGTCATCACGCGGGGCCCGGTCATCACGCGGGACACCGAGACCTCGCGTACCTGCGTGGTGCGATCGATGATCTCCGTCAGATCGGCGAGGGCCGGGTACTGCACGCGCAGCTTGAGAAGGAACCGGTCGAGCTGCGCCTCCGGCAGAGGATACGTTCCTTCCATCTCGATGGGATTCTGGGTGGCCAGCACGAAGAAGGGCAAGGGGAGCGGGTTCGCCGTCCCCGACACGGTGACCGCGCCCTCCTGCATGCCTTCGAGCAGCGCGGACTGTGTCTTGGGGGTGGCCCGGTTGACCTCGTCGGCGAGAAGGATGTGGGCGAAGATCGGGCCCCGCTGGAACTGGAAGTGCTTCCGGCCCGCCTCGTCCTCGACGATCATGTTGGTGCCCATGATGTCGCCGGGCATGAGATCGGGCGTGAACTGGATGCGCGAGAAGGACAGCTCGAGGCTCTCCGCCAGCGTCTTGATGAGCAGGGTCTTGCCGAGACCGGGGACGCCTTCGAGCAGCACGTGTCCGCCGGCGAAGAGACCGGTGAGCACGTGATTGATCACGTCATCGTGGCCGACGATGACCTTGCGGACCTCGGCGCGGAGGGCCTGGAAGCCGGCCACGAACTCCTGGACACGCTGTTCCTGACTCTGGGCCGACACGGGAGACTGCGACATTCGCGACTCCTTTCCGCATCTTGGGAACAGCGGACCAAAGATTTTAGCCATGATAGGGGTGGTTCGCCGATCCGTCAACTGATCGCGCGGCGCGGCTCGCGCTCGCGCAACATGCCCATTCAGGAAGCAGGCACCAGGGTGTCGAAAAGTCTGACATAGCCGTCGACCTCGGTCTCCGGACGGAATCCGGCGGCGCGCGATTGCCCCTCCGCGCCTAGGCGCGCGCGAAGCTCGACATCGTCGAGGAGCCGCTCGGCCTGGGAGGCCAGCTCCGAAGCGTCGGAGAAGAGAAGGCCGGTGACCCCATCTTCGATCAGCGCGCGGTTGCCCTCGATGTCGGAGGCGAGCACCGGGCGTCCGAGCGTGAGCGCCTCGAGCACCGAGTTCGACATGCCTCCTTCGGAGATCGAGCAGTTGAGCACGACGTCGGCCGCGCGGAGGAGGGCGGGCATGCGGGCGTGCGGCACCGCTCCGAGATAGCGACACCAGGGCCGGCCCGTGAGCCCGAGGAAGAGCTTCGCGCCCTCTGCCGCGTCCAGGACGGGCCCGACGTAGTGAAGCTCGAAGCCCTCATGGCGCGCGGCCACCGCATCGAGCGGACCCAGCGGCATGAGGGGGCGCTTGACGGGGCGAATGCCGGCGGGAAAGAGCATGACCGGTCCCGCCACGCGCGGCGGCGGGGGTCCGTCGGACGATCGGAACGAGACGGACTGGGCGATCACGACGATCCGGGCGGCCAGCTCGGGCCGCGCGGCCGAGACGCGCGCGCCTATCGAGCGGTGAAAGACCGTGATGGCGGCCGCGCCCTCGAGAACCTCGCGCACCGTCGGCCCTCGCTGCGCGTCCGCGAGATCGTGATTGGCGTCGGTGCCGGTGAGGGTGACGACGAGGGGGAGCCCGAGCAGGCGCGCCACCCGCGCGCCGAGCGGCCCCGCGTGAAACGCGTGGAAAGCGTGCACGAGATCAGGCCGCCACTGGCAGACTTCGCGCTCCACGGTGGCCGCATCTCCGGCCGAGAGGTCCCAAACGCGCGGCTCGATCCCGCGGGCGGACAGCCCGGAAGCGATTCGTTCGACGGTGACGGCGTTCCCGCTCGGGGAGGGAAAGGCGAACGGGGTCAGCATGGCGACGCGCCGGGTCCCGCGCGAGGGCATGGCGTCTCAGCCTACAAGGGAAGCGCGGGCGGGGCAACGCAGCCGCGCAACAACCGGAGGCCTCCAGATTGCGGCTGTGGTATCGTTCCCGCCAGCATCGACTTACGGGCGAGGGAGGGCCTCATGGCCGACGCGCAGGATGAGATGGAGTGTCGCGAGTGCATGGACCTCCTCGCGGACTACGTGGACGGCGCTCTCCCCAAGCACCAGGCCGAGCTACTCGAATGGCATCTGGAAGGCTGCGGGCCCTGCGTGGCCTTCGTGCGCACGTACAAGGGAACGGTGGACGCGGCCAAGCGCCTGCGAGAAACGACCCTGCCCCCCGAGCTGAAAGAGAAGCTCCGAGCGTTCCTGAAGCGTTCCGTTCGCCAGTAGTCTAGCGAACCGCGATCCCGATCTCCCCCGCCACTTCACCGATCTCCCAGCAGGGCTCGCCCCGCCGCGCGAATCCGTCGAGGACGAGGTTGACGTCTTCGCGCGCCACGCCGAAGAGGAGCCCTCCCGACGTCTCGGACTCGAAGAGCAGGCCGGCCTGGGCGCTCGAGATGCCTGGCGCCAGCGACAGCCGGCCGCGCGCTCCCAGGGTGCCCTCGAGGTACACCCGATTGCGCTTCATGCCTCCGCTCCACTGCCCCTTCTCGGCGAGCTCGAGCGCCCCGGGGAGGAGGGGGATGTCCCTGAGGCGGAGCGCGATACCCGCGCCCGAGGCTTCCACCATCTCGGCGGCATGGCCGAGGAGACCAAAGCCCGTCACGTCGGTCGCCCCTCGCGCGCCTGATTCCCTCACGACCTCGGCGGCGCCCCGGTTGAGCCTGAGCATGCTTTGCACCGCGCCTTCGAGGACGGCGGCGTCGCAGGCGTCGTTCTTGGCCGCGGTGGCGATGACGCCCGTCCCGAGCGGCTTGGAGAGGAACAGCCGGTGTCCAGGCCGCAGCCCTCCCTTGATCAGGACGCGCTTCGGATGCACGCGGCCGGTGACGCAGAGCCCATACTTGGGCTCGGCGTCGACCACGGTGTGCCCGCCCGCCACCACCCCTCCCGCCTCCAGCACCTTGTCGGCGCCGCCCTTGAAGATGGCCGCGATGACGGCCTTGGGCATCTCGCGCGGGAAGCCCGCGAGGTTCAGCGCGAAGAGGACCTCGCCTCCCATGGCGTAGACGTCGGACATGGCGTTGGCGGCGGCGATGGCACCGAAGAGATAGGGGTCGTCCACGATGGGAGCGAAGAAATCCACGGTGCTGACCACCGCCACCTCGTCGGAGACGCGATAGACGGCGGCATCGTCGCTCTTGCCGAGGCCGACGAGGAGATCCGGATGCGCGTGGTCGCGCAGGCCCTCCAGCACGTCCCGGAGATCTCCGGGACCCATCTTGGACGCTCAGCCGGCGCAGGCGGCGTAGCTGGTGAGACGGATCGCCCTGCCGGTTTTGGGATCGATGATTTCCGTGCTCATGCGAGGGGGCCGCGGAGCGAGACGGCGCGGGCCCTAGACCGACTCGGACTCGACGAAGGCTCGGAACGCCTCGGCCAGGGGCGAGCGGCTCCGGTCGCGATGTGTGGCGACGTAGAACGAGCGCGGAATATGCAGGCCGCGCACGGTCAGCGCCCACATGAGCCCGACCCGGCACTCGTCCTCGATGGCCCGTCGCGACAGAATGGAGACGCCGACACCCGCCTTGACGGCCTGCTTGATGGCCTGCGTCGAGCCCATCTCGCCCACGACACGGAAGGCGGAAAGGTCGAGGCCCGCCTCGCCGAGGGAGGCCTCGAGGGCGGCGCGCGTGCCCGACCCACGCTCGCGCAAGAGCAGCGGCTGTCCCGCGAGCTCGGCGATCTCGACCTGCTCCCGGCCGTGCCAGGGATGCGCCGCGGACACGACCAGCACCATCTCGTCGGGCATCAGCTCGCGATACTCGACACCGCGATGCCCGAGTCGGCCGCCCACCACGCCCAGCTCCACCTTGCCTTCGGCGATCCACTCGGCGACCTGCCGACTGTCACCGATCAGGAGGGTGACCGAGATATCGGGAAACTTCTCCTTGAAGCGGCCCAGCAGGGGCGGAAGGACGTATTCGCCCGGAATGGTGCTCGCGCCCACGGCCAGCTCGCCCACGAGCTTTCCCTGGAACTGGTCCATGGCCTGTCGCGCTTCGCGCTGGAGCTGGAGGATGCGCGTGGCGTGGGTGACGAGGAGCTGGCCCGCGCGCGTCGCTTCCGCGCCGCGCCCGAGGCGATCGAGCAGCCGCACGCCCAGCTCCTGCTCGAGGGTGCGGATGTGCTCCGACACCGTGGGCTGCGTCAGGAAGAGCGCTTCCGCCGCCTTGGAGAACGACTTGAGCTCGGCAACTTTGACGAAGATCTCGAGCTGTCGCAGGTCCATGGCCGGAGTATAGGCGCGGGTCGCGCCAGTGTCTACTGCGAGTAGGGGAGCGAGGCGGCCCGGAGGGCGGGACTAGTGACAGCCGCACCCGCCGCCGCAACAGCCGCCGCCCCCTTGCATGGGCATGGCAGCCGCGCCGGCGCTGGCGGCGTTGGTTCGCACGGAGAGCAGCGAGAGGCGGCGCGTCACGCGCGCGCTCTCGCAGGTCGGGCAGACGACGGCCGTCGAGCCCGAGGGGAGGTACTTCTCGAACTCACCTGCGCACTGATTGCAGCGGTACTCGTAGATCGGCATGGTGGCTCCCGGCGGTCGCCTTCGTCCGCCTTTCTCGCGCGCCGGCTCGCGCCTACTGGCCGCCGCGCTGGACGTAGCTCTTCACGAACTCCTCGGCGTTCTCCTCGAGGATATCGTCGATCTCGTCGAGGAGGTTGTCGAGGTCCTCCTTGATCTTCTTGCCCTTCTTGGCGACCTCGGGGTTCGCCCCCGCCGCGTCATCGCCGCCTTCAGGCTTGGTCGGTCTCGTTTCCTTCTTCTTCTGCTCGGCCATGAACGACTCCTTCTGGGCCCGGATCATCGGGCCCGGCGCCGGGGCCTAGATCGTCGGCAGGACGATCCCCTGCTGGCCCTGGTACTTCCCCTGCCTGTCTGCATACGACGTCTCGCAGGCCTCGTCGGATTCGAAGAAGAGCACTTGCGCGATACCCTCGTTCGCGTAGATCTTGGCAGGCAGTGGCGTGGTGTTGCTGATCTCGAGCGTCACGTAGCCCTCCCACTCGGGCTCGAAGGGCGTGACGTTCGTGATGATCCCGCAGCGCGCGTAGGTGGACTTGCCCACGCAGATCGTGAGGACATTGCGCGGGATCTTGAAGTACTCCATCGATCGACCCAGGGCGAAGGAGTTGGGGGGAACGATGCACACCTCTCCCTGATAGTCCACGAAGGAGCGGGTGTCGAAGCGCTTCGGATCGACGAGGGTGTTGTTGATGTTCGTGAAGATCTTGAACTCGTCGGCGATCCTGAGGTCATAGCCGTAGGAGGACACCCCGTACGAGATCACCCCGGTGCGGACCTGCCGCTCCTCGAAGGGCTTGATCATGTCGTGCTCGATGGCCATCTGCCTGATCCAGCGATCGCTCTTGATCACCGGCTCGCCCTGCTCGACCCGCGACCGTGGCCCGTCATGCTCGAATGGTATCGCCCGAGCTTCGATCGAGTCAAGTCTCGACCTCCTTACTCACGCTAACAGGCGACGGCCCGGCGGGGTTCCAGGTCGCTCCCGCAGTGTCCACGGGCAGACCGAAGGCTCTCCCCGCTCCGCCCGCACGGCGCAAGGCCTGCTCCATGGCGCGCCCGACGGGCTCGGCGGCGCCTCGAACCGCGGCCAGGAGAGAAGGGCCGGCGCCGGAGAGCGCGCAGCCGAGCGCGCCCGCCTCCAGCGCGGCCCGGCGCACCGTCTCCATCCAAGGAAAGAGCGGCAATCGCTGCGGCTGGTGGAGCCTGTCCTCCATGCCGAGGCCGAGGAGGTCCGTCTGTCCCGTGCCGAGCGCCGCGAGGAGCAGTCCCATGCGCTGCAGGTTGAAGACGGCATCCACGCGCGAGACCGTGGAGGGCAGGAGCGCGCGCGCCTCGCGAGTCGAGCTCTGCGCCTCCGGCACGAGCACGACCCAGGTGACCTCCGCGGGGACGGGCAAGGACACGGCGACCACGCGCTGACCGACGGCGCAGGAGACAGTCAGCCCGCCCAGGAGCGCCGCCGCGACATTGTCGGGATGGCCTTCGGCCCGGCAGGCGAGCGCCAGGACGGCGTCGCGGTCCAGGAGAGAGCCCAGCGCGGCATTGGCGGCGACGAGCCCGCCTACCCAGGCCGCGGCGCTCGAGCCGAGCCCGCGGGCCAGAGGAATCCGGTTGATGCAGCGTATGGTCGCGCCATGGAATCGGCGACCGGCGGCCTCGTAGACCATGCGCGCGCCCCGGGACACAACATTGTCGGCGCCGGTATCGAGACCCTCCGCCCCCTCGCCTTCGACCGAGACGGCGACGCGATCGGCTTCCTCGTAGAGGATCTCGTTGTAGAGACCAAGGGCCAGACCCAGCACGTCGAAGCCGGGGCCCAGGTTGGCGGACGTCGCCGGCACGCGCACTTCGATCGTCATGACCACAGAATACCCGTACCTCTGGTCATCGACCTAAGGACCCGTGAACCTCGCAGGCCGCTCAAAAAGGTCCAGATGCGAGGCGGCGCACGAAGGTCGCACGCGAGGCGTACTTTCTGTACGTTGAGCGTGCGATCGAGGGCGCCAACGAAGCAGATGGGCCTTTTTCAGCGGCCTGCGCTAGAGGCGGCGGAGGAGCCACTCTGGGGTCAGCGAGATGGCCCACGAATTCAGGACGATGTAGTAGTTGGTGGCGACGAGAACGCCGACCACCACGAGCAGAACCCCCGCCGTCCGCTCCACGATCGGGATGAACGGCCGATACCTCTTGAAGAATCGCAGGAAGCCGCCCAGGGCCAGAGAAAAGACCAGAAAAGGCACGCCCAGCCCAGACGAATAGGCCAGGAGCAGCCAGACACCCTCGTTCACCGTCTTCTCCGTGCTCGCCAGCGTCAGGATGGACCCCAATATGGGCCCCACGCAGGGAGTCCAGCCGATGGCGAAGGTCATGCCCACCGCGAGGGAGCCCAGAAATCCCGCCGGCTTGGTGCGGACCTGAACCTGGCGCGTCCGGTCGAGCACTCCCCATTTCAGGAGTCCCGCGATGTAGAGACCGAAGAGCGCGATGAGCACGCCACCCGCGATCCGTATCCAGTCGCGGTAGTCGAGGAGGAATTGCCCCGCCGCGCTGAAGGAAGCGCCCAGGCTCACGAAGATGATGGTGAAGCCGCCGATGAAGGCCAGCGAGTGCACCAATACTCGGACGCGCTCGGCGATCTGAAGGTCCGCGCTCAGCCTGTCCACCGACATGCCCGTGACGAAGGAGACATAGGAGGGAAAGAGCGGGAGCACGCAGGGGGAGAGAAAGGACACCAGCCCCGCCGAGAACGCGACGCCGAAGGTGAGGGGCTCAGCCACGAGGCTTGTCCGGCCCGAGCAGGGCATCGAAGAACGGCGCGGCCGCCTTGCTGTCCCATTCGCGAGGACCCAGGGCGAAGGCGAAGAGGTTGCCGCTCCGGTCGATGATGAAGGTGGCGGGCACCGCGCGGGCTCCGTAGAGCTGAGCGACCTCCATCTTCGGGTCGAGCCCGATGGGATAGCTGAATCGCGCCTGGTCCACGAACGGCTTGACCACTCTCGCCCCCTGGGCGTCCATGCTGAGGGCGACGACGATCAGCCCATTCGCCTTGTAGCGGCGCCACAGGCGCTCCATGGCGGGCATCTCTTCCTTGCACGGTCCACACCAGGTCGCCCAGAGATTCAGGAAGACGACCTTGCCTCGGAGCTCGGACAATCGCAGAGTCCCCCCGTCCAGAGAGGAGACCTTGAAGTCCTTGGCCAATCGCTGGCGGCTTGGCTTGATGAGATCGAGGGCGCGGGCGGGATCCTCCATCGCCCCGGCGGGAAGCGCCGCCAGCAAGGCGAGGAGCACAATCGGCACCACGCGTGGCCTCATGGTCTTGCGAGTATACATGGCCGAGGCACCGGGAATCATCGCGCGCGCTTCTATGGTAGCTTACAGAGATTCCATGCCTGTCACCGTCATCGCCGATGATCTCACCGGTGCCTGCGATGCGGGCGCGCTGTTCGCCGGTCGCGGCCCCGTCCCCGTCTTCGTCGGCGCCCTCGCGCCCTCGGCGGACTGGCCGGCGGCCGCCGTGGACACCGAGAGTCGCGGCCTGGCGGCGGCGGAGGCCGCCACGCGCATGCGCCGGACCGTGGCGGGGCTCGCCGGGCGGCGAGACGGAACCGTCTTCAAGAAGATCGACTCGACCTTTCGTGGCCCCATTGCCTCCGAGCTCGCGGCCTTGCTCGAGGCGATGCAGGCCTCGACGGTGCTCGTGTGCCCGGCCTTCCCGGCCCAAGGCCGCACCGTGCTCAATGGCATGCTCCTCGTCGACGGCGTGCCCGCCCACGAGACTCCCGTCGGCCTCGATCCCGCCTACCCCGGTCCCCTCTCCGATCTCCTCGACATCCTGAGCCGCGAGGGCACGCCGGGCATCCCCGTGACCCTTCTTCCTTTAAAAGAAGTGCGCGGCGGAGCCGAGGAGCTCCGACGCGGGCTCCAGGGACGACGCGGGATCCGCGTCGCGGATGCCGAGACCGACGCCGACCTCGAGGCCCTCGCGCGTGCGGGTCTCGCGCAAGGATCCCTGCTGCTCGCCGGCTCGGCGGGCCTCGCCGGTGCCGTCTCCGCCGCGCTCGGCCTGACCTCTCGGCCTGTCGCGTGCCCCGCTCCAGGGGCGTGGCTCATCGTCGCGGGAAGCCGGCATCCGTCGACCCGCGCTCAGATCGCGGTGCTCGAGGCCGCGGGAGTCGCGGGCGCTCGGGTATCCCCGACGGGCGAGACCACTCTTGACTCGGTCATCGCCGCGCTCAGAAGCGGCAAGCCCGCCTTCGTGGCCAGCCCGGACGGACCGGGGGGAGCCGACGAGAAGACGGCAGCGACTCTCGCGGCCTTGTCGGTGAGGGCGATGATCGCCTCCCCTTCCATCGTCGCCATCGCCGGCGGCGAGACGGCGCATGCGTTCATGCACGCCTGGGGGGCAACGCGGCTCGAGCTCGACGGCGCGCCCGCGCCCGGGCTCGCTCTTGGCCGGCTCGTCGCCACCGACGGCTCGACGCTTTCCGTCCTGACCAAGGCGGGTGGATTCGGCTCCCCCGAGCTGCTCTTGACCCTCGCGCGGGGAGCTGCCTGAATGCCCGGCCGCTCACCGCTCATCGGCATCACCATGGGCGATCCCGCCGGGGTGGGTCCCGAGATCACGGCCAAGGCCCTGGCCACCCCTTCGGTGACGACGTCGTGTCGCCCCGTCGTCATCGGCGATCGCTCGGTGATGGAGGCCACGCTGTCGCTGCTCCGCTCCCCGCTCCGTCTGCACGTCGTGGCAAAGCCGGGGGAGGCCCGCTTCGAGCCCGGCACGCTCGAATGTCTCGACCTTGGCAACGTGGACGCGGCGAGCCTGCCCCGGGGCCAGGTCAGCGCGGAAGCGGGGCGGGCCGCGTATGCCTACATCGAGGCCGCCGTCCGGCTCTGTCAGGCGGGAGAGATCGACGGCATGGTGACGGCGCCCGTGAACAAGGAGGGGCTGGCCGCGGCCGGCGTGCAGCACTCGGGGCACACGGAGATCCTGGCGCGCCTCTCCGACACCAGGGACTTCGCCATGCTCCTCATGGGCCGGGAGCTCAAAGTCATACACGTCACGACCCACGTGGCCCTCCGGCGCGTGCCCGAGCTCTGCACGCGGGAGCGCGTCCTCAAGGTCATTCGCTTGGCCCAGCAGACCATGAACGGGCTCGGGGTGCCTCGCCCGCGCATCGCGGTGTGCGGACTGAACCCGCACGCGGGTGAGGACGGGCTCTTCGGCGACGAAGAGAAGCGCGAGATCATTCCCGCCGCCGAGGCGGCGCGCCGCGATGGCCTCGACGTCCACGGTCCCCTCCCCGCGGACACGCTCTTCTCCCGCGCGCGCGGGGGCGAGTTCGACATCGTGGTCGCCATGTACCACGACCAGGGGCACGTGCCCGTCAAGACCCTCGGCTTCACCTACGACGAGGCCAAGGGTCAGTGGACGGGTCTCTCCGGTGTCAACGTCACCGTGGGGCTGCCTTTTCTACGCGTCTCCGTCGACCACGGCACCGCCTTCGACCGGGCGTGGAAGGGCATCGCGAATCCCGAGAGCATGCTCGAGGCCATCGACGTCGCCGTCCGCATGCTCGCGGCCAAAACCACCTGATGTTCGAGCTGAGACGCGGCCCGCTCTTCAAGCTGAACGACGGCGCCTGGCCGTCGCGAGGCGAGAGTTGGGTCAATCCCGCAGGCCTGGCAGTTCGAGCCGAAGGGCGTAGCCCTGAGGCGAGGGCTGAGTGGATCAGCGGCGAGGCGAGGGCTGAATGATGTTCGAGCCGAGACGCTGCCGAGGAGCCGCAGGCGACGAGAGCGGCGAGGCGAGGGCTGAATGATGTTCGAGCCGAGACGCTGCCGAGGAGCCGCAGGCGACGAGAGCGGCGAGGCGAGGGCTGAGTAGAATGCCCTACTACCGGATCGCGCTGATCGGCGGTGACGGCATTGGACCTGAAGTCGTCCAGGAAGCGGCGCGCGTGCTCAAAGCCGTGGAAGGTGGCGGCCTGCACTTCTCGTTCGAGGAGGCCGAGGTGGGCGCCGCGCTCTACCGGAGGACGGGCGAGGATCTGCCGCGCGAGACCATCGAGCTGTGCCGACAGACCGACGCCATCCTCTTCGGCGCCGCCGGGCTGCCTGACGTCCGCCACGCCGACGGCACCGAGCTGGTGCCCCAGATCACGCTCCGGATGGTCCTCGATCTCTATGCGGGCGTGCGGCCGATCAAGCTCTTCCCGGGGGTGCCCAGCCCGCTCGCGCTGCCCGAGGGCGCGACGATCGACTACGTCATCTTCCGGGAGAACACGGAGGGCCTCTTCGCCTCTCTCGGAGGCGGCTCCAAGGTGGGGGAAGACCTGGCCGTGGACACCCTCGTCATCACGCGCAAGGGCACGGAGCGCATCGTGCGACGCGCCTTCGAGGCGTGCCAGGGGCGCGCGGAGCGCAGCGGCAGATCCCTGGGTAAGGTCACGTGCGTGGACAAGGCCAATGTCTTCCGCTCCTATG
Source organism: Candidatus Rokuibacteriota bacterium (assembly GCA_003220345.1). GTDB lineage: Bacteria > Methylomirabilota > Methylomirabilia > Rokubacteriales > CSP1-6 > AR37. The sequence goes on along the minus strand of QHSC01000078.1, from coordinate 744 downwards.
CCTTCTTCCGTCAGGTCTTCCAGGAGACGGCGCGCGCCTTTCCCGGCGTGCGCACCGACTTTGCGTACATCGACGCCATGACCATGTACGCCATCCAGGCCCCCTGGCAGTACGACGTGATCGTGCTCGAGAACATGTTCGGCGACATCCTCTCGGACCTGGGCGCGGCCACCGTCGGCGGTCTCGGCATGGCTCCCTCCGGCGACGTGGGCGACCGCTGGGCGCTCTTTCAGCCCTCGCACGGGACGGCCCCGGACATCGCCGGCAAGGGCATCGCGAACCCGACGGCAACCATCCTCTCCGCGGCCATGATGTGCCGCTGGCTGGGCCGCCAGCACAGGGATCCGCTGGCCGCCGCCGCCGCCGACCGCATCGAGGCGGCCGTGGGCAACGCGCTCCAGGATCCGACAGGACGCACGCCGGACATCGGCGGCGCCGCCACCACGCGCGCCGCGAGCGATGCGGTGATCAAGGCCTGCTAGTTCGGAGGACATCGACATGCACGAGCAGACGCTTCGCGAGCTGATCGAAGACGTGCGCGCGGGACGATGGAGCCGGCGAGGCTTCGTGCAGGCCATGGTAACGCTCGGACTCACGGCGCCCATGGCCGCTCAGTTGCTCGCCCAGGCCGGCGTGGCCCAGGCGCAGCCCAGGAATCCCATCTTCACGCCCACGCGCCGCGGAGGCGGAGGGCCTCTCAAGGTGCTCTGGTGGCAGGCCCCGACGCTTCTCAATCCCCACTTC